>NZ_BAAASZ010000019.1:0-39344 GCF_039533145.1 Streptomyces macrosporus
GGGTGAGGCCGAGGGCGCGGAACCGGGCGACGGCCTCGGCGCTGGTCTCCTTCACCGCGTCGGCCACCGTCAGCACACCGCGCACCGTTCCGTCCCAGGCGACCGTGATCGCGGTGCGGCCGGCCGCCTCGGCGGCGGCGCGGGCCTCGGCGAGCTCCCGGGGCGTCTCCAGGGCGTTCTCCGTGAGCAGCCTCTCCCGGCCGACGAGGACCTTGCGGCCGTCGACGGAGCCCCGGACGCCGAGCCCGGCGATGTTCTCGAAGCCCTCGACCTCCGGAAGCGCCCCCACGCGCTCCTGCGCGCCCGCCGCGATCGCCCGCGCGATCGGGTGCTCGGAGGCGTGCTCCAGGGCGCCCGCCAGCCGCAGCAGCTCCTCCTCGGAGGTGCCCTCGGCGGCGACGACGTCCCGCAGCTCCATCCGTCCGGTGGTCACGGTGCCGGTCTTGTCCAGCACGACGGTGTCCACGCGGCGGGTGGACTCCAGCACCTCGGGGCCCTTGATGAGGATGCCGAGCTGGGCGCCGCGTCCGGTGCCCACCAGCAGCGCGGTCGGCGTGGCCAGGCCCAGGGCGCACGGGCAGGCGATGATCAGGACGGCCACGGCGGCGGTGAACGCGGCGGCCGGCCCCCCGCCGGTGCCGAGCCAGTAGCCGAGCGTGCCCAGGGAGATCAGCAGGACGACGGGGACGAAGACCGCCGAGACGCGGTCGGCGAGCCGCTGCACCTCGGCCTTGCCGCTCTGCGCGTCCTCGACCAGCTTCGCCATCCGGGCGAGTTGGGTGTCCGCGCCGACCCGGGTGGCCTCCACGACCAGCCGTCCGGAGGTGTTGACGGTCGCCCCGGTCACCGCGTCGCCCACCGAGACGTCCACCGGCACCGACTCGCCGGTGAGCATCGAGGCGTCCACGGCGGAGGCGCCCTCCACCACCCGGCCGTCCGTGGCGATCTTCTCGCCGGGACGGACCACGAAGCGCGTCCCGACCCTCAGCTCGGCGACGGGGACCTGCTCCTCGCGGCCGGCGCGCAGGACGGTCACGTCCTTGGCGCCCAGGTCCAGCAGGGCGCGCAGGGCCGCGCCCGCGCTCCGCTTCGAGCGCGCCTCCAGCAGACGGCCGAGCAGGATGAACGTGGTCACCCCGGCCGCGACCTCCAGGTAGAGGGTCGAGGAGGCGTCCGCGCGGGAGACGGTCGTCTCGAAGCCGTGCCGCATCCCGGGCATCCCGGCGTCGCCGAGGAACAGCGCCCACAGCGACCAGCCGAAGGCGGCGAGCGTGCCCACCGAGACCAGGGTGTCCATGGTGGCCGAGCCGTGCCGGAGGTTGGTCCAGGCGGCCCTGTGGAAGGGCAGCGCGCCCCAGACCACCACGGGCGCGGCGAGGGTCAGGCAGAGCCACTGCCAGTTGTCGAACTGCAGGGCGGGGACCATCGACAGCAGCACGACCGGCAGCGACAGCGTCAGCGAGACCAGGAAGCGCCGGCGCAGCGCGTCCGGCTCGCGGTCGCCGCCGTCCGTGGCGCCCTCCCGGCCGGCGTCCGGCTTCTCGGGGGCGGGCGGCTCGGGGAGCCGGGCCGTGTAGCCGGTCTTCTCGACCGTGGCGATCAGGTCCTCCACGGTCACCCCGCCCGTGTAGGCGACGCGGGCCTTCTCCGTGGCGAGGTTGACCGTGGCGGTCACGCCGTCCATCCGGTTGAGCTTCTTCTCGACGCGGGCGGCGCAGGAGGCGCAGGTCATCCCGCCGATGGCGAGTTCGATCTCGGTGGTGGACGCCGGCGCCTCGGAGGTCGTGCTGCTCATGGTGTCTCCCGGGAGGAGGCCGGGCCGCACCGCGGGCCGCGCCGGAGGACGGGGGCGCGGCGGTACGGCCCGGCGGGGGTCGGAGTGTCGGCGGGGGTCAGGCCCGGCCGACGAGCTCGTAGCCCGCCTCGTCGACGGCGGCGCGCACGGCCTCGTCGTTCGGCTCGCCGGTGGAGACGACGGTCACCAGGCCGGTGGAGGCGACGGCCTTCACGTCGGTGACGCCGTCGATCCCGGAGATCTCGGCGGTGACCGCGCCCTCGCAGTGGCCGCAGGTCATGCCGGTGATCTTGTAGGTGGTGGTGACGGTGCTCATGGCGTGTACTCCCTCGGAGTCTTCGGAAACGCACGGGCTGCGCGTGGGTACGCGTTCCCGGCAATGACAACATCATACCCTTGGGGGGTATTTCCGGTGCGGGGGCCGGGTGTCGTCGGGGGTCAGTCCCGGCGACCGCGGCGGCTTCCGGGGCGACGGGCCACCCACGCGCGGACGGTGTCGGCGAACCAGTACGGCCGTCCGCCCTCCACCGTGTCGGGCGGCGGGAGCAGACCGTGCTTCCGGTACGAGCGTACGGTCTCCGGTTTGACCCCGATGTGCGCGGCGATCTCCCGGTACGACCACAGGCGGCGGTCCGTCGGATCCGTCGTGGACAAGGGCACCTCCGTGGGGGCGGTGACAGCGGTCGTGGACCACCCTGTGTCCGTTCCGTCACCGCGCGTCACGGTGCGGGAGGTTCTGTCGGCCGACTGTGACGGTGGTTTCGCACGACTGTGACAGCCGTGACGGAGGTGACACGGAAGCGCGGGGAAGGGGCGCCGGGAGGACGGGAGAAAGGGAGGGGCCGGATCCCGGTGGGATCCGGCCCCGGTAGGCGAACGGAACAGGGGAGGGCCGCTCGCCTGCTCGACCGGCCGGGACGGGTGCGGCGCGTCCCGGCCGGGTGGCTCATCGACGGTCGGGGGCGTAGAACGCGGGGCGCTCGATCATCTCCACGACGGTGCGCCGCCCGGTGGCCTGCGCGGTGACGCCGGCCCGGCTGACGGCGGCCACCGCGTAGCCGTCCCAGGCGCTGGGGCCGACGACCTCGCCGCGCCGGGTGGCGTCCACCCACTGCTGCACCTCGCGGTCGTAGGCGTCCGCGAAGCGCTCCACGTAGTCCTGGGCGATCTCGCCGCCCCAGCGGCCGGCGGCGTTGGTGAACATGCCGTGGTCGTCGCCGATGCGGGCGGTGCCCCGCTCGCAGACGGCCTCGGTGCGCACCTGGTAGCCGAAGCCGCAGTTGCCGAAGATCTCCACGTCGACGAGCGCGCCGCCGTCGGTCTCGAAGATCACCAGCTGGGGGTCGTTCAACTGCTCGGGGGAGAGGGAACTGGGGGTCGGGCGGAGCACGGTGACGGCGGTGATCTCCTGCTCCAGCAGCCAGCGGGTGCAGTCCATCTCGTGCGCCACGGAGTCGGTGATCAGCATCTCGGCGGTGAAGTACGGGTGCACCGAGACGTTGCGGTGGCGGCAGTGCAGCATCAGCGGGCGGCCCAGGTGCCCCTCCGCCAGCGTCCTCTTCAGCCGCATGTACTCGGAGTCGAAGCGCCGCATGAAACCGACCTGCACCCGGCGCCGGCCCAGCCGCTGCTCGGCCTCCAGCACCCGCAGCGCGGACTCGGGGTCCGGGGTGAGGGGCTTCTCGCACAGCACCGGGAGGTCGTGCTCGAAGGCGGTCAGCAGCGCCTCCTCGTGGGCCGGGCCGGGGGAGGCGATGAGCACCGCGTCCACGTCCGGGGAGGCCATCGCGGCCGCCGGGTCGGTGTACGCGGTACAGCCCTCGACGGTCTTGGCGAGCGCCTCCGCCCGGTCGCCGTCGATGTCCGCCACGGCGGCGACGCGGGCCCCGCTGATGACGGCGTCGATGCGGCGGACGTGGTCGGCGCCCATCTTGCCGGTGCCGATCACCGCGACGCCGAGCGTTCCGTTGGTGGTCATGGGGGCGGGTCTCCTGGGGTCGGTGGGGCTGTCGGTGCGTGGCCGGGGCCGCCGGGTGCCGCGCCCGCGGACCGGGGAGCGCGGCGATCCGGCCGGCGGGCTCCCGGCCCGCGTCCCGGACGTGCGGCGCGGTCCGGGGCGCGGGTCAGGCGCGGGTGCCGGAGGACCCGGCGGACGGCGCGGCCTCGTCCGGCAGCCCCTCCACGTCCACGCCGCCGACCTGGGCCAGTTCGTGCTTGAGCGCGGCCAGTTCGGCTCCGCCCGCCATGTGGTGGGTGAGCTCCTCCAGGGCGATCTCCGCGCGCGGGGCGCTCAGTTCGACCGCTCCCAGGCGCAGCACCGTGAAGTGGTCGCCGACCATGTAGGCGTGGTGCGGGTTGTGGGTGATGAAGATGACGCCCAGGCCGCGTTCGCGGGCGGCGGCGATGTACTTCAGCACCACACCGGACTGCTTGACGCCCAGCGCCGCCGTCGGCTCGTCCAGGATCAGCACCCGGGCGCCGAAGTGGACGGCGCGCGCGATGGCCACGGACTGCCGCTGGCCGCCGGAGAGGGTGCCGATGGGCTGCTCCAGGTCGTCCAGGACGATGCCCATGTTGCGCAGCTCCTGGTCGGCGACGCTCTTCATCCGCGCGATGTCCAGCCGCCGCAGGGGCCAGGGGCCGCGGGTGAGCTCCGAGCCGAGGAAGAAGTTCCGCCACACCGGCATCAGCGGCACGGTGGCCAGGTCCTGGTAGACCGTGGCGATGCCGCGGTCCAGGGCCTCGCGGGGGCCGGTGAGCCGCACCGGCTCGCCGTCGATGAGGTACTCGCCCTCGGTGTGCTGGTGCAGCCCGGAGACGATCTTGATCAGGGTGGACTTGCCCGCGCCGTTGTCGCCGAGGACGCAGCTCACCCGGCCGGGGCGCACCTCCAGGTCCACCCCGCGCAGCGCGTGGACGTTGCCGTAGGACTTCCCGACGTTCCGCAGGACGACGATCGGGTCGCCGGCGGCGCCGGCCTTCCCCCGGGCGGGGGTTTCGGGGGTTTCGGTGGTTGCGGCGGTTGCGCCGGTTTCCATGGGAGTCACCTCCTGGTCGCCGAGCGGCGGACCCACAGATTGACGAGGGTGGCGAACAGGAGCATCACGCCGAGGAAGAACTTGAACCAGTCCGGGTTCCAGTTCGCGTAGACGATGCCCTGGGAGACCATGCCGAAGATGAAGGCGCCGATCACCGCTCCGACCGCGGAGCCGTAGCCACCGGTGAGCAGGCAGCCGCCGATCACCGCGGCGATGATGTAGAGGAACTCGTTGCCGACGCCCTCGGACGCCTGGACGGTGCTGAACGAGAACAGCAGGTGCATCCCGACGAACCAGGCGGCGAAGCCGACGCCCATGAACAGCGTGATCTTGGTGAAGGTCACGGGGACGCCGACGGCGCGGGCGCTGTCCTGGTTGCCGCCGACCGCGAAGATCCAGTTGCCGTACTTGGTGCGCAGCAGCAGCCAGGTGGCGAACGCCGCGAAGAGCAGCCACCAGAGCACGGTGATCTTGACGTCGACCCCGGCGATGGTGATCTCCGAGGCGAAGACCGCCTTGGCCTGCTCGAAGCCGTCCATGTCGCGGATGGAGTCGCTGGCGACGTTGCCGGTGAACAGCTTGGTGATCGCCAGGTTGAGGCCCTGGAGCATCAGGAAGGTGCCGAGCGTGACCAGGAAGCTCGGCAGCCCCGTCTTGATCAGGAGGAACCCGTTGAACGCGCCGACGGCGAGGGAGAGGACCAGGGCGACGAGGACGCCCGACCAGACGTTCAGGGTGAGCTGGAAGCTGAGGATGGCCGCCGTCAGCGCGGAGCTGGTCACCGCGACGCCGGCGGACAGGTCGAACTCGCCGCCGATCATCAGCAGGGCCACGGCCAGCGCCATGATGCCCATGGTCGACGCCTGGTAGAGCACCGTGGCCATGGAGTCGACCTGGCGGAAGGTCGGGGCGACGGCGAAGAAGAAGACGTAGACGACGATCGCGCCGATGAGCGCGCCGATCTCGGGACGGCCCAGCAGCCGGCGCAGCAGCGAGCGCTCGGCGGTGCGTCCGTCCTTGGCCGGGGCCGGCGCCCCCGCCGCGGCGGCGGGGGCGGGGGCGGCCGGGGTGGCTGCCTGGGTCATGTCGATCACCGGGTGCCCTTCTGGGCGAATTCGGCGATGTCCTTGACGTTGGTCTTGTCGACGAACGCCGGGCCGGTGAGGACCGGCTCCTGGCCACCGCCGCTGTAGTTGCCGTTGTTCTCGTAGAGCCACAGGGCGTCGACGGCCAGGTAGCCCTGGAGGTAGGGCTGCTGGTCCACGGCGAACTCGATGTCGCCCTTCTCGACCGCCCCGACCAGGTCCTTGTTGAGGTCGAAGGTGCCGATCTTGGCCTTGCTGCCCGACTCGTCCACCGACTGGACCGCGGTCATGGCGAAGGGCGCGCCCAGGGTGACGACGTAGTCGATGGAGGAGTCCTGGCGCAGCTTCGCCGAGATGGTGGACTTCACCGACGGCATGTCGGTGCCGTTGACGTAGAGGGTCTCGGTCTCGCCCTCGAAGGTCTCCTCGACGCCGGCGCAGCGTCCCTCCAGGCCCACGTGGCCCTGCTCGTGGATCACGCAGAGGCTGCGCTTGGCCCCCAGCTCGTTGAGCTTCTCGCCGAACGCCTCGCCCGCGACCCGGTCGTCCTGCCCGAAGAAGGAGAGCATGCCCTGCTCCTTCCACGCCTCCAGGCCGGCGTTGAGGGCGACGACCGGGATGCCGGCCTTGCGGGCCTTCTCGACGGCGGACTTCATGGCGTCGGGCTTGGCCAGGGTGACGGCGATGCCGTCCACCTTCTGGTCGATGGCGTTCTGCACCAGGTTGGCCTGCTCGGACGCCTTGGGGTCGCTGGAGTAGACCAGCTCGACGTTGTCCTTGGCGGCCGCCGTCTGAGCGCCCTTGCGCACCAGGTCCCAGAAGGTGTCGCCGGGGGCGGCGTGGGTGACCAGGGCGATCTTCATGCGAGGGGTGTCCGCCTTGCCCGCGGACACCCCTTCCTGGGCTTCCTGCGCCTTCTTCCCGCCGGAGCTGCTGGAGCAGCCGGCGAGGACCAGAACGCCCGCCGCGCAGGCGGCTATGAGGGCGGTTCTGCGGGAGTTACGGGTGGTGCGGTTCATGTCGTCCTGCACCTCGCTGGGTGAAGTGATACGGAGAGGGGCCGGGCCGACCGGGCCGTGGGGGAGGAGCGCGTCCCGGGGGCCGGGGAGACATTTTCGGTCAGTGGGCCGGAAACGCCTCCGTGCTGAGGGAGCCAACTCCCTGAGTGCTCAGCTGTCAATACTTTGTCATGACAACACTTCATCTTGACGTAACAGGCCGATAACATTGCGCATGGAGGAGAGTCTAGACGTCCTTATGTAAGGACAAAGCATTGACAGGGGTTCCGGGCACGTCTACATGTGGAGGGACCCGCCCCCGACACGCTCCTCGAAGGGACACCCATGGCCGAGCCGTTCGACGTCATCACGATGGGCCGGATCGGAGTGGACATCTATCCGCTGCAGACCGGTGTCCCGCTGGCACAGGTGGAGTCCTTCGGGAAGTTCCTCGGCGGCTCCGCCACCAACGTCGCCGTCGCCGCCGCACGGCTCGGCCGCGGCAGCGCGGTCGTCACCCGCACCGGACGGGACCCGTTCGGCGACTACTGCCGGCAGGCGCTGAAGGAGTTCGGCGTCGACGACCGCTGGGCGACCCCCGTCGAGGCGTACCCGACGCCCGTCACCTTCTGCGAGATCTTCCCGCCGGACGACTTCCCGCTGTACTTCTACCGCCTGCCCAAGGCGCCCGACCTGGAGATCCGCGCCGACGAACTGGACCTGGAAGCCGTCTCGTCCGCCCGGATCTTCTGGATGACCGGCACCGGGCTGTGCGAGGAGCCCAGCCGCTCCGCCACCCTCGCCGCCCTGCGGGCCCGCGCCGAGGCGCGCGCCGCGGGGGCGGAGCAGACCGCCACCGTCTTCGACCTCGACTGGCGCCCGATGTTCTGGAAGGAGGGCCCCGAGGCGGCCCGCCCCCACTACACCGAGGCCCTGCGGCACGCCACCGTGGCCGTCGGCAACCTCGACGAGTGCGAGGTCGCCACCGGCGTACGCGAACCGCGCGCCTGCGCACAGGCGCTGCTGGACGCTGGCGTCGAACTGGCCGTCGTCAAGCAGGGACCCAAGGGCGTCCTCGCCGTCCACCGCGACGGCACCACCGCCGAGGTGCCCCCGCACCCCGTCGAGGTGGTCAACGGGCTCGGCGCGGGGGACGCCTTCGGCGGCTCCCTCTGCCACGGCCTGCTCGCGGGGTGGGAGTTGGAGCACACCATGCGCTACGCCAACGCCGCCGGAGCGCTCGTGGCCTCCCGGCTCGCCTGTTCCTCGGCGATGCCCACCGAGTCCGAGGTCGAAGACCTCCTGCGCGCACGGAAGTGAGAACCCCCTTGAGCATCAGCATCTCCGACCTCGTGAAGGTGCGCGCCCGGCACCCCGAGGCCATCGCCGAGGCAGCCGAGCGGCGCGCGCGCCGGCCCCTGGTGGGCGACAGCGGCCGACTGATGATCATCGCGGCGGACCACCCCGCGCGCGGCGCGCTCTCCGTCGGCGGCAGGAAACTGGCCATGGCCAACCGCCTCGAACTGCTGGAGC
This sequence comes from Streptomyces macrosporus, assembly GCF_039533145.1. Lineage (NCBI taxonomy): Bacteria > Bacillati > Actinomycetota > Actinomycetes > Kitasatosporales > Streptomycetaceae > Streptomyces > Streptomyces macrosporus. The sequence goes on from NZ_BAAASZ010000019.1 coordinate 8,450, forward strand.
GGCTCTGCCTGGCCCTCTCCCGCCCCGGCGTGGACGGCGTCCTGGCCACCGCGGACATCCTGGAGGACCTCCTCCTGCTGGGCGCCCTGGAGAACAAGGTCGCCATCGGCTCGATGAACCGCGGCGGTCTGGCCGGCTCCGCCTTCGAACTCGACGACCGCTTCACCGGCCACCGCCCCCGGGACATCGAGCGGTTCGGCCTCGACGCGGGCAAGCTGCTGCTGCGCATCGACTACGACGACACCGGCTCGCTGTCCACGCTGCTGACCACCGCCCGCGTCATCGACGAGATGGCCGAGCGCCGGCTCCCCGTCTTCGTCGAGCCGTTCATCTCGCGCCGGGTGGACGGCAGGGTCGTCAACGACCTCGGCGCGGAGGCGGTGACCAAGTCCATCGCCATCGCCTCCGGCCTCGCCGGCACCTCCGCCTACACCTGGCTCAAGGTGCCCGTCACCGCCGACCCGGACGACATGGCCGAGGTCATGGAGACCTCCACCCTGCCCGCCGTCCTGCTCGGTGGCGAGGTCACCGGGGACCAGGAGGGGATGTACGAGAAGTGGCGCAAGGCGCTGCGGCTGCCGACCGTCCAGGGCCTGGTCGTCGGACGCTCCCTGCTCTACCCCGTCGACGGGGACGTGGAGCGCGCCGTGGACACCGCCGTCGGGCTGCTGTGAGCCGGGGGAACCGGGCGAGAGGACCAGGGGAGAGGACCAGGAGAGGAAGCGCATGACCACGCACACGGACACACGGCCCGCCGACGGGTTCCACCTTCCGGCCGGCAGCGCGGCCTCGGGGCCGTACGCCCTGGACGTCGACCCCGAACGCGCCGGCTGGGGGTACTCCTCCCTGCGGGTGCTCCCCCTGGCGGCCGGGAGCGAGCACGAGTTCGCCGCGGGCGACAGCGAGTGGATCGTGCTGCCGCTCTCCGGCGGCTGCACGGTGACGGTCGAGGACGCCGACGGCGGCACCCACACCTTCGAACTGCACGGCCGCGAGGACGTGTTCAGCGGCGTCACCGACTTCGCGTACGCGCCGCGCGACGCCCGGGTGCGGATCGCCGGCGCCGCCGGCGGACGCTTCGCGCTCACCGGCGCCCGCTGCGAGCGGCGCCTGCCGGCCCGCTACGGACCCGCCTCCGGCGTGCCCGTCGAGCTGCGCGGCAGCGGCGCCTGCTCGCGGCAGGTCAACAACTTCGCCGCCGCCGACGTCTTCGAGGCCGACCGGCTGATCGCCGTCGAGGTGCTCACCCCGGGCGGCAACTGGTCCTCCTACCCGCCGCACAAGCACGACGAGTGCCGTCCCGGCGAGGAGTCGGAGCTGGAGGAGGTCTACTACTTCGAGATCGCGCCGGCCGCCGGCAACCCCGACGCCCCCGGCCTGGGCTACCAGCGGGTGACGCCCTCCGGCCACGGGAAGGGCACCGACGTGCTCGCCGAGGTGAGGAGCGGCGACGTCGTGCTGATCCCCGACGGCTGGCACGGGCCGTCCATCGCCGCCCCCGGCCACGACATGTACTACCTCAACGTGATGGCCGGCCCCGGCGAGGAGCGGTCCTGGCTCATCTGCGACCACCCCGACCACGCCTGGATCCGCGGCAGTTGGGCCGACCAGGCCGTGGACCCCCGGCTCCCCCTCTACACCGCCCCCTCGGCAGCCCCGTCGGCCCCCCGGCCGGCGCAGACACAGGAAGAGGACGACCGATGACCGCCACCACCCGACTGACGGTCGCCCAGGCGCTGGTGCGTTTCCTCGCCGCCCAGTACACCGAGCGGGACGGCCGCCGCCAGAGGCTGATCGGCGCCTGCTGGGGGATCTTCGGCCACGGCAACGTGGCCGGACTCGGCCAGGCGCTGGTGGAGTACTCCGACGCGATGCCCTACCTCCAGGGCCGCAACGAGCAGTCGATGGTGCACGCCGCCGTCGGCTACGCCCGCCAGTCCAACCGGCTGAGCACCCAGGCCGTCACCACCTCCATCGGCCCCGGCGCCACCAACCTGGTCACCGGAGCCGCCCTGGCCACCATCAACCGGCTGCCCGTCCTGCTGCTGCCCGGCGACGTCTTCGCCGCCCGCCCCGCCGACCCCGTGCTCCAGCAGTTGGAGGTGCCGTACGCGGGCGACGTGTCGGTCAACGACACGCTGCGGCCCCTCTCCCGCTACTTCGACCGGATCACCCGCCCCGAGGCGCTGATCCCCGCCGCCCTGGCGGCGATGCGGACCCTCGCCGACCCCGTGGACACCGGCGCCGTCACCCTCGCCCTGCCCCAGGACGTCCAGGCCGAGGCGTACGACTGGCCCGAGGAGTTCTTCGCCGAGCGCACCTGGCACGTGCGCCGCCCGGCACCGGACGCCTCCGCGCTCGCCGAGGCCGCCGCCGCCGTGCGCGCCGCCCGGCGGCCGCTGATCGTCGCGGGCGGCGGCGTCCACCACAGCGAGGCCGAGGACGCGCTGCGCGCACTGGTGGACGCCACCGGCATCCCCGTCGCCTCCACCCAGGCGGGCAAGGGCTCGCTGCGGTACGACCACCCCTGCGACGTCGGCGGTGTCGGCCACACCGGCACCGCGGTCGCCGACGACCTGGCGCGCACCGCCGACCTGGTCATCGGCGTCGGCACCCGCTACACCGACTTCACCACCGCCTCGAACACCCTGTTCGCCGCGGAGTCGGTGCGCTTCCTCAACCTCAACATCGCGTCCTTCGACTCCCACAAGATGGGCGCGCTCTCCCTCGTCGCCGACGCCCGCGCCGGCCTGACGGCCCTGGCCGAGGCGCTGCGCGGCCACCGCGTGGACGCCGCCTACGAGGCCGAGTACCGCGCGGGCAAGGAGGCGTGGGAGAAGACCGTCGACGCCGCCTACGCCGCCGAGGACGACGGCGCGCGGCCCACCCAGACCCAGGTGCTCGGCGCGCTGGACTCCGTGGTCGGCGACGACGACGTGGTGATCAACGCCGCCGGCTCGCTCCCCGGCGACCTCCACAAGCTGTGGCGGGCCCGCTCCCCGCGCCAGTACCACCTGGAGTACGGCTACTCCTGCATGGGCTACGAGATCCCGGCCTCCATCGGCGTGAAGCTCGCCGCCCCCGACCGCCCGGTGTGGGCGCTGGTCGGCGACGGCACCTACCTGATGATGCCGACCGAGATCGTCACCGCCGTCCAGGAGGGCGTCAACGTCAACCTGGTGCTGATCCAGAACCACGGCTACGCCTCCATCGGCGGGCTGTCGGAGGAGACCGGCGCCGAGCGGTTCGGCACCGCCTACCGGTACCGCGCCGCCGACCGCACCTACACCGGCGACCCGCTCCCGGTGGACCTCGCCGCCAACGCCGCCTCGCTCGGCATGGACGTCGTCCGCGCGGACACCGTCGCCGAGCTGCGCGCCGCCCTGCGCGCCGCCCGCGACTCGGACCGGCCCACCTGCGTGTACGTCGAGACCGACCCCGCCGGGACGGCTCCCGCCGCGCAGGCGTGGTGGGACGTGCCGGTCGCCGAGACGGCCACCCGGCCCGCCGCCGTCGAGGCCCGCGCCCGGTACGAGCGCCACGTCGCCGGACGCCGCCGCCACCTGTGACCGCGGGCGCGTCCCGCCCGCGCCCGCGCCGACCCGCGCCCATCCGCACCCCGCAGACCACCGCAGCCACGAAAGGCCCGCACCCATGAGGACCATCGGCCACTGGATCGACGGCGAGCCCGTCGACGGCACCTCCGGCCAGTACGGACCCGTCTACGACCCCGCCACCGGCGAGCAGCCCTCCCGGGTCGCCCTCGCCTCCACCGAGGAGGTCGACCGCGCGGTCGCCGCCGCGAAGCGCGCGTACCGCACCTGGAAGGACGTCTCCCTCGCCAAGCGCACCGCCATCCTCTTCCGCTACCGCGAGCTGCTGGACGCCCACCGCGACGAGATCGCCGAACTGATCACCGCCGAGCACGGCAAGGTCCACTCCGACGCCCTGGGCGAGGTCGCCCGCGGCATGGAGATCGTCGAACTCGCCTGCGGCATCCCCGAGAAGCTCAAGGGCGAGCTGTCCACCCAGGTCTCCACCCGGGTCGACGTCGCCTCCATCCGCCGGCCGCTGGGCGTGGTGGCGGGCATCACCCCGTTCAACTTCCCGGCCATGGTGCCGATGTGGATGTTCCCGCTCGCCATCGCCTGCGGCAACACCTTCGTCCTCAAGCCCAGCGAGAAGGACCCCTCGGCCTCCCGCCGGCTGGCCGAGCTGGCCGCCGAGGCCGGGCTGCCCGCCGGCGTGCTCAACGTCGTCAACGGCGACAAGGTCGCGGTGGACCGCCTGCTGGAGCACCCGGACGTCGCCGCCGTCAGCTTCGTGGGCTCCACCCCGATCGCGAAGTACATCCAGACGAAGGCCGTGGAGCACGGCAAGCGCGTCCAGGCCCTCGGCGGCGCCAAGAACCACATGCTCGTCCTGCCCGACGCCGACCTCGACCACGCCGCCGACAACGCCATCAACGCCGCCTACGGCTCGGCCGGCGAGCGCTGCATGGCGATCTCGGTCGTCGTGGCCGTCGGCGGCATCGGCGACGAGCTGGTGAAGCGGATCGCCGAGCGGGCCGCGAAGCTGCGCATCGGCCCCGGGAACGACCCCGCCTCCGAGATGGGCCCGCTGATCACCGCCGAGCACCGCGACAAGGTGGCCTCCTACGTCCACGGCGCCCGCGAGCAGGGCGCCGAGGTGGTCGTCGACGGCACCGGGTACACGGTCGAGGGCCACGAGAAGGGGTTCTTCATCGGCGTCTCGCTGCTGGACAAGGTCACCCCGGAGATGGACGCCTACCGCGACGAGATCTTCGGGCCCGTGCTGTGCGTGGTGCGCGCCGAGACCTACGACGAGGCCATCGAGCTGATCAACGCCTCCCCGTGGGGCAACGGCACCGCCGTCTTCACCCGCGACGGCGGCGCCGCCCGCCGCTTCCAGATGGAGGTCGAGGCGGGCATGGTGGGCGTCAACGTCCCGATCCCGGTCCCCGTCGGCTACCACTCCTTCGGCGGCTGGAAGGACTCGCTCTTCGGCGACCACCACATCTACGGCAACGACGGCGTCCACTTCTACACGCGCGGCCAGGTCGTCACCACCCGCTGGCCCGACCCGGCCGACAGCGGCGGGATCAACCTGGGCTTCCCCGGCAACCACTGAGCCGGACCGGCTCCCCGTCCCCGACGGCCTCCCCGGAATTCCGGGGAGGCCGTCCCGTCGTCCGCCCGCCGGAGGTCCCACCGGGCCGTGGCGGTCGAGGCCGGTTCCCGTCGGTGGTCGTCCTCCGGTTCCCGGAGGGCGCCGGTCAGCCCTCGCGGTCCGTGGCGTCCTCGCGGGCCGCGCCCGCGGGCCGCTGGTAGACGTCCGGGATGTTGTCGTGGTCCTCGTCCCGGTTCTCCTCCTCCCACAGCCGCCGGTACTTGGCGTTGCGGACCCGCAGGAAGACGCAGGCGACGAGGGCCGAGGCCAGCGAGCCGATCAGGACGGCCGCCTTCACGTGCTCGACGGTCTCCGCGTCGGTGAAGGCCAGCTCGCCCACCAGCAGCGAGACGGTGAACCCGATCCCGGCGAGCATCGCGACGCCCGCCAGGTCCGCCCAGGCCAGGTCCTCGCCGAGCTCGGCGCGGGTGAAGCGGGCGGCCAGCCAGGTGCCGCCGAAGATCCCGACGAACTTGCCCGCGAACAGCCCGACCATCACGCCCAGCGCCTCGGGCTGGCGGAAGGTCTCGGCCAGCGCGCCGCCGGAGACGCTCACGCCCGCCGAGAACAGCGCGAACACCGGCACCGCGAAGCCGGCCGACAGGGGCCGCACCAGGTGCTCGATCCGCTCGGCCGGGGACTCCTTCTCGGTCGGGTAGCCTCCGCTGCCCTTGAGCGGGACCACCCGCAGCACCATGCCCATCGCCACGCCGGCGATGGTGGCGTGCACCCCGCTGATGTGCATCAGCGCCCAGATCACGACGCCCAGCGGCACGTACACGTACCAGCCCCGCACCCGCAGCCGCTGGTGGAGGAACCAGAACAGCACCAGCCCGGCCAGCGCCCCGGCCAGGGCCGGGAAGTCGAGGGCGGAGGTGTAGAAGACGGCGATGACGATGATCGCGCCGAGGTCGTCGACGATGGCGAGGGTGAGGAGGAACGCCCGGATGCCCGAGGGCAGGTTGGTGCCGATCACGGCCAGCACGCCGAGCGCGAAGGCGATGTCGGTGGCCATCGGCACGGCCCAGCCGTCCATCCGCCCGCCGCCCGCGGCGTTGACGGCGACGTAGAACAGGGCGGGCACCACCATGCCGCAGACCGCCGCGACCACCGGGAGCGCCGCCGCGGCCGGACGCCGCAGCTCGCCCAGGAGCAGCTCGCGCTTCAGCTCGATCCCGGCGACGAAGAAGAAGAGCGTCAGGAGACCGTCCGACGCCCAGTGGCCCACCGACAGGTCGAGGTGGAGCTCGGGGATGCCGAAGTGGAAGTCGCGGACGGACTCGTACAGGTCCCCCCACGGGGAGTTCGCCCACACCAGCGCGACCAGGGCCGCGGCGAGCAGCACCATGCCGCCGACCGTCTCGGTGCGCAGCGCGTCCAGCAGGAAGCGGCGCTCGTGGAACGGGGGCAGGCCGAACAGGGACGTGCGCTGTCGGGGGGCGTGGGACATAGGGGGCCTTTCGGGGGTCGGTTCAGGGACAGGGGTGAAACGTCGCCGACCAGACTTCCCGGCACACCTATGAAGCTGTGGATGTGAAGCTGTGGAACGAGCCGACGCACGCGATCGCGCGGGCGTGATCGCGTGGCGGCCCCTTCCACCGTACCCGCACCCCCCTCCGGCCATGCCCGCGGGGAGGGACGTCCGGAGGCGTCCGCTCCGCCGCCCCGTCCGGCCGCGCCCCGGGGCCGCTCGCCTAGGCTGTGCCGGTGACCCGGGCCGGGGCGGCCCGGCCCGGCGGGTACGGGACGAGGACGGGGGGCGACTCGGCATGAAGCAGCGCGGCGGTGTGCCCGATTCCTTTCTCGCCGGCTATCCGGAACTCCTCGCCGAGGTCTCCGAGACCGGACGGCTGCCGCGCCGCGCCGAGCTGGACGCCTTCCGCGAGGCGGGGGAGCGCGCCGCCGAGGCCGGCCACGGGCTGCGCGAGCTGGTCGGCCGCTACCTGGCCGAGACGCGGCGGCTGTGGGGCACGCTGCCCGGGGTCGCCCGGTCGGCCGGCGCGGTGGAGCGGGCCCGCACCGGAGACGCCGTGCTGGCCGCCGTCGAGGCCGCCGTCGCCGCGCTCGGCGAGGGCCACGAGCGGGCCCAGCGGCTGGTCGTGCGGCAGGAGGAGGCCGAGCGCCGCGAGTTCGTGGACGACCTGCTCTACGGCCGCAGCGACCTCGGCCGGCTCGCCGAGCGGGCCCAGCGCTTCGGTCTGCGGCTGGCCCGCGCGCACGTGGTCGCGGTGGCCGCGGGCACCGAGAAGTACGACGACGTGCACCCCGCCGTCCGCCGCATCGAACGCGAGCTGATGGCGCGCTTCAAGGCCCGCGACGTGCTGCTGGCCACCAAGGAGGGGCGGCTGGTGTGCATCGCCGCCGGCGCCGAGCGGGCGGTGCTGGACGCCTTCGTCCGTCTCGCCGAGCACCCCGGCCCGGGGTATCCGCCCGCCCGGCGCGTGGCGGTGGGCCGCGGGCACAGAGGACCGAGCGGTGTGGTCCGCTCCTACGAGGAGGCCCTCGGGGCCCTGGACTTCGCCGATCGGCTCGGTCTGGAGCAGGTCCGGCTCAACGCCTCGGAGCTGCTGGTCTTCCCCGTGCTGCTGCGCGACCGCGCGGCGATGGCCGATCTGGTGCGGACCGTCCTGGGCCCGCTCACCCAGGCCCGCGGCGGCGCCGGGCCGCTGCTGGAGACGCTGACGGCGTGCTCGGCCGCCGGCTATGTGAACGCCGAGGCCGCCCGCCGGCTGGGCGTGAGCGTGCGGACCCTGACCTACCGCCTGGCGCGCATCCGCGCCCTGACCGGCTACGACCCCGGCGACGGCCTCCAGCGCTACACCCTGGAGACCGCCGCGATGGGCGCCCGGCTGCTGGGCTGGCCGGAGAAGCCGCTCTAGGGACGCCCCGGAAACCGTCGTCGGAGTGCCCGGCCCTCGGCCGCCCGCGCGGTGCTCCGCGTGGACGGGCCCGAGCGGTGACGTCCCCCGCCGCCCTCGCGTCCCTCCCGGTGGGGGCGTGGCCCCTTGCCGGCGGGGCCGGGGCCGCCCGGGATCAGGCGTCCGCGCGCCGCAGTTCGACCACCGGGATCGTCCGCCCCGCCCGGCTCTGGTGCTCCGCGAAGAACGGGTGCTGCCGCACGGCCTCCTCGAACAGCTCGTCCCGCTCCCGTCCGGTCGGGACGACGGCGGTCGCCGGGAACTCCTCGTCCCCGATCTCGACGGTCACGGCCGGGTCGGCGACCAGGTTGTGGTACCAGTCCGGGTGGCGCGGCGCCCCGTTGGCGGAGGCGATCACGCACAGCCGGCCCTTCAGGCGGAGGAACATCAACGGGGTGGTCCGGCGCTTCCCGCTCCGGGCGCCGGTGTGCGTGAGCAGGAGCAGTTTCCCGGCGTCGATGCGGTCGTCGATCGTCCCCGTGCCCCGGTTGGCCCGGAACCGCTCGATCACGTGCTCGTTGAACGCCGCCATGTCCATGGTTTCCCCTTGATCATCGATCTCGTGTTCGAAGACGGTACTGACTCGGGGACGACGGAGGGCGGCGTTCCGGGCGTTCTGTGGAGGGTTTCCGCCGGTTGCCGGACGTAAACGCAACATAAAGATTGCCAGGTTCCGGCAATGTGCGTTTTGACAGTGGCGTGTCAACATGCGGGCACGTCGCAGCCGCCAGGGGGTGGAGAGATGAGCGAGTTCCTGCGTGTAGCCCTGGACTTCCCCGCCGTCCTGTTCGGGTTCGGACTCCTGGTGGTGCTCGCCTACTGGCTTTCGGTGCTGGTCGGGGCCGTGGGCGCCGATGTCCTGGACGGGGGTGAGGACATCGGCGCCGATGCGCCGGTCGGTGGCGTCGCGGGCGTGTTCGCCGCCGCCGGGCTCGGCGGAGCACCCGTCGCCGTCACCCTGTCGCTCCTCGTCGTCATTGCCTGGTTCGTATCACTGAGCGGCGCCGCCCTGCCCGAGGACGCCCTGGCGCGCGCGCTGGTCCTGCCCGTCGCCCTGGTCACCGCCTGGGCCGGCACCCGGCCGCTGATCCGCCCGCTGCGCCGGTGGGCGCCGCGCGAGACGGGGATCGGCCGCCGCGGTCTCGTCGGCCGGACGTGCACCATCCGCACCGGCCACGTCAGCCACCGCTTCGGACAGGCCGAGATCACCGCGGACGACGGCTCGACGGTGCTGGTCCAGGTCCGCGCGCAGGGCGCGGACGCCGCCGGCCTCGCCGCCGGACGCACCGCCCTGGTCTTCGACCACGACGCCGAGGGCGGGTTCTTCCGCGTCGCGCCCTGGGACCCCGCCCGGGACCCCGGACGCCCGGCGCGCTGAGCGCGCCGGCCCCTCTCCGCGCGCCCGCGCGGAACGGCATATGACGATCGGCGGAGAAGCGCGGCCGGCGCCGGACGGTGTCCGTACAGTGCGTACATGACCGATGACCGGATGGGTGCCGCGGGTCCCGAGGGTCCCGTGTCCCGTCGCCGCGCCGTCCGGGACGGGAATCTAGGGGCGGGACGCCGCCGGGGCGGGGTCCTCCAGCGACCTCATCGCCGTGAGCAGGGACCGGATGCTGGTCAGACGGCGGTCGGCGGTCGGGGGGACGAGCCAGTGCAGGCCCGGCGGGCGGAGGCTGGCGGCGTCGGGGACGACGACGTAGGAGCCCCGGCCGAGCACCCGGGCGCCCGGCAGTTCCCGGCGGTCGGCGGCCCTGGGCGGGATCAGGAAGTACACCCGCGACCGCTCCTCCCGTTCCTCCTCGGCCATCGGCTCGCCCGTCTCGCCCGGCAGGTCCGCTATCACCGGACCGGGCGGCCGGTCGCCGTACCGCAGCATGGCGTCGAGCACTTTCAGCCCCGTCCGTCCCGGCATCCGCACGGCGTCCCACCAGGTGCCCGCGGGCACGGCGCGGTGCGTCCCCCCGTACGGCAGCCAGCTCGGCCGGGCGGCGTGCGGCAGTTCGTGGCCGGACCGGAGGGCGGAGCGGGGGACGACGAGGCGATCGTCCGCCGGCGCGGAGGCGTCCGGAGCGCCGGCCAGGCGGACGCCGTCGCCTCCCGCGCGCTTGACCTCGCGCAGCGCCGCGTCGCAGTCCAGCAGCAGGTCGGAGAGCCCGCCCGGAGCGGGGCCGACCGGCTCCCAGACGCAGACACCGAGCGAGACGGTCATCCCGGTGATGGTCACGGTGGTGTCGCGGCTGACCGGGGCCGGGACGGACAGCTCCCGCATCTCCCGCCGGACGCGCCGCGCGACGGCCATCGCCTCGGCGGCGCCGGCGTCGGGCAGCAGCATCAGGAACTCGTCGCCCGCGTAGCCCCCGTAGCGCCCGGTGACCGCTCCCTCGACGCGGCGCAGCACCCCGGCCGCGGCGCGCAGCACGGCGTCCCCGGCGAGGTGGCCGTAGGTGTCGTTGATGCTCTTGAACCGGTCCAGGTCTCCCATGACGAGGGAGAGCGGACGGCGTCGGTTGCGGGCGAAGGCGAGGGCCTGGGAGGCCCTGATCTCCCAGGCCCTCCTCACCAGCAACCCGGTGAGGTCATCGGTCGGAGGGTGATGCCCGCCCCGTGGACAACACGAGGGGAACGGCGCGTGCTCCTCGGACGTCCTCGGCGCGGTGCTCATCGATCCCCTTCTCCCCGGTCGGGCACGCGGGCGGTGGTGAACCAGTGGTTGACTCGCTCACTGCCTGACTCAACCAGTAGTTGAGTGGGTGCGATGAGTGAGTCTAGGCTTTCGAATCACCGCACTGTCAACTCCCCCTGGTATGCCAACAGTTATGATGCGGTGACAGCTCCTGGTCGTATCAGGTGTGGTGGAGGTGGATGCGGTGCCCGACCCAAGCGGGCGTCGGACGCTGGCCGAGAACCTCGACCGGCTCTTCGACACCATCCGCCCGGAGGGCCCCAGAGGGCGGCGGTACACCAACGAGGAGGTCGCCACCGCCATCAAGCAGGCGGACCCGGGCATCAGGGTGGGGGGTGCCTACCTGTCGGCCCTGCGCAAGGGCACCAAGCGCAACCCGTCCACCGAGCTGCTGGCCGCCCTGGCCCGTTTCTTCGGCGTCCCGACCTCCTACTTCCTGGACGAGAACACGGCGGCCCGGACGGACGCCGAGATCGAGCTCGCCAAGGTCGCCCACAACCTGGGCGTCAGAAGGCTCGCCCTGCGCGCCCTGGAGCTCTCCCCCGAGGGGCTCGCCGCCGTGACGAGGATCGTCGAGCACGTGCTGGAGAGCGACGCGGGAACCCGTGCGAAGTCCTCCGACCACTCGGCCCCGAACTCGGGCTCCCCACCCCCCGGCGATCGGCCGGCGGAGCGCTGACACGATGGACCTGAAGGCCATGCGCCGTAGTTGTGCGGCACTGGTCCGCGACCTGGACCTGCCGGTCCCCGCCGAGCCCGACCAGGTCATCGCCGCACTGTGCGGCAGGATGAGGCAGCGCCTCGGTCGGGAGGTCCACCACCGCCTCGTCCCCTTCCCGCCCGACACCGTCAGCGGCCTGTGGGTGGCCACCGACACGGCGCACTACATCCTGTGCGAGGAGCGCACCAGCCCCTGGCACCAACTCTTCATCACCTGCCACGAGTTCTGGCACATGGAGGTGGACCACGGGGCCGCCGCGGCCGACGACGCCCTCGGCCTCTCGCTGCCCTCCCTCGACCCCGGCGCCGTCGCCCGGATAGTCGCCCGCCGCAGCCACTGCGACGCCCTGGCCGAGCAGGAGGCCGACTTCTTCGCCTCCATGCTGATGGCCAAGGTCAGCCGCTGGCTCCCCGAACGCACCTGGGACGTCCCCGACTCGGCGGCGGCCCTCGTCCACCGCCTGGAGGCCGCACTCGGCAACGGCCCCGACCCGGCCGGACCCGACCGCCGGGCGCGGTGATGCCCCGGTGAACGACCAGAGCGCGGTCCAACTGCTCTGCTCCGCGGTCGGTTGGGTGGCGTTCGCGGTCAAGCTGCGCGCCCTGCGGCGCGCTCCCCACAACCCCATGCGCCGGGCGATCTGCTGGACGCTCTTCCTCGCCTCCGCCTGCCTCTTCTGCGCCGCGCCCGTCGTCATCGACCGCGTCAACGACCTGACGGGCGTGCCCAACTTCGCCGCACCGGTGGTCTACTGCCTGCTCGTCGCCCTCGGCGCCTCCTGCCATGTGCTGCTGGCGTACTGGCGGATGCCCGTCGAGGAGGCCCGGACCGTCGCGCGCCGCTGGACACTGGCCTACGCGGCCGTCGTCGCCGTCCTGATCGCGCTGTTCACGGTGGGGGAGGCCCCGGACGAGCGGCTGGTGGACTTCGACACCCACTACGCCAACACCCCCTACATCGCCCAGTTCGTCCTGCTGTACCTGCTGGCGCTGAGCGTGGCGATGGCCGTCCTGGTGCGGATGTGCCTGCGCTGGGCGAAGGTCGCCGGACGCCCCTGGCTGCGGCGCGGGCTGTGGCTGATCGCCCTGGGCGCGCTGGGGGCGCTGGGCTTCGGCGTCGCCAAGCTGGCGGCCGTGGCCGCCCGGTGGTGCGACACCGACTGGGACTGGCTCAGCTCCCGGCTCGCCCCCGCGCTGGCCATGCTCGGCCTGGTGGTGAGCGCCGTCGGCTACGCGCTGCCCACCCTGGGCGACCACCTGTCGGGGCTGCGCGGCAAGGCCGGCCGGTACCGCGCCTACCGCGCCCTGTACCCGCTGTGGGACGCGCTGCGGCGGGCCACCCCCGCCATCGTGCCGTCCACCCGCGTCCCCTGGTGGGACTTCGAGCTGCGCCTGACGCGGCGGCTGGCCGAGATCAACGACGGCCGGCTGGCCCTGCGCGCCCACGCCGACCCCCGGGTGGCCGAGACCGCGCTGCGCCTGGGGCGCGAGGCCGGGCTCACCGGCGCCGACCTCCTCGCGACCGTCGACGCCGCCCGGCTGAAGGCGGCCGTCGCGGCCAAGGCCGAGAACGTCAGGTTCCCCCAGGAGGAGGCCGCCCCCGGGCACGGCGGCGCCCGCGGCGGCGCCCGCGGCGGCACCGACGGCATCGGCGAACTGGCCTGGCTGGTCAGCGTCTCCCGGGCCTTCGCCGCCTCGCCGGTCGTCTCGGCCGCGATCGCCCGCGCCGGCGGGGCGGACGGGACGGACGAGGCGGGGGAAGCGCGCGGGACGGACGGAGCCGACGGCACCGACCCCTCCGGCCCGCCGTCCCGATCCGCCCGATCCATCCGGTCCGCCCGGTCCGCCCGGTCCGCCCGGTCCACGAGAGACTGATGCGCCGACTCGGCACGAGACAAGGAGGATCGGTGCGCCCGACCGGACATGCCGTGGTGCTCGGCGGCGGGCTGGCCGGAACCCTGGCCGCCGCCGCGCTCGCCCGTCACCTGGAGAGGGTCACGATCGTCGAGCGTGACGTCCTGCCGGACGGCCCGGAACCCCGCCGGGGCGTCCCGCAGGCCCGCCACTCCCATCTGCTCTGGTCGGGTGGCGTCCGCGCCATCGAGGCGCTGCTGCCGGGGACGACCGAGGCGCTGCTGGCGGCCGGGGCGCGGCGGACGGGTCTGCCCAGCGGACTGGTCCTGCTGACCGCGTACGGCTGGCTGCGACGGTGGCCCGAGATCCAGTTCATGCTCGCCTGTAGCCGCGACCTGCTGGACTGGGCGGTGCGCCGACAGGTCCTCCGACAACCGGGGGTGACGCTCCGCCAGGGGCTGCGGGCCGTCGAACCGGTCGGCACCGCCGAGCGGATCGCGGGCGTACGGGTCCGGGACGAGAAGTCGGGGGAAACCTTTGCGCTGGAGGCCGACCTCGTCGTCGACGCGAGCGGACGCGCCTCGCGCGCCGACCGCTGGCTGACCGGCCTCGGGCTGCCGCCGGTCCGCGAGGAGATCGTCGACTCCGGCCTCGCCTACGCCACCCGGATCTTCCGCGCCCCGCCCACGGCCGGCGGGGACTTCCCCGTGGTCACCATCCAGGCCGACCCCCGGGACGGCCGACCCGGCCGGGGCGCGGTGCTGCTGCCCATCGAGGGAGACCGGTGGCTGGTCACCGTCTCCGGCACCCGCGGCGGCGAACCGCCCATCGACGAGGAACACTTCCTGGACTTCGCGCGGAGACTGCGCAGCCCCCTCGTCGCCGAACTCGTCGAGGGTGCCGAACCCCTCACCCCGGTCCACGGCTCCCACAGCACCGCCAACCGCCGCCGCTACTTCGAACGCCTCCGCGCCTGGCCGGAGGGGTTCGTCGTCATCGGGGACGCGGTGGCCGCGTACAACCCCGTCTACGGTCAGGGCATGCCGGTGCTGGCCTACGGCGCGGTCGCCCTCGACGAACTCCTCGGACGGCACGGTCTGCGCCCGGGGACGGCCCGGCGCGTCCAGCGGGCCGTCTCCCGACCGGTGGACGGCGCCTGGAAGACGGCCACCGGCCAGGACGTCCTCTTCCCCGACGTGATCGGCCCCCGGCCCTCGGCCGTCGACCGGCTGCTGATGCGCTACGTGGACCGGCTGCTCAGGGCCGCCCTCTCCCACCGGGCGGCGGCCGAGGCGTTCATCGAGACGCTCACCCTCTCCGCGCCGATGACCCGGCTGGTCGGCCCGAAGGCCCTGCTGGCCGCCGTGCGCGGCCCGTCCGCCCCGCCCCTGTCCGAGCCCCCGCTGACGGCCGACGAACTCGCCCGCGCCCGCGGCGCGGCGGGCAACGCGCCCTGACGCGGTCCGTCGCAGGCCGCCCCGCTCGGGACCGCACGGTCCGTGGCCGCTCGGGGAGCGAGTGCGAGGGCGGCCGACCGCGGGACCGGTCTCGTCCGGCCCGCCGCCACGGGCCTCGGAGTCCGCCGGAAGGCGCCACCGCGCCGGACGGCGAGTGGTTCCCCGTGCGTTGGCGGGACAGCGACCACACGCTGCCTCACCAACGGTTCACGGCATCAGAGGCGCGGGTCCGCCGCGTGAGCTATGAAGGCCGACCACGCGGTGGGGGACACGGACAGCGGCTGCCGCTGCGTGTCCTTGGAGTCCCGGATGAAGACGGTCTCGGGCTGCACGGCCACCTCGACGCAGTTGTCGCCTCCACCGCCGCTGTAGCTGCTCTTGAACCAGTCCAGTTCGCTAGTGCTCATAGCGCGCTCCTCGCATCTGCTTCAGGAGGCTGATGGACGCCTCTGGGCTGAGAGCCTGCGAACGCATCTTCCCATAGCGCTGGAGCATGGCACTGGCGGCTTTTGGATCATTGATCAGGATGCTGTTCTCGTGGCCTTCGATGTAGCCCACCCACCGGTTGTCCGCTGTCTCGGCGAGGTACATCGAGCCTTCGAACCCGTAGTGGTCCTCCTGCTGGAGAGGCATGATCTGGATCTCCACGTTGCGGCGAAGCCCCTGCTCCAAGAGGTTGTCGAGAAGCGCCCGCGTGACGTCGGGGCCGCCCAGACGACGCTCCAACAGGGCCTGCTCGACGATGAAGCAGAACGTGGTGTTCTCGCGTTCGGCCAGAAGCTGCTGCCTGGCCAGACGGGCAGCCACCTGGCGTTCGATCTGCTCTTCGGACAGAGGCGGCAGTCTGCGCTCGAAGATGGCCCGGATGTACGTCTCGGGCTGCAACAGCCCTGGAATCGCTCGACACTCGTACGCGTACAGCGTCAGCGCCTCCTCCTCGATGCCCGCCCACTGGTGGAACCACGAGGCCAGGCCCGTCCGACGGCGGGTCAGGCTGCGGGCCGCCGCCGCGAGGATGCGGGCGGCGACGGGGCCGAGGACCTCCTCCGAGCGTTCGACGATGTTCCTGGGCGGATACCGCTTGCCCTGCTCGATCTTGGCGATGTAGTGGGGCGAGTACCGCACCCGCAGGGCGAGTTCCTCCTGCGTCAGACGCGCCTCCTCCCGCAGCACCTTCATGACCGCGCCGAAGGTCTTGAGGCTGTCCGACAGCTCCGCCTCGAACGCGCTCGTGCCGCCGATCCTGGTTTCGCCGTTGTCCGCCGCCATGGCAGCCGCCTCCCCGTACGTGGTGCGCGCTCGCGCCCGCAACGTGGTGTGTCCACGCGCATGCTCAACGTGAGCGACCCCTCATCGTCACACCGGGTGACCGACCCAGTCCACGGCGTCGACCGGCACAGCGGGTTCTGTACGGGTTCCGGCCCTGCCGAACCGGGCTTTTCCGTCGGAACGCTGGCCGCCATGACCATTCGGCACCCCCAACCGCCCGTCACCGTACGTACGTTCGTCCAGCGGTTCTCCGCGACCCGGCGCGGTGCGCGGCTGGCGCGGCTGCTCGCCTCGCACCAGTTCACCGTCTGGGGCGTCCCGCGCGGCACGGACCTCTTCGACGCCGCCACGCTCGTCGTCGCCGAACTGACCTCCAACGCCGTGCTGCACGGCCGCGTGCCCGGGCGGGACTTCGAGCTGGTGCTCGCGTACGACGACACGGGCGGCACCGTCCGGATCGAGGTGTCCGACACCCACCCGTCGCGGCCCGTGTCCCTCGCGCGCACCGCGTCCGACCCGGAGGAGGAGCGGGGGAGGGGGCTGCTCCTGGTCGCGGCGCTCGCCGCCCGCTGGGGCGTGCGCGAGCGCCGCGGGCCGGGCAAGACGGTGTGGGCGGAGTTCGACCTCGTGACGACGGCGCCCGGCGGCCTCCGCGATCCGGACGGCACGGCCGGGTGAGGAACCGGGTGAGGAACGGCGCCCCGGTCGGCGCGGGCGCTCGGCCCGCGCGGCGTCCGCGCGGCGCCATACGAGAGCCTCTCGCGCGTCTGCGCTGGTGAGAGACTTTCCGTGCCCCCGGCAGGACTCGAACCTGCGGCCAAGCGCTTAGAAGGCGCCTGCTCTATCCACTGAGCTACGGGGGCCGATGCGGTCGCGGACGGACGGGCGAGCGCCCCCGAGGTGACCTTGCCACGGCAAGGATAGTTGCCTCGGTGGTTCATCCCCGTTGCTTCACGCCCACGACACCCTGTGGAGGTTCAGTGAAGCGGTCCCGATAATCGCAGGCGAGTACGAATCATGCATCGATTCGAGCGTTCCGAGGCGCGGGTGTTGTGCACTCGTTATGCCGTCCTGATCTGCCGCCGCGCGGGCCACAGGGGTCAAAACACCCCGTTCTAGGCCGAAAGCACTTCAAAAACCGCTCGAAATTGGGCATTCTGCGCATGTGGCGATCTTGGAGGCTAGGACCGAACTGCTCGACGCGCTCACCACGCTCCGTGACCGCGTCGCCGCAGCCCGCTTTCCGCTGCCGCTGCCCGGGGCCGAACACGCCCGCCGCGCCCGGGCCGAGCTGCTCGCGCAGCTCGACGACTACCTGGTGCCGAGGCTGCGTTCGCCCGAGGCGCCGCTGCTCGCCGTCGTCGGGGGCTCCACCGGCGCCGGGAAGTCCACCCTGGTCAACTCGCTCGTCGGCCGCCGCGTCAGCGAAGCGGGCGTGCTGCGGCCCACCACGCGCACGCCCGTGCTGGTCTGCCACCCCGCCGACCAGCACTGGTTCGCCGGGCCGCGCGTCCTGCCCCGGCTGCGGCGGGTGTGGACCCCGCGGCGGGACGTCTCCCACGGCGACGACGAACCGGCCGGCGGCCCCGAGGACGACCACGGCCCGGACGGCGAGGACACCCCGCCCTCGCTCACCGTGGAGACCGCCGAGACCATGCCCGTCGGACTCGCCCTCCTCGACTCGCCCGACATCGACTCCCTCGTCACCGCCAACCGCGAACTGGCCGCCGAACTGATCTGCGCCGCCGACATCTGGGTGCTGGTGACCACCGCCTCCCGCTACGCCGACGCCGTCCCCTGGCACCTGCTGCGCACCGCCCGGGAGTACGACGTGACCTTGGCCACCGTGCTGGACCGGGTGCCCCACCAGATCACCGCCGAGATCTCCCGCCAGTACGCCGCCCTGCTGGAGCGCGCCGGACTCGGCGACGTGCCCCACTTCACCATCCCGGAACTGCCCGAGTCCGCCCGCGGCGGCTCCGGGCTACTGCCCGCCACCGCCGTGGCCGACCTGCGCCAGTGGCTGCTCCACCGGACCCACGACCCCGCCGCCCGCGCGGTCGCCGCCGGCCGGACCCTCACCGGCGCCATCGACTCGCTGCGCTCCCGCGTCCCCGCGCTCGCCAACGCCGCCGCCGCCCAGCACGCCACCGCGCTGCGGCTGATGCGCCACATCGACACCGCCTACGACACGGCCGCCGCGCGGGTGCGCCGCCGGCTCGCCGACGGGGAGCTGCTGGCCGGCGAGGCCCTCGCCCGCTGGCGCGGCTTCCCGCAGGACAGCGGCGGCGAGGAACTGCTCGACGCCTTCGCCGAGGGCCTGTCCGCCCTGCTGCGCGGAGCCGTCGGCGACGCCGACGAGCAGACGGCCGAAGCCTGGCGCCGGGAGCCCGGCGCCCCCGAGTGCGGCTGCGCCGACGAGCTGGTGACCGAGCGGATCGAGGCCCTGGTGGACCACTGGCGGCGCGGCGTGGAGGCCCTGGCCGAGGAGGAGACGCGCGCGGCGGAGGGCGGCTGCCCGCTGACCGCCGAGCAGGCCGCGGCCCTGCTCGGCGTCGCCCTGCTGGGCGGACGCCGGGCCCGGGGCGCGGGCGAGGCCCTGGCCGAGTCCCTGGGCGGCGCCGTCGCCGTCCGCCTGCACGAGCGGGCCGAACACCTGCTGGAGACCTGTCTGGACCGGGTGCTGCGGGGCGAGCGCGACTACCGCATGGCGCCCCTGGAGGACCTCGACGTCACCCCCGGCCATCAGGTGGCCCTGATCGCCGCACTGTCCGTACTGCTGAGGGAGAGGTGACCGCGGTGGCCGCGGATGTCCATGCGGATGGCCTGATCTGGGACGACGGGCTGATCGCCCGGCGGGCCCGCCCGGACGGCGGCCCGTCGGTCCCCGCGGCGGCGAGCCCGTGGGAGGACGCGGAGCACGCGCGGAACCGCGCCCGGCCGGCCGCGGACGGCCGGTGGGAGGGCGGCTGGGAGGACTGGGCGGAGGCCGGGGCGCGGACCCGCGCCGCCGGGGACGAGGAGCCGCTGCGCGAGAGGCTGCGCGCCCTGCGGGAACTGGTCGGGCTCTCCCGGACCAGGCTGGACGGCGAGGTGCTGGCGGAGGCCGGCCGGGTCCTGGAGGAGGCGGCGGCCCGCCGCAGGCTCTCGCGGACGTACACCGCGGTGGCCGTCGCCGGGGCCACCGGAAGCGGCAAGTCGACGCTGTTCAACACGCTCGCCGGCGTCCAGCTCTCCGAGACCGGGGTGCGCCGCCCCACCACCTCGGTGCCCGTCGGCTGCGTCTGGGAGGCCGAGTGGGACAGCGGCGCGGACGGCCTGCTGGAACGGCTCGGGGTGCCGCCGAGGGCGCGCCGCCGGGTGCAGCCGCGCGACCCCGCGCTGAAGGGGCTCGTCCTCGTCGACCTGCCCGACCACGACTCCGCCGCGCCGGGCCACCGCGAGCAGGTCGACCGGCTGTTGAAGCTGGTGGACGCGGTGGTCTGGGTCACCGACCCGGAGAAGTACGCCGACGCCGTGCTGCACGAGCGCTACCTGCGTCCGCTGGCCGGCCACGCCGAGGTGACGTTCGTGGTGCTCAACCAGGTCGACCGGCTGCCCTCCGACACCGTCGAGGTGGTCATGGACGACCTGCGGCGGCTGCTGGACGAGGACGGCATGGCGCTCGGCGAGCACGGCGAGCCCGGCGCGACCGTCCTGGCGCTGTCCGCCCTCACCGGCGAGGGGGTCGACGAACTCAGGCGCTCCCTGGGCGCGCTGGCCTCCCGGCGGCGGGCGGCGGAGCTGCGGATGTCCGCCGACGTGGACGGCGCGGTCGCCCGGCTCCGCCCGGTCTACATGGTCGACACCCCGCACGGCCCGGCCGGGCTGACCGAGCGGGCGCGCGAGGACTTCGAGGACCGGCTGGCGGCGGCGGTGGGCGCCTCGGCGGCCGGGCAGACCGCCGAACGCCTCTGGCTGCGGCACGCCGAGCAGGCCTGCGGCACCCCCTGGGCCCGGCTGCTGCGCTGGTACGAGGCGCGGCGCGGGTGCGGGGAGAAGGCCGGCGCCCCGGCGAAGGCGGGCGAGGAGTCGGCGGAGGCGCCCACCGTGGCCCGGCCCGTCCTGGCCCAGGCGGTGCGGACGCTCGCCGACGAGGCGTCGGCCGGACTGCCCCGGCCCTGGGCGAAGTCGGTCCGGGACGCGGCCTGGCGCGGCGCCGAGGGGCTGCCGGAGGCGCTGGAGGAGGCGGTCGCCGGCCTCGGCGACGAGGGCGGGGAGGGGGCGGCCGGGGACGGCGCGCGGGACGCGGGACGCGAGGCCCGGATGCCGCGACCGCGCTGGTGGACGGCGGCGGCGTGCGCCCAGTGGCTGATGCTGGTCGTCCAGTTGCTGGGGCTGTACCTGCTGGTGGACCTGTTCGCCGGCGGACCGGGCCGGGGCGGCGTCTGGCTGCCGGTGGGACTGCTGGCGGGCGGCGCGCTGGGCGGCCCGCTCCTCGCCTGGTGCTGCCGGATCGCGGCACGGGGACCGGCGCGGGCGTACGGGATGGCGAGGGAACACAGGCTGCGACGGCTGGCCACGGGCTGGGGCCAGGCGTGGGTCCTGGAGCCGGTGGCGGCCGAGCTGCTGCGGTACCGCGAGGTGCGCGAGCAGTACGTCATCGCGGCGGGCGGCACCGCCCGCGCCTGAGCCGCCCGCATCCGAGCCGCCCGAGGACCCGGATCACCCACACGGGTGGCCGGGTTCTCCACAACCCTCCGGTACTCCACAGGGCGCGGCGCCGCTCGGCGGCGGCGGGCAGCATGGGGCCACGGAGACACGGCGCACGAGGACGGGCGCCAACGCGAGGAACGGGGGGTCGGCGTGAACGAGACCGTGGTGACGGTGGTGGGCAACGCCGCGTCGGCGGTGGAGACGAAGACGACGGCGGCCGGCCATCCGGTGGCCCGGCTGCGGCTGGCCACGACGGTGCGGCGCTACGACGAACGGCAGGGCGGCTGGACGGACGCGCACACCAGCTTCTACACGGTGTGGGCGTTCCGGACGCTCGCGGAGAACCTGGCGGCG
The DNA here is from genome assembly GCF_039533145.1 of Streptomyces macrosporus. Taxonomy (NCBI): domain Bacteria; kingdom Bacillati; phylum Actinomycetota; class Actinomycetes; order Kitasatosporales; family Streptomycetaceae; genus Streptomyces; species Streptomyces macrosporus. Next base: position 29,593 of record NZ_BAAASZ010000019.1, read on the forward strand.
TCGGTCACCGTCGGCGAACCGCTCATCGTCCAGGGGCGGTTGCGGATGCGGCAGGGCGAACGGGACGGGCAGCGCTGGGCGTCGGCGGACATCGAGGCGACGGCGGTCGGCCACGATCTGGCGTGCGGCACCTCGGCGTTCGTCCGCGTCTCCCGCGCCCTCCCGGCACGGGAGCCGGCGGCGAGTCCTTGACCGGTCCACTCGTGACTCATCGGTAACAACCGCCATAGCGGAGAAAGTCGGACTCCTGGGTATTCCCTGATAACGATTCAGAATCGGAGTGTGTAACGGCTGGTATTCGTGGGGACCGCGTTCCGATTGCTCCCTACGATCCCCCCTGAGAACACGGGGGTTGACGAGGGGACGACCACACGATGATTTCTGTACGCGGACGGGGTACTGCCCGTCTCGCCGCCGCCGCAGTGGCCACGGGCCTGCTGGCGGCGGGAGCACTCGCCGGCGCGGGGACCGCGGTCGCCGACGAGAACAACTCCCAGCAGGGCGGCGCGAAGGCCACCCTGAGCGGTCTGAAGATATCCGACTTCGCCGTCATCGACGGCAAGAAGAAGGTCGGCGCCGGTCTCTTCGAGATGGAGGTCGACGGCGGCGGCACGCTGAAGACCTACTGCATCGACATCTACCGGCCGACGCAGAGCAAGGCGCGTTACGAGGAGGTGCCCTGGAAGTCCTCGCTGCTCCAGGGCAACTCCGACGCGGGCAAGATCCACTGGATCCTGCAGAACTCCTACCCGCAGGTCAACGACCTCGCCGCGCTGGCGAGCAAGGCCGGTGCGGACACGCTCACCGAGAAGACCGCCGCCGCGGGCACCCAGGTCGCGATCTGGCGCTTCTCCGACAAGGTGAAGGTCGAGGCGGTCGACTCGAACGCCGAGAAGCTCGCCGACTACCTGGAGAAGTCCGCCCAGGACCTCGCCGAGCCCCAGTCCTCGCTGGTGCTCGACCCGCCCGCCGTCTCCGGCAAGGCGGGCGAGAAGCTCGGTCCGATCACCGTGCGCACCAACGCGGAGAGCGCGACCGTCACGCCCGGCACGGAGGCCGCGAACGCCGGCGTGAAGATCGTCGGCAAGGACGGCCAGGAGGTGACCTCGGTCAAGAACGGCGACCAGATCTTCTTCGACGTCCCGGCGGGCGCCGAGGACGGCACCGCGTCGCTGTCCGTCCAGGCGGCCACCGCCGTGCCGGTCGGCCGTGTCTTCACCGGCTTCGGTCAGCACGCCGAGAGCCAGACGCAGATCCTGGCGGGCTCCAGCGAATCCACCGTCACGGCGACCGCGACCGCGACCTGGGCCACCAAGGGCCCGATCCCGGCCGTGACCGCCGAGAAGAACTGCGTCAAGGGCGGCGTGGACGTCACCGCCACCAACGAGGGCGACGAGCCGTTCTCCTTCTCCCTCGCGGGCAAGGAGTACGAGATCCCGGCCGGCGGCTCCGAGACGGTGACCGTCCCGGTCGAGGAGGACCAGCCGTACGAGATCACGATCACCGGTCCGAACGGCTTCAAGGAGACCTTCACCGGCACCCTCGACTGCAAGACCGACAGCTCCGAGACCGGCGGACCGGGGACGGAGGAGCCCTCCTCCGAGCCCAGCCCGGCCACCGTCGGCGGTGACACCGGCGGCGACACCGGCGACACCGATGGCAACCTCGCCGAGACCGGCTCCAACAGCAGCACCCCGATCATCGCGGGCGTGGCCATCGCCCTGGTGCTCCTCGGTGGCGCAGCGGTCTTCTTCCTGCGGAAGAGGAAGCCCGCCGCCAACGGCACCGACGACTGATCCACGGGCCGGGGGCATGATCCCCTGATGCCCCCGGCCCACCCGGTCACGTGCTGTCGCTCCCCCATGCGACAGCACGTGACCTCTTTCGTTCCCGTCTCGTTCCCGGCTTCCGTGCCCGGACGTCGGCGTCGGCCCGGCCTGCCGGACGGCGCCGGCACCCTCCCGCGGACCGCGGTCCGGGCGCCCCGGCGACGGGCGCAGCCGGAGCACTCCGGCCCGGACGCGGGTCGGAGGCGCAGGTCAGAGGCGTGATGCAGGTCGCCGACCGAGCCGTTTTCGCCCCCGGCGCAGGGTGCGGCAAGATGGGGTGTATCTGCCCACTCCCTGATTGCCGGACGGTTTCTCTTGGCTGAGTACATCTACACCATGCGCAAGGCGCGTAAGGCGCACGGCGACAAGGTGATTCTCGACGACGTCACGCTGAGCTTCCTGCCTGGCGCGAAGATCGGTGTCGTGGGCCCCAACGGCGCGGGCAAGTCCACGGTGCTGAAGATCATGGCCGGGCTGGAGCAGCCGTCCAACGGCGACGCCTTCCTCGCCCCCGGCTACAGCGTCGGCATCCTCCTCCAGGAGCCCCCGCTGGACGAGTCGAAGACCGTGCTGGAGAACGTCCAGGACGGCGTCGCGGAGATCAAGGGGAAGCTCGACCGGTTCAACGAGATCGCCGAGCAGATGGCGACCGAGTACACCGACGAGCTGATGGAGGAGATGGGCAAGCTCCAGGAGCAGCTCGACCACGCCAACGCGTGGGACCTGGACGCCCAGCTCGAACAGGCCATGGACGCCCTGGGCTGCCCGCCCGGCGACTGGCCCGTCACCAACCTCTCCGGTGGCGAGAAGCGCCGCGTCGCCCTCTGCAAGCTCCTGCTGGAGGCGCCCGACCTGCTGCTGCTGGACGAGCCCACCAACCACCTGGACGCCGAGTCCGTGCAGTGGCTCGAGCAGCACCTGGCCAAGTACCAGGGCACCGTCGTGGCCATCACCCACGACCGGTACTTCCTGGACAACGTCGCCGAGTGGATCCTGGAGCTCGACCGCGGTCGCGCCCACCCCTACGAGGGCAACTACTCCACCTACCTGGAGAAGAAGGCGGCCCGCCTGAAGGTCGAGGGGCAGAAGGACGCCAAGCGCCAGAAGCGCCTCAAGGAGGAGCTGGAGTGGGTCCGCTCCAACGCCAAGGGGCGTCAGGCCAAGTCCAAGGCGCGACTGCAGCGTTACGAGGAGATGGCCGCCGAGGCGGAGAAGACCCGGAAGCTGGACTTCGAGGAGATCCAGATCCCGCCGGGGCCGCGTCTGGGCAACGTCGTGGTGGAGGTGGAGAACCTCTCCAAGGCGTTCGGCGAGAAGGTCCTCATCGACGACCTGTCCTTCACCCTGCCGCGCAACGGCATCGTCGGCGTCATCGGCCCCAACGGCGCGGGCAAGACCACGCTGTTCAAGATGATCCAGGGTCTGGAGCAGCCGGACTCCGGCACCATCAAGGTCGGCGACACGGTCAAGATCTCCTACGTCGACCAGGCCCGCGAGAACATCGACCCGAAGAAGACGCTGTGGGAGGTCGTCTCCGACGGCCTGGACCACATCAACGTCGGCCAGGTCGAGATGCCCTCGCGCGCCTACGTCTCCGCGTTCGGCTTCAAGGGCCCGGACCAGCAGAAGCCCGCCGGCGTCCTCTCCGGCGGCGAGCGCAACCGCCTCAACCTGGCGCTCACCCTCAAGCAGGGCGGCAACCTGCTGCTGCTGGACGAGCCGACCAACGACCTCGACGTGGAGACGCTGTCCTCCCTGGAGAACGCGCTGCTGGAGTTCCCCGGCTGTGCCGTGGTGGTCTCCCACGACCGCTGGTTCCTGGACCGGGTCGCCACGCACATCCTCGCCTACGAGGGCAACTCCAAGTGGTTCTGGTTCGAGGGCAACTTCGAGTCGTACGAGAAGAACAAGATCGAGCGGCTCGGCCCGGACGCCGCGCGTCCGCACCGCGCCACGTACAAGAAGCTGACCCGGGGCTGAGGGAACCAGTGCGACACGTGTTCCCCTGTCCGCTGCGCTGGTCGGACATGGACGCCTTCGGGCACGTCAACAACGTCGTCTTCCTGCGGTATCTGGAAGAGGCGCGGATCGACTTCATGTTCCGGCTGGCGCGGCAGGCGGCCTCCGACGCCTTCACCGGCGGCTCGGTGGTGGCCGGCCACGAGATCACCTACGTGAAGCCGCTGAAGCACCGGCCCGAGCCGGTCACGGTCGAGATGTGGGTGACGAAGATCGGGGCGGCGTCGCTGACGGTCGCCTACGAGGTCAAGGACCGCGCCGAGGACGGTGCCACCGTCTACGTCCGGGCCTCGACGGTCGTGGTCCCCTACGACCTGGAGAAGGAGCGGCCCCGCCGGCTCACCCAGGAGGAGAGGGCGTTCCTCAAGGAGTACCTGGACGACAGCGCGACGGGAGCCGGCGCCGCATGAGCGACCGGCCCGAGCGCTTGGTGTTCGCGGACCCCGGGGAGCCGGCGGAGCTCGCCGCCTTCCTGGGGCGTCTGCTGCGTTGGGAGAAGACCGCCGCGGTCCGGCTGCGGGGCACCGACGACGGCGTCCTCGGCGTCTTCGGCCGCCCGGCCCGGTTCGAGGTGCTGGCCGTGCGGACGGCCCGGCTGTCGGAGCCGGTGCTGCTGGACGTGACGGTCTCGGCCGGGGAACTGCTGGAGGGCGTCGACGAGGCGGCCGAGGCGGTGTCCGTCCCCGCGGCCGTGACCGGACCGCCGTGGGCCGGGGTGCTGCCGCCGCGCGGCGGCTGGCGCCCGGTGGGCGAGCTGCCGTACGAGTCGGTCCGCGCCGCCGCCGCGTCCGTGGTGGCCGAGTTCCGGCGGCGCAGCGAGGCGCTGCCGCCCGGCGAGCGCACCCGCGAGGCGCTGGACGCGCTCGCCGAGGAGATCTGGTCCCGTCCCCTGGGCGGCGGCACCGGGCTGCCGCTGCGCGCCGTGCACGCCGCCCAGGCGCTGGGCATGTTGCGGCCGGTCGCGCCCGTCGTCGCCGCCGGCCCGCACGGTCCGGTCGGCCCGCACGGTCCGGCCGTCGGCGGAGGCGGCCCGGTCGGAGGCGGACCGGGCCCCCGGGTGACCGTGCTCGCCGCCGGCGCGTGGCTGCGGCTGCGCACCCCCTACGGCTCGATAGCCGTGCGCGGGGGCGGCGGTACGGGGCTGAGCGTCATCCCGCTCTGACGCCGTGGGACGCCCCGGACGCTCAGTCCGGGGCGTTGATCATCGAGGCCGCCGCGTAGACCAGGTAGTCCCACAACTGCCGCTCGTGCTCGGGCTCCAGGTCGAGGCTGTCCACGGCGTCGCGCATGTGCCGCAGCCAGGCGTCGTGGGCGGCGCGGTCGATGGTGAAGGGCATGTGCCGCATCCGCAGTCGGGGGTGCCCCCGCCGCTCGCTGTACGTCTTCGGTCCGCCCCAGTACTGCATCAGGAACAGTGCCAGCCGCTCCTCGGCCGGTCCGAGGTCCTCCTCGGGGTACATCGGCCGCAGCAGCGGATCCTCCGCGACACCCTCGTAGAACCGGCGCACCAGTCGCCGGAACGTCTCCTCGCCACCCACCTGTTCGAAGAAGGTCTGCGTCTGCAAGCTGCCGCGCGGAATCTCCATCACGCACCCATGGTCGCAGATGCCCGGCGGAGGACCAGGGGGCCGGGACGCACCCTCTCGGCCCTCCGTGACCCGGCTCACACCGCCACGTGTCGCCCCGGCGGAGGAGCCGGGCGGCGATCGCCGTCACGACCGCGGCGAACGCAGCAGCCCGCCCGCGTCGGGTCGGCCGCCGAGCAGCGCGTCCGCACCCGGTCGCCGTCCTGCCGGACCACCGCGTCCACGTCGCCCGCGCGGACCTCCTCCGGCGCCCGTCCGCACAGCGCCTCGGCCTCGTCCACGCAGGGCGTGGTGAGCGCCACCGTGCGGCCTTCGTCGTGGATGGCCCGCAGCAGGTCCCACAGGTTGCGGCGGGCCCGCGGGTCGAGGCCGGTGGTGGGCTCGTCGAGGAAGACCGGCTCCGGACCGTGGACCAGGGCGCAGGCGAGGGACAGCCGCGATGCGGGGTGGTCTCGCGGCGCCGCCCCGGGCGCAGCACAGTGGAGACATGAGGGACGAAAGCCGTAAAGAGGGCGTCGACGGTCGGGAGGACGAGGAACTCGACGCGCGGGCCCGGCCCCTGGCCGAGGCGCTGGTGCGGACGATCGAGGCGGAGGGCGCCCTGACCGACCCGGCCTGGCGGGCGGCGTTCGAGGCCGTGCCGCGCCACCTGTTCGTGCCGTACTACTACGTGCCGCGGGTGGGCGGGTACGTGCGGCGGCGGCGCGACGACCCCGACCCGCTGGGCCGGGAGACGTGGCTGACGGGCGTGTACGAGGACGAGCCGCTGGCCACCCTGCTGCGGGACGGCGAGCCGGTCTCCTCCTCCAGCCAGCCCTCCCTGATGGCGATGATGCTGGAGGAGCTGAGGGTCGAGGACGGCATGGACGTCCTGGAGATCGGCACCGGCACCGGCTGGAACGCCGCCCTCCTCGCCCACCGGCTGGGCGACGAGCACGTGACCACCATCGACCTGGACCCGGAGATCACCCGGCGGGCCCGGGAGCGGCTGGAGGCGGCGGGCCGGCGTCCCACGGTGGTCACCGGGGACGGGACCCGCGGCTGCCCGGAGCGGGGACCGTACGACCGGATCATCGCGACCTGCGCCCTGGACGCCGTCCCGCCCGAGTGGACCGCCCAGTGCGGGCCCGGCGCGCTCGTCCTGACGCCGATGGCCACCGGCCTGCTCGCCCTGCGCGTGACGGACGCCGAGCACGCCGAGGGCCGCTTCCTGGACACCCCCGCCTACTTCGTCCCCCTGCGCGGCGGCACCCCGCCGCGCCCGCGCGTCGATCCCGGGGACCTGCCGCGCGAGGCGCTGCGGACGGAGTCGTTCGGCTTCCTGCTGTCGCTCACCGGCGGCGCTCCGAGCCCGGCCGCCACCTACGAGGCGTGGCGGCGCGCCGGGCGCCCGGACCGCACGCGGTACGGCGTGACGGTGCGCGGCCGGGAGCAGTGGGTCTGGCTGGACGACCCCGACGGCCCGAACCGCTGGCCACTGGCGCCGGGCTGAGCCCGGGCCGGCCCCGTCCCGCCTCCGGGCGGCGGAGGCCGGCCCGTGCGCGTCAGCCCCGGTACAGGGTGATCGTGGTCCAGGCGCCGACGTGGACCCGATCGCCCTCCTTGAGCGGGACCGGCACGAACGGCTGGATCGGGTCCTCGGCGCCGTTGATGGTGGTGCCGTTGGTGGAGTCCTGGTCGACCACGGCCCAGCTCCCGTCGGGCTGCCGCACCAGCACCGCGTGCTGGTGCGAGACACCCGGGTCCTCCGGAGAGCGGCCCAGGTCGATGTCGGGCGACTCGCCGGTGGAGTGCCGGCGGCGACCGATGGTGACCTGGGAGCCGGTGAGCTGGACCCGCTGCTCGGGGGAGTAGGCGGGGAGGTTGAGACCGGCCGCCTCCGGACCGCTGCGTTGCATCATCGCCGTGAAGTAGTCGCGGTCCGGGCCGACCGTCACCATCCAGGTCGAGGGCTGCTGCGGAGGCTGCTCCTGCTGGTGCGGAGGCTGCTGGTGCGGTGCCTGCTGGTGAGGCGGCTGCGGCGGCTGCGGGTAGCCGTACCCCTGCCCCTGCCCCTGGCCCTGCTGTCCGAAGTCGGCGCGGGCGTAGTCGGGCTGTCCGGGCGGCATGGGACCGGGCGGGGGCAGCATCCAGTCGTCGCTCCCGCCGGCCCGCGGCTGCGGGGGCGGGGGCGTCTGGTGCTGCGGCGGCTGCGGGTAGCCGTACCCCTGCCCCTGGCCCTGCTGTCCGAAGTCGGCGCGGGCGTAGTCGGGCTGTCCGGGCGGGGGCGGTGTGTGGTGCTGCTGCGGCGGGACCATCGGCTGCGGCGGCTGCGGCCTCGGCGGCTCGGGAGCGAGCGGCTCGGGACGCTCGTGCTGCGGCCGGGAGGACTCGTAGTCCATCTGCCGCGGCGGCGCGGGCGGCGGAGGAGGGGGACCGGGCGGGCCCGCCTGCTGGAAGCCGGGCGGCAGGTTCAGCCCGCCCATGCTGCCGCCGGGAGCCTGGGACGGCGGGGGCGGCGGAGGCGGCGCGGCGTAGCCGGTGGTGGTGGGGGAGTGCGTCAGGAAGCTGTACCGGCACTCACCGCAGAACGGCGCCTGACCGTCGCGCGGCGTGCGGCACTGCGGACACGGCTCCGCCTGCATCGTGGCGTCGCCCCCCGGCGCGGGGTAGCCGTAGCCTCCGTTCGGGCCGGGCATGGGGGGCGGCGGGGGCGGGACGGCACCGGCGGGCGCGCCCGGAGCGGAGGCCATGCGGTGGCCGCACACCTCGCACCAGTCGTCGGCCGCCGACTGGTGGCCGTTCGGGCAGGTCGGCATGTCGGTCCTTCCCCCTCCGTGCAGTTCCGTGTCGCTCGGGCAGGTCACTCGCCGGCGCGGACCGTCCTGCCGGCCCGCGCCCGGGCGCCGCCTCGTCGGCCTCGGAGACGTTCGCCCGCAGTCGAACAGTACCGGGCGCCGTGTCGATCACGTCCACCCCCTTTGCGGGAGGAATCACGACGATCTCGTCATCCGGCGCGTCCGCCGGGCGCACGGTCCGCCCGGAGAGGACCCGCGCGCGCCCCGTCGGGCCGCCTCCGCGGTGCCTCGTCCGGGGCCGTCCCGTCCCCGCGGCCTCCACCGTCCGTGTGACGTCCGCGACACCCCGCCCCCGCGTCCCCGGCGCCTCAGTCGGACGCCGTCGGGTCGGACGGGGCCGGGCCGGACGGGGCCGGGAAGGGCACCACCGCCACCGTCACGTTGTCGTGCCCGCCGCCGTCCAGCGCGTGCCCCACCAGGCGCCGGGCGCACCGCAGCGGGTCGGTGCGGGCGTCGGGCGCGACCACGGCGGCCATCTCCTCGGCGGACTCGGCGTAGTTCCACAGCCCGTCGGTGCACACCACCACCACGCCCGGCCGGTCCGGGGCGAACGCGGCGGTGTGCGGGTCGATCTCGTAGGCGTCCGCGCCCAGCCACCCGGTGATGGCGTGGGCCCGGGGGTCCGCGTACGCCTCGGCCTCCTCCATCAGGCCCGCGGCCACCATCTGGGCCGCCCAGGAGTCGTCCTCGGTGAGCCGGGCGGGCTGCGCCGAGCGGTCGTCGGGCACCCAGTAGGCGCGGCTGTCGCCGATCCAGCCGACGGTCAGGAGGTCGCCCGCGACGACCGCGCAGACGATGGTGCACGCCGGGGCGTTCCGCGTCGGGTCCTGGGTCTCCTCCTCCGTGGCCATGGCGCTGACGGCCTCGGCGGCGGCGACCAGGGCGTCGTGCACCGCCTGCCGGGCCGGGACGCCGCGCGGCAGCGCGTCGAGCGCCGAGGCGCAGGCGGTCTCGGCGGCGGTGGCCGACGCCTCGTCGGGGCGGGTCGCCGAGGACACGCCGTCGCAGACGACGGCGACCACGGCCGGCGAACCGTCCGGCAGCGCGCCGGTCGCGACGGCGAAGGAGTCCTCGTTGCGGTGGTGACGCAGTCCGCGGTCGCTGACCGCCGCCACCCCCTCCGCGGTCCGCTCCATGTGGTCGCGCTCGCGCGGCTGGACGTGCCCGCAGTGCTCGCAGTGGCCGGCGCGGTCGACGGTTCCGGTGCCGCAGGCGACGCACCGCGGCCGTCGGTCCCCGCCGGGGGCGGGCGCGTCGTCGAGCGATCGCGGGTCCTCGCCCGGGGCCGGGGCGGGCGGCGCGTCGTGCGTGCCCGGCGCCTCCGGTGCGCCCGGCGAGCCCGGTGCCGGGGCGGGCGGGGGCAGGGGGAAGTCCGGCTCGGCCTGCGCGTGCTGGACCGGCTGCGCGGGCGCCGCCGGCGGCGGGGGGAGGTCCGGTGCGGTCGGCGTGGGCCGCGCGCCGGCCACGGGAGGCGCCGCCGG
>NZ_BAAASZ010000020.1:0-73206 GCF_039533145.1 Streptomyces macrosporus
GGCGAGGTGGCGCAGGGCGGCGGCACGGGCGGCGGCGGGGCCGCCGCGGGCGGCGGTCCGGGCGGGGGCGGCACCGAGGGCATCGGAGGCACGACGGGCACGGGCGGCGCGGGGGGCATCGCGGGCGGCATGGCGGGCGGCGGCGGCACCGGCGGTCGCGGGGCGTTCGCCGCGGCCGCCAGGTCGGCACCGCACGCACCGCAGAAGCGGTCGCCCTCTTCGAGGGGCTCCTCACAGCGGGGGCAGACGGAGAGTTGGTCGAGCTGCGGCATGGTCACACCCACGTTCTGGGGCGGAGACGGTTGGCCCGTTCCACCAGTTCGATCCTTTCGGCGCCGGTCTGCGCGAGCCGGGCGAGCAGCCGGAGCGACCGTTCCAGCCCCAGGCGGAGCCCTCGCTCGTCCAACTCGCAGCCCAGCAGGGGCGGAAGCCGCCCCGGACCGGCGGGCGCGGGCGCGCCCTGCCGGCCCGCCAGCACCCAGTCCAACGCACTGCCCAGTACCTCGGTGGTCAACCGTTCGCGGCGCAGCGCGTCCAGGCCCGCCTCCCGCAACCGCTCCACCTCGCGGGCGGCGGCCCGCAGGTCCTCCGACAGCGGTTCGTGCGGGGAGCGGTGCCGCAGTCGGGCCCGTACGGCGGCCACGCGCGCGGCCGTGTGGTGGACGGAGGACTCCGGCACGGACTCCAGCGTCCGCACGGCACCGTGGCGGTCACCGGTCGCCAACCGTACCCGGGCCAGGCCGAACGCGGCGCTCACCCAGCTCCGGTCGGTCGCCCACACCAGGTGGTAGTACCGCGCGGCGTCCTCCCGGCGGCCGAGCGCCTCGGCGCAGACGCCGAGCGCCAACTTGGGGGCGGGCTCCCCGGGGAAGGCGCCGTGGATCGCGTCGAAGGCCGTCGCCGCCGTCTCCCGGTCGCCGGTCGCCAGGGCGTACAGCGCCCGGTGCCAGACCACCCGCCAGTCGTCGGCGTGCCGTTCCTCCAGTTCGGCCAGCGTTCCGGCGGCCGGCGCGCGGCCGTGCGCGTCGTCCGTCTCCAGCCACGCGCGCAGCTCCCGCAGCCGCCGCTCCACGGAGTCGGTCGGTGCGGCCCGCAGCGCGGCGACGAGTTCGGCGGGTTCGGCGGCCGGCAGACCGGCGAGGAAACCGGCGTTCGGATCGGCCGGGTCCACCAGGGGAACCGGAAGCGCCAGTGCCGCAGCCCGCGCGTCCAGCGGCTTCGGCGCGGGGGCCGCGCCCATCGCGCCCGCGCTCGCCACGGAGTGCGCCGCCGAGCCGCGCGCCCTGCGCGACCGCCGGGGCGCGCGGACGCCCAGCAGCGAGGTGTCACCGGTGACGGGCGCCAGCACCTGGGTGTCCACGACCCTCGTCTCCGGGCCGAACAGCGTGGACACCGACGGCCGCGGCTCGCCCGTCCGGAGCGCCACGACCTCCCGCAGCACGCCCACGAGTTGCTCGGACATCTCCTCGGCCGAGGCGAACCGCCGCCGCGGATCGGGGTCGGTCGCCCGCACCAGCAGCCGGTGGAACGACTCGTGCCGCCGGAAGACCTCGATGTGCTCCGGGCCCGGCAGGCTGTGCGCGAACACGGTGGTGTAGCCCTGGAAGTCGAAGGTCAGCACGGCCAGCGTGCGCGCCACCGTGTACAGGTCGGAGGCCACGGACGGGCCCGTCTCCGTCACCTCCGGCGCCTGGTAGCCGATCGTGCCGTAGATCGCGCTCTCGTGGTCGTCCATCCGCCGGACCGCGCCCATGTCGATCAGCTTGAGGCGGTCCCCCTGCTGGATGGCGTTGTCGACCTTGAAGTCGCAGTAGAGCAGGTTCCGGCCGTGCAGGTGGCCGAGCGCCTCCAGGGCCTCGATGCCGTACGCGCACGCCTGCTCGACCGGCAGCGGATCGCGGCGACCGCGCGGCGTGCGGCGGGAGTTGGCGATCTCCTTCAGCGACCTGCCGCCCACGTACTCCATCACGATGTAGCCGTCGAGGCTGCCGGTGCGCCGGTCCAGGTGCTCGACGAAGTTGTGGATGCGCACGATGGAGGGGTGCTCGATCTCCGCGAGGAACCGCCGCTCGGAGATCGCCGCGGCCATGGCGTCCTCGTCGCCGGTGTCCAGCAGGCCCTTGAGCACCACCCAGCGGCCGGAGACCGCGTGGTCCACCGCCAGGTAGATCCAGCCCAGGCCGCCGTGCGCGAGGCAGCCCACCACCTCGTACTGGCCGTGCACCACGTCGCCCGGCCGCAGTTTGGGGACGAAGGAGTAGGGGTGCCCGCACCGGGTGCAGAAGCCCTCGGCGCGGCCCGGCCGGCCGTGGCGCGACCGTCCCACCGGGGCGCCGCACTCGTGGTTGCCGCAGAATCGCTTCCGCTCGGGCACCTCCGGGTTCTCCAGCACCGCCGACCGCGGGTCCGGGCGCGGCACCGGGGGCACGGACACCAGCCCGGCGCCCAGCGCGCCGCGTCCGGAGGAGGACGACGACGAGCGCGAACCGCGCACGGAGACGGGCCGTCCGCCGGAGGAGCGGCCCGACAGCCGCCCGGACGGCCCCGACGGTTCCGAGGAGGGCTCCGACGGCTCGGAGGACGGGGAGGGGACCGGACGGGAGGGCGGGACGCCGTGGGCGCTCGTCGGCGGCGAGGCCACCGTGCCGTCCGGGGAGACCGGCGGCGGCGTCCCGCAGGCGCCGCAGTACAGCCCGCCGCCGGCGTCCTCGTACGACCCTCCGCAGCCGGGCCGGCGGCACGCCCGCGCCGTCCCGGCCTCCGCGGTCACCGGACGCCCCCTTCCCGGCCGGTCGGGCCGCCGCCGTCCGACGCCGCCAGGGCCTCCAGCGCCGCCTGCCGGTAGCGCAGCACCGCCTGCTCGGCGGCCCGCAGGTCGCACGGCGCGCTCCACAGCAGCCGCCGCGCGATGTCGTACCGCTCCGACAGCAGCGGGTCGTCCGCCAGGCCGTGCCGGGCCACCTTCGCCCGGTACGCGTCAAGTCGGCCGCGCAGCTCCGCGCGGACGGCCAGCGGCGCGGTCACGGCGGTCAGCGAGGCGCGGGCCCGCTCCAACTCCTCCTCCGCGCGCTCCTCCAGGCTCTCCAGCAGCGGCGACAGCCGGTGCCAGCGGGCGTGCCGGCGGTGTTCGACCGCGGCCTCCAACTGCTCGTACAGCACGGTCGGGGGACCGCTCACGGCGGGCACCTCGGAGGCGGCGATCTTCGCCAGCACCTCGCCGCGCGCCGTGCGCGCCTCCGCCAGGGTGCGGTCCGCCCGGGAGAGCACGTCGCGCAGCCGCATCAGCCGCTGTTCGGCGTCCTGCCGCACCTGGAGCACGGCGTCGATCTCGCGCCGGATGTCGTCCAGGGCGCGGGCCGCCCGGTCGTACCGCTCGGTGTCGGGACGGCCGCCACCGGGGGCCGAACTCCCGCCCGCGGGAATCCAGAAGGCCAGCGGGTCGGCGACCACCTCGGCGCGCAGCGAGGTCAACTCCTCGGTCGTGCGCTCCAGTTCGTCGCCCGCCGGGTGCTCGCCGGGGCGTACGCCGACGGAGTGCGCCAGGGAGCGGACGCGCTGCAACTCGGCGGAGAGCATGTCTATCCGGGCGGGCAGGGCGGACCACACGGAGTCGGCGGCGGCGACCACGTCCAGGGCCTGGGCGTACCAGGCGTTGATCCGGTCGACCAGCTCCGGCAGGCCGATCCGCTCGCCGTCCCCGCCATCCGGTCCGTCCGGTCCGTCCGGTCCGTCCGGTCCGCTCGGGACGGTCACCGAGGGGTTCCGCAGCCCGGCGGTCAGCTCGGCGAGGTCGTCGAGGGTCGGCCGGCGGTGTCGGGCGCGCAGCTCGCGGAGCGAGTCCAGCGCGGCGGTGTAGACCTCGAAGTGGGTCCACAGCAGCGAGATCGCCTCCTCGGCCCGAGCCCACCGCTCCTTGGTGACGCCCGTCAGCTCGGCGCCCTCCAGCAGTCTGCGCCCCGCGTGGTCCTGGAGTGAGAGCAGGGACGTCTCGATCGCCTCGTGTTCCGCGGCGAGCCGTGCCAGGGCACGGTCCGCCTCCTCCCGGCTCATCACCGGTTCACCGGGCTCCGGACCTCCGCCGTCCCCCATGGATCACCTCGCCGTTCTCGTCGTCGCTCGTGTCCGACGCGTCATCGGTCCCTGTACGCCGGAGCCGGGGGTGCCGGCTCCGCTATCTCCATCTTGTCGGCGAGCCACCGTTTGTATGCGGCCATCCACGCACTGTTCCCACCACCCCGGCGGTAGTCCTCCAGCACCTTGTTGACCCGGCGCACCAGATCCTCGTCCTCCAGGTGCATCGCGACGCCGTACGGCTCGACGGTCAGCGGGGCGCCGACGAGGTGCACCGAGGGGTCCTGGGCGGCCTGTCCGGCGGCCAGGGCGCTGTCGGTCAACACCGCGTCCACCTCGCCGAGTTGGAGCCGCACCAGGCAGTCGAGCTGGTTGTCGACGTAGACCGGCCGGGCGCCCCCGTCGTCCTTCTCCAGCAGGGTCTGCGCGGTCGAACCGGCCGCGGTGCACAGCCGCTTGCCGCGCAGCGTTCCGTCGAACCCCGTGATCGGCGAGGACCGCGGCGCGAGGACCTGCTGCCCGGCCTCGAAGTACGCCGTGGAGAACGCCACGTCCTTCAGCCGGCCGCAGGTGATCGACATGGTGCGCACCACCATGTCCACCTCGCGCCGCTGGACGGCGGGGATGCGCTGGTCGGTCGGGACGGTCTTGTAGACGATCTCCGGGTCCTCGCCGAGCAGGTCCTCGGCGATGGCCTTCACCAGATCGATGTCGAAGCCGGTGATGTCGCCGGAGGACGGGTCGCGGTAGCCCCACAGGTAGCTGTTCTGGTCGACGCCGACCACCAGCCGTCCCGCCCGCTGGATGCGCCTGACCGCGGGCCCGGCCTTCTTCGAGGGGCGCAGGCTCTCGGCCGGGTCGGTGCCGTCGGCGCAGGTCTCCCGCTCGGCGGTGGGCAGCGCCCGGGTGGCGCCCGGCCCGTGCCCCGCCTCCCGGCCGTCGTCCACGGGCACCGGCGTGGGCACCGCCGTGGACAGCACCGTCTGGACCAGGATCGCGGCGGCCAGGGCGAGTCCGCCCACCGCCACGGCGGCGGCCCGGACGGACACGCCGTTCCGCGTCCCGGCACCGCTCCTCCCGGGGCCTCCGCCAGGCCCCCTTCCGGGTGTTCTCACGTGTGCTCCTTCGCCGGTCTCACCGGTACTCCGACAGCCTGCGGCCGATGCCCAGCACCACGCCCGCGGCGCCGAGCACGGCCAGCGCCCCGGCCCCGACGGGCAGTCCGTCCAGGGCGTCCCGCCCGCGCCCGGCCGCCCGCTCGAACTCCCGCTGCTCGTGCCGTACGGCCTCGGCCAGACCGGTGTCCACCGCGTCGAACGCGCTCCGCGCGGTGTTCCGGCCGGGCCCGACCACCAGGGCGACCGCGTCGTCGTAGCGGCCGTCGTTCTCCGCCTCGCGGGCGGCGGCGTGGTGTTCGCGCCAGTCGGCGGCGGCCCGCAGGGCGTCCTCGACCGGTCCGCGTCCCTCCGGGTCGTCGGCCAGGGCCAGCGCCTTCGCCAACCGTCCGCCGTCGTCCGCGACCTCGCGCATGCCCGCGCGGTAGCTCTCCTCGTACGCGGCGCCGCCGCCGCGCGCCACCAGCGTCATGTTCTCGTCGCCGCGGGCCCGGAGGACGCCCGTCCACGCCTCGTTGAGCACCTGGAGCGACCGGGCGCCGCACCGGTCGGAGGCGTCGAGGCCGGACCGGGCGAGCCCGTGCGCGGTCACCAGCCACACCAGCAGCGCGGTCGTCGCGGCGGTCGCGGCCAGCAGTCCGGGGTTGAACACCCGGTTCGTCCGCAGGAAGTGGCGCCGCTGGGCCCAGCCGAGCGCGGCGAGCGCGGCGACCCCGGTGAGCAGGGCGGGGACGGGCCGGGAGCGCGCGTCCCGGTGGTCCTCGCGGAACCGGGCGGTCTCGGACCGGTGGAGCGCCTCGGCGGCGGGCAGCAGGTCCTCGCGCATCCGCTCGCTGGCGTGGCGCAGGTAGGCGCCGCCCAGGGGCAGGCCCTGCCGGTTGTTGGCGCGGGCGGTCTCCACCAGGCCGGTGTAGACGGGGAGTTGTTGGTTGAGTTCGGCGATCTCGTCGTGACCGCGGTTCGACGGCCGGCTGCCGGCCCCCGCCCGGGCCAGCAGCCGGGCGGCGGTGCGGATGTCCCGCTCGTACCGCTCGCGCAGCTCGGGCGGCTCGTCGCCCCCGGCCAGGAAGGCGCCGGCGGCCGTGGTGTCGGCGTCGGCGAGCGAACGGTAGATGCTCGCCGCGTCCGCGCTCAGCGGCTGGCTGCGGCCGACCACGGCGTCGGCCGCGGCGGCCCGGTCGGAGACCTGCCAGGCGGTCACGGCCCCGAACGCCAGCACCAGCGCGGCCAGGGCGGCCCCGATGATCCGCAGCCGTCCGGGCTCGGTCACCGCCGCCGCGCGCAGCCGGTCCACACCCTCGGCCCAGGCCGTACGGCGCGGCGGATCGGGAACGGCCGGGGGAGGGGCGGCGGGCGCGCTCCGGGGCATCGGGACGGGACGGGCCGGGACGGAAGGGGTCGCGGGGGACGGGGGCGGACCGCTCGGCGGGTGTGTCACTGCTCGGGACCTCCCCCTCGGTCGCTGACGCACCGGGCCCCGCGCCCTCCCCCGCGCGGCGGAGCCGGAGGGGCCCCGTCCAGCAGTATGGCGGCCGGGGGCGGCGACGACACCGTTCCTGCCGGGATCTTGTTCCGATCGCGATCTCCACGGACCGCCCGGACCGCTCGCGGCCGCTGCGAGCGGCGCGTTCCCGCCTCCGCACCACCTCTTCTGCTCCAACACGCGACGGGGGCGCGGTCGGTTCCCGCCGCCGCTCGTCCCGGTCGCCGCCACCGCGCCGGCAGGGGGCGCGGACGGACGCCCGACCGCCGCACGCACCCGGCGGTCAAGCGCGGGCGTGCGCGGCGTAGTGGGCGCGCAGCCGGGCACAGGCGGCCGGGCCGGCCGCCAGACGGTCCAGGGCCAGCAGCGCGGCGCCGAGCACCGGAGGGGCGGTGACCACCTCGACGCCGGCCCGGGGGGCGCGTGCGGCGAGGAGCTCCAGGAGCCTGCCGTGGAGGAGCCGGTGACGGGCCGCCACGACGCTGCCGCCCAGCACCACCGGGGTCGGGGTGTCGAGCAGGTCCAGACGCTCCAGCGCGACCGTCGCCATGGCCGTGATCTCCTCGGCCTGCCGGTGCACCAGCGCGCGGGCGACCGCGTCGCCGCCGTCGGCCACCGCGAAGAGGACGGGGACGAGTTCGTGGCGGCGCGCGCCCGGAAGGTCGCCCAGGTGGAACGCCTCGATCAGCGCGTACATGCTGGGCAGGCCGAAGTGGGCGGGCAGCGCCCGGGCCAGCTCGGTGTCCTCGCCCCGGCCGTCCTCGGCCCGGGCGGCGTGCCACAGCGCCTCCTCGGCCAGCCCCCCGCCGCCGCCCCAGTCGCCGGAGAGCCGGCCGACGGCGGGGAAGCGGTGGGTGCGGCCGTCCTCGGCGACCCCGACGCAGTTCACGCCCGCGCCGCAGACGACGGCGACCCCGTGCCGTACGGAGCCGTCGTCGGGCAGGCCCGCGCGGAGGATGGCGAACGTGTCGTTGGCGACGGCGCTGGTGCGGCCCCAGCCGCGGCCGTCGACCAGGGCCGCCAACTCCCGCTCCTCGCGCGGCAGGTCGGCGTTGGCCAGGCAGGCCGAGACGTGCTCGGCCAGGGGCGTGCCCGCGTCGGCGGCTTCGGCGTCCAGCCCCGCGTCCTGCGCGGCCCGGGCCACGGTCCCGCCCAGGGCGTCGACGGCCGCCTCCGCGCCGACCACCGGCGGCTGGAACCCCCCGCCCCGCGCGGCGCCCAGGACGCTCCCGTCCGCGGCCACCAGCGCCACGTCCGTCTTGCTGTTGCCCGCGTCGATCGCCAGGGCGGCGGCCGTGGGGGAGGGGGACGCCGAAGAGGCGGATGTCGAAGAGGGGGACGCCGAAGAGGCGGGCGTCAGGCCCATGCCAGGTACTCCCGGTTGTGCGCGATCAGACGGTCCGTCAACTCCTCGGCGAGGGTGTACTGCCCGACGAGGGGGTGGGCCAGCAGCGCGGCGAACACCCGGTCCCGGCCGCCGCGCAGGGCGGCCTCCAACGCCAGGTGCTCGTACGCCGTCACGGCCGAGATCAGGCCGGTGTAGAGGGGGGAGAGCGGCGGCACGGGCAGGGGCTTCGCGCCCGCCGGGGAGACCTCCGCCGGCACCTCGATCACCGCGTCGTCGGGGAGGAAGGGCAGGGTTCCGTCGTTGCGGGTGTTGACCACCTGCACACTGCCACCGCCGCTCCCGTCGCCCAGCAGCGCGGCGGTCAGGGCGACGGCGGCCTCGGAGTAGTGGGCGCCGCCGCGCTTGGCCAGCAGTTCGGGCTTGGTGTCCAGGGCCGGGTCGGCGTACATCTCCAGCAGCCTCCGCTCCATCGCGGCGACCTCCGCCGCCCGCGACGGCCTGGTGCGCATCTCGGCCACGACCTCGTCGTGCGCGTAGAAGTAGCGCAGGTAGTAGGAGGGCACGGCGCCCAGCCGGTCCAGGACGGCCTTCGGCAGCCGCAGGTCGGCGGCGATGGTCTCGCCGTGCTCGGCCAGCAGCCCCGGCAGGACGTCCGCCCCGTCCGGTCCGCCCAGGCGCACGCCCAGCTCCCAGGTGAGGTGGTTGAGCCCGACGTGGTCGAGGTGGACCTCCTCGGGGGACACGTCCAGCAGCGCGGCGAACTTCCGCTGGAGGCCGATCGCCACGTTGCACAGGCCCACCGCGCGGTGGCCCTCGGCCAGCAGCGCGCGGGTGACGATGCCGACCGGGTTGGTGAAGTCGACGATCCAGGCGTCGGGGTTGGCGCGGCGCACCCGTTCGGCGATGTCCAGCACCACCGGGACGGTGCGCAGCGCCTTGGCCAGCCCGCCCGCGCCGGTGGTCTCCTGCCCGACGCAGCCGCACTCCAGCGGCCAGGTCTCGTCCCGCTCGCGGGCGGCCTGGCCGCCGACGCGGAGCTGGAGCAGGACGGCGTCGGCGTCCGCGACGGCCGCGTCCAGGTCGGAGGTGGTGGTGACGGCGGCCGGGTGGCCGGCGCGGGCGAGGATGCGCCGGGCGAGCCCGCCCACCGTCTCCAGCCGGTCCTCCGCCGGGTCGGTCAGGACCAGCTCGGTGACCGGGAGGACGTCCCGCAACCGCGCGAATCCGTCGACGAGTTCGGGGGTGTAGGTCGAGCCGCCCCCCACCACTGCGAGTCTCACTGGGGCCTGGTCCTCCTCGGAAACGGCACGGATCACGGACGGCGGGAGGTGTCGAACACCTCGTCGCGGGTGGTGGCCAGGGCGCTCTCCAACGCCCCGCTGAGCACGGGGTGTTCGGTGACGGTGCCGATGACCAGCCGGGGGCGGGGGGCGGCCAGTTCGGACAGCTCCCGCTGGATCAGCGCGCGCAGCGCCTCGCCCCCGGCGATCGGCAGACCGCCGGAGAGGACGACGAGCTCGGGGTCCAGGACGGCGACCATCGCGGCGAGCCCGATCGCCAGCGCGGTGGCCGTCCGCCGCAGCAGCTCCCCCTCCGGGCCGGTCGGCTCGCCGTCGCCGACGTGTTCGGCCGCCCGGGCGAGCAGGGCCGCGGCCACGTCCCGCGCCGGGCCGCGCGGAGGTTCGAGGCCCAGCTCGCGGGCGGTGCGCACCACGGCGGCGGCGCCCGCCAGCTCCTGGAAGCCGCCGCCGCCCGCCTGCGCCACGTGGCGCATCAGCGGGACGCCGGGCACCGGCAGGAAGCCGACCTCGCCCGCGCCGCCGGTCCAGCCGCGGTGCAGCCGTCCGCCCAGCACCAGCGCGGCGCCGATGCCCTCCTCGTTCCACAGCAGGACGAAGTCGTCGTGGTCGCGGGCGACCCCCAGACGCTGTTCGGCGACGGCCACGAGGTTGACGTCGTTGTCGTAGTCCAGCGGCATCGGCAGCGCGGCGGCCAGCTCCTCCAGGAGGGTGGGGGAGTGCCAGCCGGGCAGGTGGGAGGCGTACCGCAACCGCCCGGTCCGCGGGTCGAAGGCGCCCGGGGTGCCGATGACGACGCGGTGGAGCTCGCCGCGGGCGAGCCCGGCGTCCTTGGCGGCGCCGTCCACGGCGGCCACGACCCGCTGGACGGCGCCCTCGGAGGACTGCCGTCCGGGGGTGGGCAGTTCGAAGGTGCCGACGGTCCGGCCGGTGATGTCGGCGACCGCGGCGCGGATGCGGGCGGCGGTGACGTCCACGCCGGCGACGTGGGCGACGGCCGGGTTGAGGGCGTACAACTGGGCGCCCGGTCCGGGACGGCCCCGGCTGGTGCCGGTGACGACGACCAGGCCGGCGGCCTCCAGACGGGCCAGGAGCTGGGACGCGGTCGGTTTGGACAGCCCGGTCAGCGTGCCGATGCGGCCGCGCGACAGCGGGCCGTGGGCGAGCAGCAGCTCCAGCGCCGCGCGGTCGTTCATCGCGCGCAGCACCCGGGGCGTCCCCGGGGTCGTACCGGCCATCGGCTCCCCCGCCCATTACTGTCAGGAAAGTTTCCAGTTGTGCGGGACAGGACAGTAGACCCGCTCCCGGGCCGCGTCAACGGACGGGCCGGGAGCGGGCCCCGCGCCCACCCGCCCGCCGCACGTCCGCGCGGCGGCGCCGCCCGTGTGCCGCGCTACGGGGCGGGCCGACCGCCGCCCGCGCCCCTGCCCGGCTCCGGGCCCGCCTCCCTGGCCGGAGCCGCCGGAGCCGCGGGGGCCCTGCCGGGTTCGGCCGCCTCCACCGACGGGGCCCGCCCGCCGTCCTCCGCCGGGGCCTTGGCCGGGTTCCTGACGGGGGACGCGGGCAGGGAGCCGCCCCGGTCCTTGACGTCCTTCGCGCCCGTGACGTCCCGGACGCCCTTGACGTCCTTCTTCACCAGGCCGGGGCCCAGCCCCTTGCCCAGGTCGCGCTCCAGATCGGCGTCCAGCCTGCGCAGCGTGGTCAGCGACTCCTCGTCCACCATCCGGATGCCCCGCAGGTCCAGCGCCCGCTTGATCCGCCAGCGCAGCTCGCGCTCCACCGGCAGCGCCTTGCCCGGCATGGTCTTCGCCGAGACCCGGATCACCATGGTCTCCAGCGTCACCGAGTTCAGGCCCAGCACCTCCACCGGCGCCCACAGGACCTCGTCCCACGGCGTGGTCGTGGACATCTCCTCACCGGCCGCCACGATGGCCGCCCGGACCTCCTCCAGGTCCTCGTCGGAGCGGACCTCCACGTCCAGGGAGGCCGTCGCCCACCCCTGGCTGAGGTTGCCGACCCGCTTGATCTCGCCGTTGCGGACGTACCAGATCTCGCCGTCGTCGCCCCGCAGCTTGGTCACCCGCAGACCGATCTCCAGCACCGTGCCGGTGGCCTCGCCCGCGTCGATCCGGTCGCCGACCCCGTACTGGTCCTCCAGGAGGACGAACATCCCGCCCAGCACGTCCGTGACCAGATTGCGGGCGCCGAAACCGATCGCCACACCGGCGACACCGGCGCTGGCCAGCAGCGGCGCCAGGTCGATGCCCATGGTGGACAGGGCGATCAGCACCGCCGTGCCCATGATCACGAACGTGGCGACGCTGCGCAGCACCGAACCGATCGCCTCGGTGCGCTGGCGCCGCCGCTCGGCGTTGACCAGCAGACCGCGCAGCGCGTTGCCGCTCGCCTCGGCCTCGGCGTTGCGGTTCATCCGGGTGATCAGCCGGGTGATGGCCCGGCGGATCACCGAGCGCAGCACGACCGCTATCACCAGGATCAGCAGGATGCGCAGCCCGGCGGCGAGCCAGGCGCCCCAGTTCTCCTCTATCCATCCCGCGGCGTTCGTGGCCGTCTCGTGCGCGTCGTCCATCGATTCCACCCTCGACACACTAACGGGGGACACACCGCCCGACCGGCCGCTCTCTCCCGGACGACCGTGGAATAGCGGCGGGGCAGGGCGGGGGAGAAACGGTGTGTGGTCGAAAACACGCTCAGCGCGTTACGCGATCGTGGTGGCGCCGCCACCGGGACGCGGGACACACTGGGGGAGATCGTCCCGGCGCGAGCCACGCGCCGCCGACGTACAAGGAGGCACCGTGCCGCACGTCCTGGTCCTCAACGCGTCGTACGAGCCGCTCGGCGTCGTACCGCTCCGCCGCGCGCTCATCCTCGTCCTCAACGGAAAGGCGATAAGCCTGGAGGATTCCGGCGCCCTCATGCACAGCGCCACCCAAGCCATACCCGCCCCGAGCGTCGTACGCCTGAAACGCTTCGTACGCGTGCCCTTCCGCGGCACCGTGCCGCTCACCCGCCGCGCCCTGTTCGCCCGTGACGGTGGCAGATGCGTGTACTGCGGTGGCGTCGCAACCAGCGTCGACCACGTCGTTCCGCGCAGCCGTGGCGGGCAGCACGCCTGGGACAACGTCGTGGCGGCCTGCCGCCGCTGCAACCACGTGAAAGCCGATCGCCACATCTCCGAGCTGGGCTGGCCGATGCGGCATCAACCCGCGCCGCCGACGGGCCTGGCCTGGCGGATCATCGGCACGGGGCACAGGGACCCGCGCTGGCTGCCGTATCTGCGGCCGTACGGCGCGGAGGAGGCACTCGCCCGGATCGACGGCAGGACATCGGCCTGAGATCCGGGTTTCGTCGTCTTCGAGGCGGTCCCCGCGGTCCCCGCGGTCTCCGCGGTCTCCGCGGTCTGCGCGGACCTCCTCGGGGCCGGCCGCGGAACCGTGACGGGGCCGCGGCCGGCGTCGGGGCCGGAGCGCCCGCGTCCCCTCACTCCCGAGGGGCGCCGGCCCTCCCGCCGTCCTCGGCGTTCCGGCCGTTCCCGTCGCTCCGGCCGTTCCCGTCGTCCCGCACCGCGTAGACCTCCACGGACCACAGGGACACCCCGAAGCGGGTCGCCCGCTCGTCGCCCACCACCCGCACGTAGCGGGTGTCGGCCGGGGCGTCCATGCGCACCGTCTCCCGTCCGCCCCGCCCGTCGCGCACGGTCGCGGCCGTGCGCCACCGCCTGCCGTCGGCGGAGACCTGGACGCGGTAGCGGGAGGCGTACGCGTCCTGCCAGTGCAGCCGCACCTCGCCGACCCGGGTCGGCCGGTCCAGCTCCACCTGCACCCACTGCCCGTCCTCGGCGAGGGAGGACCAGCGGGTGTTCGGGTCGCCGTCGACGACGGCCGAGGCGGGGAAGTCCTCGGTCTCGTCGGCGGAGGAGTCCGCCCGCGCGCCCCGGGCCAGGTCCGGCCCGCCGGTGGGCGGGTAGGCGCGGACGGCGAGCGTCGCCTCCCGGGTCTCGCCCTCCGCGGTGGTGAGGGTGATCGGCACGTCGTACGTGCCCGACCGCACGTCCTTCCCGGCCCGCACCTCGACGGCCACCGTCGCCGGGACGCCGCGCCGGAGCACCACCCGGCGCGGGGCGCGCACCGTGAAGCCCTCGGGCGCCCGCACCGTCAACCGGCCGCGCACGTCGGTGGGGCGGTTGCCGGTCAGCCGCGCCTCGACCACGGCCGCTTCGCCGCCGACGACGGCGTTGGCCTCGGTGCGGGCCAGTTCCAGCTCGGCGCCGGGGGCGTCGGAGTACCAGGGCGTCAGCTCGTGGATCACCGGGGCCTTCGAGCCGCTCCGCCAGGCCAGGCGCACGGCGTCCGCCCGCAGTCCGTCGGCCCGCACCTCCGTCCAGCCGCGGTCGGAGAGGGCGCCCAGCTCCTTCCAGCCCTCGCCCGGCACATGGGCCTCGACGGCGGCGCGGACGTCCGACCCCGGCGCCGACTGGACGGTGACCGCCTCCAGCGAACGCGGCCGGGGCAGCCGCAGCTCCAGCTCCTCGGAGCCGGGATCGGGGGCCTCCGCGGCGCGGAAGGCGGTGACCGGATCGCCGTCGGCGGCGTCCTCCGGCGAGGAGCCGGGCGCCGGGGCGGGGCCGCCGCGCACCCGCTCGCCGGAGCGCTCGGCCTCCGGGGCCCGGGCGCCGGCGCCCGACCAGTCGTCGGCGATCCGCAGCGCCTCGTCCACGAAGGCCGGCAGGACGCCCTCGCCGACCGTCGCCCCGCTCCGGTCGGCCTCGCCGCGCAGCCTCTCCAGCTCCAGCCGCGCCTTCCAGGCCGCCGCGCCGTCACCGCGCCGCTGGGCGGCCAGCATGTCCAGCGCGTACTCGCCCGCCCGGCCGTAGCGGGCGAGCTGCCGCACCCAGGGGCGCGCCTCGTCGCTGAGGGCGCCGCCGGCCACGTCCGCCAGGTGCTCGGGGACCTCGCGCAGCTCCGCGAAGGCGTCGCGCAGCCGGCTCTCCGCACCGGCGAACCGCTTCTCGTCGCGGTCGGCGTGGGCGTCCCGGTAGGCGTCGAGCAGCGGGACGAGGTAGGCGGACTCCTCCTCGTCCAGCACGGAGGAGGAGCTGTTGGCGGCGAGCGCGCGCAGCGCCTCGCGGGCCTCGCGGTCCGCCACGCCGCCCGGCCGGCCGGTGCCCGCCAGGTCGTCGACGGCCGCCTCCCAGGACTCCTCGGGCCGGTAGCCGCGGGGGTTCCAGGCGTAGTCGGCGACCGTGAACAGCGGGACGCGGGAGGCCGTCGGCTGTTCCATCGCGTTGGCCAGCAGCTCCGCCGAGCCGTTGGCGACGGCCGGGTCGCGGCCGGTGTACGGGCCGAGGAAGATCCGGTCCGCGGCGTAGTCGTTGACCGGGTAGTTGTCCATCGTGGCCAGCGGGTGACGGAAGACGGAGCGGGCCTCGGCCACCTCTCCGCCGGTGATGGTCGCCGGGACGACCCCCACGCCCGTCCAGGCCACCTCCACGTCCGCGCGCAGCCGCCGGGCGAACGCGCGGCGGTACTCGGTGGAGCCGTCCTGGTAGAACTCGGTCGGCAGCACCGACAACGGCACCGCGCCGCGCCCGGTGCCGTACCGCTTCGCCAGGTGCGCGGCCACCTCGTTGGCCAGGTCGGCGTGGGCGGAGGCGGCGGCCCGCGGGCCGGAGCCGTAGCGGTCGGCGTCCTCGTCGCAGTGCCACTCGTTGTAGCTCGCGTCCTCGAAGCGGAGCTGGATCGCCCGCACCCCCAGCGCCACCATGGCGTCGATCTTGCGCAGCAGCGCCCGGCGGTCGTCGCCGGAGACCAGGCACATCGACTGCCCCGGCGAGACGGCCCAGCCCAGCACCACGTGGTTGCGCCGGGCCCGCTCGGCGAGCTCGCGGAACTGCGCGCGCCGCTCGGCGGGGTAGGGGTCGCGCCAGCGGGACTGGCGGAAGGGGTCGTCGCCGGGGGCGTACAGGTAGCGGTTCTGCTTGGTGCGGCCCATGAAGTCCAGGTGCGCCAGCCGCTCCCGGTGCGACCACGCCTCGCCGTAGAAGCCCTCGGTCGTGCCGCGCACGGCCGTGGCCGGCCAGTCCCGCACGGTGACCCCGGCGAACGCGCCGCGCCCGTCCTCCCCGGTGACCACCAGTTGCCGCAGCGTCTGCGCGGCGTGGAACAGCCCGTCGTCGCCGACGCCCGCCAGGGCGACCGTGCCGCCCGGGTCCCCCAGGCCGGCCGCCCGGCCGACCGCCAGCCGGTAGCCGCCCGAGGGGAGGTCGCCGCGCTCGGAGGCGCGCAGGGCGCTCAGCGCCCTCTCCGCGGCGGCGCCCCCGGCCCGGACCACCAGGCCCCGCGCGCGGGACTCCTCGCCGGGCCGCAGGGTGCGCACGTCGCGCGCCCCGGCCGCGCGCAGGGCGTCGCGGACGACGTCGAGGGCGCGGGGGTCGGCGTCCTCGTCGGCGATCACGGTGGCCTCGTCCCCGACGGGCAGGGCCGCGCCCCGCTCCCGCAGGGACTGCGGACGCGGCCAGACCGCCGGGACGCCGCTCCGTGCCGCGGGGTCCTCCCGGCCGTCGGCGGTCGGTGCCGTGCCGTCGCCCGTGTCGGGCCGGGGCGGCGCCGCCTGTGCGCCCGGAGCACCCGTGAGCAGCCCGCCGAGAACGGCCGCGACCAGCGCCGTCGCCCCGGTCCGGCGCGCGCCGCGGCCATGCGTCGCATGGTTCACGTCGTCGTAGGCCCTTCTCGCCCGCTCGTCTGTCCGTCCGTCTCCACCCGCCCGGACCCCGCCGACCCGGTGCGTCGGCCGCAACGAGCCCACCACCGGGCGGCGAGGGTGTCAACGGCGACGGTCGAAGTGTCCGACTTGTCGGTGCGACAGGGTGGCGCGAAGGGGGTTCCGGAGTGGTGCGCGGCTGCCGTGGAGACCGGTGACGCGCGGGTGATCGCCTCTCAGGGATCGGCAAATTCTGGATGTGACAACGGTTTCAAACGAATTCTCTGCGCTGACAAGCGCGACGTGCCGTGAAATCATCGGCTGTGGGCCAGGGTGGCCTGGCTCACGTCGCACGCCGAAGGGGACTGGGCTCCGCCTCAGCGGGTAGGGCCCACCATGTCCGACCGAGAAACGAACGGAGGCCCCCTGTGGCCACGTCCGCCGATCTGCTGACCTTCCCGCCCGAACAGGGGCAGGGGCCGCTCGACCTCTCCGGGATCTCCGACCCCGACTCCGGACTGGACGGCTCCTGCGTTCACGACCGTGCCGAAGCCCCTCTGACCAGCGAACCTCCCCTCGCCGACGTCGCTCCCCTGACCAGCGAGCCACCCTTGGCCGCCGGGCTTCCCCTCACCAGTGAGCCGACCGGGGTGGGATACGCCGCGGAGTCCGCGGGCATCTAGTTCTCCACAAGGGGGCCGTAGAGAGCCGAGGGAGATCCAGATGGGCCGACTGGCGAGGCTCGCGGCGGCACACGGAGTCTGCACCTCCTACGAACCCGCGCCGGGCCGTACGGTCCGGGTGCCCGAGGAGACGGTCGTGGAGGTCCTCGCGGCACTGGGCGTCGACGCCTCCACACCGGAGGCCGTCGACAAGGCCCTGGAGCGCCACGCGCGCGACGAGGCCGGCCGGCTGCTCCCCCCCACCGTGGTGGTGAGGGCCCGACACGCCTCGCCGCCCGCCGCCGCTCCCACCGCCGTCCGGGGCGGCCTGCCCCCGCTGCCCGACGGCACGGCGCTCCACGTGGAGACCGAGGACGGCCGGTGCGTGGAGTGGGGCACGGAAGACCTGGTCGACGACGGCAGGCGGCTGCCGCTGGGCTGTCACACCCTGTACGCCAAGGCGCTCGACGGCCGCTCCGCGCAAGCCACCCTGATCGTCGCGCCGGACCGCTTCCCGCCGTTGAAAGAGCGGTCCTTCGGCCTCCTCGTCCAGCTCTACTCCCTGCTGTCCTCCCACTCCTGGGGCATGGGCGACCTCGCGGACCTCGCCGACCTGGCCGCCTGGGCCGGGCGCGCGACCGGCGCCGGGTTCATCCAGCTCAACCCCCTGCACGCGGCCGTCCCCGCCGCTCTGGGCGACACGGTCGACCCCTCCCCGTACCGCCCGTCCTCGCGGCGCTTCGCCGACCCCGTCCACCTGCGGATCGAGGCGATCCCCGAGTACGCCTACCTCGCCGGCGAGATCCGCGCGCGGGTGGACGAACTGCTGGCCCGCGCCGCCGACCTGCGCGAGGCCACCCTCGCCAAGGACGGCACCATCGACCGCGACGCGGTGTGGGCGCTCAAGCTCCGGGCGCTGGAACTGGTCCGCACCGTCCCCCTCGGCCCCGGCCGCCACGTCGCCTACTGCGACTTCCTCGCCGAGCAGGGCCAGGCCCTGGAGGACCACGCCACCTGGTACGCCCTGGCCGAGGTCCACGGCCCCGACTGGCGCTCCTGGCCGGGCGGCCTGGACGACCCGCGCTCGCCCGCCACCGCCCGTGCCCGCAACGACCTGCTGGACCGGGTGGACTTCCACAGTTGGCTGGCCTGGCTCACCGACGCCCAACTCGCCCGCGCCCAGCGCACCGCCTGCGACGCGGGCATGTCCATCGGCTTGATCCACGACCTGGCCCTGGGTGTGCACCCCTCCGGCGCGGAAGCCTGGGCACAGCAGGACTTCCTCGCCTCCGGCATGTCGATCGGCGCGCCACCGGACGCCTTCAACGCCCGCGGCCAGAACTGGGGCCTGCCGCCGTGGCGCCCCGACGCGCTGGCCGCCTCCGGCTACGCCCCGTACCGCTCGCTGCTGGCCGGGCTGCTGCGCCACGCGGGCGGGTTGCGCATCGACCACGTCATGGGCCAGTTCCGGCTGTGGTGGATTCCCGAGGGCCGCTCGCCGACGGAGGGCACGTACGTCCGCTACGACGCCGAGGCGATGCTCGGCGTGCTCGCCCTGGAGGCGCACCGGGCGCAGGCCGTCGTCATCGGCGAGGACCTGGGCACCGTCGAGCCGGGGGTGCGCGGGGAACTGGCCGGACGCGGGATGCTGGGCACGTCCGTGCTGTGGTTCGAGCGCGACTACGAGCACCGGCACACCCCGCCGGGCGACACGCCCCAGCCGCTGGACCCGCAGCACTGGCGCGCCGACTGCCTGGCCACCGCCACCACCCACGACCTGCCCAGCACCGCCGCCCGCCTCAGCGGCGAGCACGTCGAACTGCGCAGCCGACTCGGGCTGTTGAGCGGCTCGCTGGAGGAGGAGCGCGGTCAGGACGCCCAGGAGACGGCCGAATGGGTGGCGCACCTGTCCCGCCTGGGCCTGCGTCCGGAGGGCGAGGGCGACGAGGAGGACGAGATCAAGGCGGTCTACCGCTTCCTGGCCCGCACCCCCGCCCGGATGGTCGGCGTCTGGCTGCCGGACGGCGTGGGCGACCGGCGTCCGCAGAACGTCCCGGGCACCTGGGACCAGTACCCCAACTGGCGGCTGCCCATCGCCGACGGCGACGGCCGGCCGGTCACCCTGGAGGAACTGGTCGCCTCGCCCCGCCTGCGCGCCCTCCTGGAGACGGTCAGCGACGAGTTGTACGGCAGGCAGGGCACCCGCCGGCGCGCCCAGTGCCACCCTGGGCGCGTGACACCGCCGGACGTTCGCTAGCGTTGACACCGTGGACACCAAGGTCATCCAGAACACCAGGAAGGCCCGCACTGCCGTGCGCGCCGGGGCCGTCACCGCCTTCACGGCGCTGACGCTCCTGCTCACCTCCCCCAGCGCCCTCGCCCTCTACCGCGACGACGGCGACGACCCGGGCCCCGGCATCAGCCCGGTCGAGACCATCGGCCTGTTCGTCGTGCTGCCGATCGTCCTCTTCCTGGTCATCGCCGGTCTGGTGGCGGTGGCCGACAAGTCCTCGCGCAAGAGCGGCCAGATCGCCGGCCGCCAGGAGCCGAACCTCGGCTGACCCGCGGCGACCTGCGGAGGGCGGCTCGTCGAGGGCGGCCGGGCGAGTGGCCCGCCGACCGGCCGCCGACCGACCCTGTCGAGGGGGCGGGCCGGTCCGTGGCGTCACCGCGTGACCCCACGGACATCCCCGTCGTCCGCCCCCGCCGTCGGCCGGGCGGACGGCGCCGGGCGCGGCAGGCGCCGCCCATGACCCCGGCCCCGGCGCGGGAGCGCGTCCGCGTGTGTCCGCGGTCCGCCGGAAACGCCGGACCGACCTCCGTACCGGACCTCCGCCGCGCTCGGCTCGGGAGGGCCGCGGGGCCGACGACACCGCCGGCGACCGGTCGTCACCGGGCTCCCGCCACGCTCGTTCCTGCGGTGTTCATGGGCGCCCTTGTGGAGAAAATTCGGCCTTTCGGCGCGCTTTCGATAAACACGGCGCCCGGTGCTACGGTCTTCGCATGAGTAGCGCAGGCGTCCGCGTCGCTCTTGTCCTCCCGACCTCCTGGGAGTGGTACTTCGAGCCGCAGCGGAAGCATTCGATCGCCGGGTACGCGGAAAAGGCGCTGAAGATCGCTGAGAAGATCTCCCCCGGTTCCGGCGTGGAGGTCTTCCTGTACGGAGAGCCCGTGAACGGCGAGGGAACGGATGTGGTCCGTTCCCGGCTGGAACCCGGCTCCCTCTCGGAATGGGTGCGGGAATGGGGCGTCCGGCCGAACGCCCGGAGGAGGGTTTTCGACGAGCCGGTCCCGTCGAACCGGGCCGAGGAGCACTTCGGCACCGGTGAACAGCCCTGGTACGGCAGGCCCCTCCCGGCGGTGCGCGCGGTGAACGAATGGGCGGCCGGCACGGACGGCATCACGTTCGTGATCTTCTGGCTCGACCGGAAGATCGAGACCGACGACATGCTGCGGTTCATCGCCGAATCCGGCGACGCGAGGATCTTCTGGCAGTTCTTCGGTGAATCCGAGGAGATCTACCAGACATTCTGGAGCAGGGACAGCACGAGCCAGCGGCGGGTGCTGCCCAACGTCTGGTTCTGTTTCGACGAGCACTGGAGCCGTCGGTCCATCAGCCGGGGATTTTCCCAGTGGCGCGAGAAGGTCGTCGAAAAGACCTGACGCATTCGGGCGGCGGATGACGTGCCACCCGCGTTCGAAGCCCGGGGAGCGCGTCCGGCCCGCCCGCCCGCGTCGGGGCGACGCCTCCTCGGAGCCGGACGCGTACCGCCGTTCGGGGCGCCGCGCCCGCCTCCGTGTCGGGGCGGCGGCTTTTCGGGGTACCCGGGCGACAGGAGTTCGGGGCGGGACGTCCGCGCCGTACGCTCCGGTCGGGAGGCACCGTGATCGAAGGGAAATGGGGCGAATCCGGCGATCACCGGGACGCGGCCGAAGGGGCCGAGCGTGCCACGCGGTTCGCCTGGACCGCGATCGCGGGACTGATGTGGCTGTTCGTCCTCGCCGCGGTGGTGCTCTGCCTCCTCGCCGTGTTCGTCCTGGCGTACGCCGTGGCCGCCGTGGGCTGAGCCCGCCCGGGCCGCCCCGCGTCCGCGGGGGAGAGCGTGGGCGCGGGGCCGGACCCCTGACCAGGGGGTGTCGGTGCGGGATGCCAGCATGTCCCCCCATGAACGTCTCCGCCCTCATCGCACGGCTCGGGTCACCGCGGCCGACGGACCCCTGGGACCGGGTCACGACACCCGCGCCCGTCCCCGTCGACTGGGACGCGGTCGAGGACTGGCTCGGGCTGCGGCTGCCCGCCGACTACAAGGAACTGGTCTCGGCCCGCGGGCCGCTGGACATCGGCGAGTTCCTCTGGCTGCACGCGCCGTGCGCGCAGGGGGAGCGTTTCGACTACGGGGACTGGCTGTGGGAGACGCACCGCGCGTGCCGCATCTCCTCCCGCCAGGCCCCGCCGTACGAGCCGCCGCCGTTCCACCCGGCGCCCGGCGGACTGCTGGCCTGGGGGGAGACGCGGGGAGGCGGCCACCTGTTCTGGGACACCGGCGCGTCGGACGACCCCGACCGATGGCCGGTCGTCGTGTACGACCAGGATGCCGTCCGAGGCGGGAACACCCCGTGGCGGAACTGGGGAATGCCGCTGGTGGAGACGGTGGCGGCCCTCCTCGACACCGGGCTCCCGCTCCCCGGCGGGGCCGACGACAGGACGCTCGGTCCGCTGCCGGCGACCGCGCGCCGCACCGCCTTCCTGACCGACGCCCGCCCCTGGACGCCGCCGGAGCCGGACCCCGAGGCGGCGGCCGGACGGGTGTCCGAGGCCGTGCGCCGCGCGGCGCTCACCGAGGGCGGCGGGCTGGAGGCCCTGACCCGGCTGGTGCCCTCGCCCGAGGCTCCGGTGCTGGGCGACGGTGGTTGGGAGGAGGTCTTCGAGGCGCTCGGCACCCGACTCCCCACCGAGTACGTGGCGCTGATGAACCGTTACGGCGGCGGCGCGTGGATGCGCTGGCTGCGGTTCGACACGCCCCTGGGGAAAGGCGAGCGGAGCCTGCTGCACCGCTCCCGGGAGACGGCCGACATCTACCGCGAACTGCGCGCGGACTTCCCCGAGTTCCACCCGCTGGCCGTCTGGCCCGAGCCGGGCGGCTTCCTGCCCTTCGCCGACACCGTCGACGGCGACCACCTGGGATGGCTGACCGTGGGGGAGCCGGACGACTGGCCGCTGGTGGTCTGGCCCCGCCACGCCGACCAGGGCCCGCCCCTGTCGGGCAACCTGACGGACACGCTGCTGGAGTGGCTGCGCGGACGCTTCGGCACGGCGGGGCTGCCCCGGCTGGACGTGGACGACGACCCGTTGCGGTACGCGCGGTTCGAGCCGTGGGAGGACGCGAGCCAGGAGTGAGTCCGGCCGGCGGAACACCACCGGACACCGCCGGACACCGCCGGATCTCTCCGGCCCGCCGCACCGGCGCGGCGATCACGACGAGACGCGCACGCGAGCGGGGCCTGCCCGGCTTCCTCGCTTCCTCGCACGGACGCCGCGGCCGGTGCGCCCGGGTTCTCCGTGAACGGCCCGTCCCGGCCGGGACGGGCCGGGAGGAGCTACCGGTCGGCCGCCCCCCGGCCGGCCGACGCCGCGAGGGCGTGCTCGCGGGCTTTGCGGAGCCCCGTCAGGAACGTCTCGACGGGCTGGGCGCCGGAGATGGCGAAGGCGCGGTTCAGGACGGAGAACGGCACGCCGGTGACGCCCAGTTCACGGGCCGCGCGGAGGTCCGCCTCGACCTCCCGCGCGTACGCGTCGCCGGTCACGACCCCGCGCACCTCCTCCTCGTCCAGCCCGATCTCGACACCCAGCCGGACGAGGGTGTCGGGGTCGTCGAGGGTCCGCGCCTCGACGAGTTGGGCCCGCAGCAGCCGCTCGTGGGCCTGTCCGCCGAGGCCGCGCTCCTTGGCCAGGTGGGTCAGCCGGTGGGCGTCGACGGTGTTGACCATGACCGAGCGCTCCAGGTCGTAGGCCAGGCCCTCCGCCGCGGCGAGTTCGGTGACCCGCGCGTTCATCGCGCGGACCTGTTCGGGGGAGCCGCCGGTCTTCCGCGCCAGCATCTCGGGGACCGGCTGCCGCACGCCCTTGGGGAAGGACGGGTCGAGTTGGAAGCTGCGCCAGGTGATCTCCACCTCGTCGGCGTGCTCGAACTCCTCCAGGGCGCGCTCCAGACGTCGCTTGCCTATGTAGCACCAGGGGCAGACGACGTCCGACCAGATCTCGACCCGCACCGTGCGCGTGGTGCTCGCCGTCCCGCCCGTCTCCGTCCCGCTCACAGGGCACACACCCCGTCCGTGCAGACGGGAGCCTCGTCGGAGCCGAGGACGACCAGCCCGGACGCCGTCCGCGCCTCCGCTTCCGTCTCCTGACGCTCCGGCTCCGTCGGAGCCACCGTTTCCTCCGGCTGGGACCCGCTCATCGGCACCTCGCTCGATCGTCGTACGGCCTCACGGCGCGCAGTGCGCCACCCGGTCGAACCCGGACGGCTCCCGTCCGCATTCCCGCGAGGGGAATAAATCCCGTTCTGGACGATCTGTCACGGAACGGATTGCTACCCTGGCGGACATGACCGCCATGGCCCCCTCCCGCACCGAACCCGACCTGTCCTACCTGCTCGACCACGCCGGTCACGTCCTGCGGACGCGGATGGCCGCGGCGCTCGCCGAGATCGGACTCACCGCGCGCATGCACTGCGTGCTGGTTCACGCCCTCCAGGAGGAGCGCACCCAGGCCCAGCTCGCGGAGATCGGCGACATGGACAAGACCACGATGGTGGTGACGGTCGACGCCCTGGAGAAGGCGGGGCTCGCCGAGCGCCGTCCGTCGAGTCGGGACCGGCGGGCCCGGATCGTCGCGGTCACCGAGGAGGGCGCGCGGCTCGCCGAGCGGAGCCAGGAGATCGTCGACCGGGTGCACCGGGACGTGCTGGGGGCGCTTCCGGACGAGGAGCGGGAGGTGTTCCTGCGAGCCGTGAAGCGCCTGGTCGAGGGCCCTCTGGCCACCCCGGTGGAGAGTCCTCGTCCCGCTCGGCGGGCACGTCAGCGACAGAAGTAGTCCCGAAATAAATCGTCTACAACAAAACAATCTGCTACGGTCTGACCTGTCGATTCCAACGACAGGAGAAGACCCATGTCCTCCGTCCCCACCCCTTCCGCCCCCACGGCTCCTCCCGGCCGGCCCGCCGCGCCCCGCCGGCCCGTGCCCCGGTCGCGCGGCCTCGCCCTCGCGGTGCTGACCACGGGGATGTTGACGAACATCCTCGACGGCAGCATCGTCACCGTCTCGATGCCCGCCATCCAGGGCGACCTCGGCCTCTCTCCGGCCGGCCTGAGCTGGGTCGTCAACGCCTACCTGATCGCGTTCGGCGCCCTGCTGCTGCCGGCCGGCCGGCTCGGCGACCTGATCGGCCGCAAGCGCGTCTTCCTGGCCGGCACCGCCGTGTTCACCGCGGCCTCGGTGGCGGCGGGCGCGGCGGGTTCCCCGGCGGTGCTGATCGCCGCCCGCTTCCTCCAAGGGGTGGGCAGCGCGATGGCCGCCGCCGTCAGCCTCGGAATCCTCGTCACCCTCTTCACCGACCCCGCCGAACGCGCCCGGGCGCTCGCCGTCTTCGCCTTCACCGGCGCCGCCGGCGCCTCGATCGGACAGGTGCTCGGCGGCGTCCTCACCGACACCCTCGGCTGGCACTGGATCTTCCTGATCAACCTGCCGATCGGGCTCGCCGTGCTCGGGCTCGCCGTACCCGCCCTGCCCGCCGACCGCGGGCTCGGCCCGAGGGCCGGAGCCGACGTCCTCGGCGCGGGACTGGTCACCGCCGGGCTCGTGCTGGGCATCCACACCGCCGTCCAGGCCGGGACGCACGGCTGGGTCTCGACGCACACCCTCGGCTTCGGCGCGCTCTCCGTGGCCCTGCTCGTCGCGTTCGTCCTCCGCCAGGCCGGCGCCCGCACTCCGTTGTTGCCCCTGCGGATCCTGCGCTCGCGCGGGGTGGCGGGGGCCAATCTGGTGCAGGTCCTGATGGTCGCCGCGCTCTACTCCTTCCAGGTCCTCGTCGCCCTCTACCTGCAGAAGGTGCTCGGCTACGGCGCGGCCGAGACGGGGCTGGCGATGCTCCCGGCCGCGGTGATGATCGGCGCGGTCTCCCTGGGCGCCTCCGCCCGGCTCGTCGCCCGCTTCGGCGAGCGGACCGTCCTGCTGGCCGGGCTCACGCTGCTGGTCGGCGTCCTCGGGCTGCTCGCCCGCGTCCCCGTCCACGCGAACTACCTCGTCGACCTGTTCCCCGTGATGCTCCTCGCCGCCGGCTTCGGGCTCGCCCTCCCGGCGCTGACCGCGCTCGGCATGGCGGAGGCCGGGGAGGACGACGCCGGGCTGGTCTCCGGCCTGTTCAACACCACCCAGCAGGTCGGCATGGCCCTGGGCGTCGCGGTGCTGTCCACCCTGGCGTCCTCCCGCACCGACGGTCTGCTCGCGGCCGGCGCGGGCCGGGCCGAGGCGCTGACCGGCGGCTACCGGCTGGCCTTCGCCGTCGGCGCCGGACTCCTCCTCGCCGCCCTCGCCCTCGCCGCCGGCGTCCTGCGCCGTCCCGGCCGCTCCGACGTCCCCTCCGGACGGGGAGCCCGAACCCGATGAGCGCGCGCACCGAGACGGGGGGCGCCACCGGCGCCGCGCCCCGCGTCCTCACCGAGGGGAGGAACCGTCCCGGTCGCGCGCCGAGCGGCGGTCCGGGGGCTCGCGGCCGTCCGTGCTCAGCGCCGCCGCAGCAGCAGCTCCGTGTTGCGGTCGCCCGGTTCGCCCGTCAGGGTCGTGCTGCGGCCCGGGGCGTTGAAGGCCAGCTCCCGGTAGAGCGAGGCCAGGCCCGTGCGGGAGAGGTCGCCGAGGTCGGTGCCGTAGGGGGCCGCCGACTCGACGCAGGTGGTGAAGAGGGACAGCGTCCCGTCGCGGTTGTCCACCAGCTCGAACACCCGGGCGAGCTGCGGCCAGTCCACGTGCGAGGCCGTGGTGACCTCCCAGAACCCGCCGTGCGGCGTGATCCGGTTGCGGTGGCTGTGCCCGTTGATCCACGCGACCACGTTGGCGTGCCGCTTCAGCAGCGCGAGCAGCTCGGCGCCGCCGGCCCGCACGGAGGTGCTGTAGTGGTGGCTGAAGACGAGGACGTGGTCGTCGGCGTGGCGGGCCAGTTCGCGGTCCAGCCAGCGCAGTTGGGACGCGGTGATGTGGCCCCGGTAGTCGCCGTCGGGGTTGGTGGTGTCCAGGCTGATCCCGACCACGTTCTCCGCTGCGCGGAAGCTGTAGTACAGCCGTCCCTGGGCGACGGACTCCCGCGTGTACCCGTGCCCGGCGGGGCCGGCGCCGGTGTACGCCGGGTCCAGGTGCGCCTCGGCGTACTCGCGGGAGGTGAGCGGCGCGCGGGACGGGTCGGGGGTGACGGTGCGCATCGCGCGGGCGTGGGCGCGCAGCAGCCGCTTGAGGCTCTCGCCCCGGGTGTCCCGGCCCTCCCGCACCGTCCTGTGCAGCGCGGCGGCCTCGGCCTCCGGCAGGGAGTACAGCTTCCGGTCCCCCACGGCCAGTTCGGCGAAGTACGGGTCGCTCGCGTAGTGGCCGCCGTAGAGGTCGTCGTGGTTGCCGACGGTGGAGTACCAGGGGATGGCCAGGCCGGGGCTGGTGACCTGCGCGATGGCGGCGTCGAGGAAGCCGTCGACGCGGGGGAAGCCGTGCCGCTTGTCCAGGTCGCGCAGCGCGGCTTCCGGCTGCCAGTACAGCGGCAGCCCGGAGTTCTGCACGCCCTCGTAGCGCCGCGGGTCGCCGGTGTTGGGGGTGATGCGGCCGCCGCTCATCGCGGTGAGGAACCACTCCAGTTCGGCGCGGCAGTTGTTGTCCGTGTTGTCCCCGGTGGTCATCACGAAGGACAGCGGCGCGCCGGTGGCCGGGCCGCCGCGCAGCGAGTTGATCCGCTCGACCAGCGAGATCAGGCCGTGGACGGTCAGCGCCTCGTGCGGACGCCAGGCGCCGGGCTTCCCGGCGCGCTGGTACTCGAAGCGCACCGGGTGCTGCACGTCCGTCACGTGGGTGTCCGTGAACTGCACGAAGGAGGCCAGGACCGTGCGCCGGTCCTCGCGTCTTCCGTCCGCGGCGGCCAGGTCCTGCCGCACCACCCGGTCCCAGCCCGGTCCCTCGCCCAGCCGCCGGTAGCCGCCGGTGCCGCGCGGGGTGGCGACGCTCTCCAGCGTGGTCCCGACCGGTGAGGGGGCCACCGGCGTGGGAGTGGGGGTGGAGGCGGGGGAGGGCGTGCGGGTGGGCGCGGGGGGTGCGACGGGGGCGGCCCCGGCCGGATCGCCGCCGG
Source organism: Streptomyces macrosporus (assembly GCF_039533145.1). NCBI lineage: Bacteria > Bacillati > Actinomycetota > Actinomycetes > Kitasatosporales > Streptomycetaceae > Streptomyces > Streptomyces macrosporus. Next base: position 27,074 of record NZ_BAAASZ010000020.1, read on the forward strand.
TGCCGAAGGCCACCCCCAGTCCGGCGGTGATCCCGGCCGCCCCGGCGGCGGTGAGCAGCGAGCGGCGGTCGAGGGGTTGGTGGGCGAGTCGGCTGCGGCGGGACATGAGCGTCTCTCCCCGGTTGCGAACGCGAAGTCACGGGCGGGTTCCTCCCCGCCCACCGGGGATCGTCGACAGCCACGGTGACCTGTGGTGCAACGGCATGGAAACGTCCGGCGCCGAACTCCATTCATGGATCACTCGTGTTCGCGACCGCCATGTCCCGCTCGCCGCGCGGTGCGGCTTTGCTCACCGCGCGTTCATCTGCCGGTCGGACGCGGCGGGTCACTCCTGTTCGCGCGCGGCCGCGATGGCGGCGAGGGCCTCGGCGATGTGGGCCTCGGCGGCGGCCTTGTCGAGTCCGAGGTCGCCGAGCGGGCCCCGGCCGTTCTCCTGTTCCAACAGCGCGAGCAGGACGTGCTCGGTTCCGATGTAGTTGTGGCCCAGTCGCAGCGCCTCCCGGAAGGTCAGCTCCAGCACCTTCTTCGCCGCCGCGTCGAACGGGACGAGCTGGGGCACCTCCCCGGTCGCGGGCGGCAGCGCCGCGGTGAGGGCCCGCCGGGCGGCGTCGGGGGACACGCCCTGCGCGACGATCGCCTTCCCGGCGAGCGACTCCGGTTCGCTCAGCAGCCCCAGGGCCAGGTGCTCGGGCCGGATCTCGGCGTGGCCCGCCGCGCGGGCCTCCTCCTGCGCCACCACCACGACCTTCCTCGCCCGCTCGGTGAACCGGCCGAAGCCCTGGGACGGGTCGAGGTCCGGCGCGGAGCCCTTGGGGACGAAGCGCTTCTGGGCCGCCTGCTTGGTGATGCCCATGCTGCGGCCGATGTCGGTCCAGGAGGCGCCCGAGCGGCGGGCCTGGTCCACGAAGTGGCCGATGAGGTGGTCGGCCACCTCGCCCAGGTGCTCCGCGGTGAGGACCGCGGTGGAGAGCTGCCGGAGGACGTCGGGGTGGGCCTTCTTGATGCCCTCGATCAGGTCGTCGAGACGGACGGACGCGGGGATGCGGACGGGATTCTCCATGCGTCAACCCTAGGTTGACGCATGGCGGAGCGTCAACCCGAAGTTGACGGTTGCACGGGTCTCCCGGGGGATCGGACGCCTCGTGGTGGAAGCGGACGCGGCCGGGAACGCGGGAGGGACGCCGGCCGTCGTCCGCCCCTCGCCGCGGCCGTCGTCCGCCCCGGGCCGCCGGGGAAAGACGATCCCGCTCGCGAGGGCCGACGTGCGAGGATGGCCGGACACACGGACACACGAAGGAGATGACACAGGTGCCTGGTACGAACCTCACGCGTGAAGAGGCGCGGGAGCGGGCCCGTCTGCTCGAGGTGGACGCCTACGACATCGAGCTGGACCTCTCCGGAGCCCAGGAAGGCGGGACGTTCCGCTCGGTCACCACGGTGAGGTTCGACGCCCGCGAGGCCGGGGAGAGCTTCATCGACCTGGTGGCGCCCACCGTGCACGAGGTCGTCCTCAACGGCACCTCCCTCGACCCGGCCGAGGTCTTCGCCGACTCGCGCATCGCCCTGCCCGGCCTGGTGGCCGGGCGCAACGAGCTGCGCGTCGTCGCCGACTGCGCGTACACCAACACCGGCGAGGGCCTCCACCGCTTCGTCGACCCCGTGGACCGACAGGCGTACCTCTACACCCAGTTCGAGGTGCCCGACGCTCGCCGGGTCTTCGCGAGCTTCGAGCAGCCCGACCTCAAGGCGACCTTCACCTTCACCGTCACCGCCCCCGAGGGCTGGACGGTGATCTCCAACTCGCCCACCCCCGAGCCGCGGGACAACGTCTGGCGCTTCGAGCCGACGCCGCGGATCTCCACCTACGTCACCGCCCTGATCGCCGGCCCGTACCACAGCGTCCACAGTGTCTGGGAGAGCGGCAAGGGCGACGGCCGCAGCGTGCCGCTGGGCATCTACTGCCGCCCCTCCCTGGCCGAGCACCTCGACGCGGACGCGATCTTCGAGGTCACCCGGCAGGGCTTCGACTGGTTCGAGGAGAAGTTCGGCCTCCCCTACCCCTTCGCCAAGTACGACCAGCTCTTCGTCCCGGAGTTCAACGCGGGCGCGATGGAGAACGCGGGCGCGGTGACCATCCGCGACCAGTACGTCTTCCGCTCCAAGGTGACGGACGCCGCCTACGAGACGCGGGCCGAGACGATCCTCCACGAGCTGGCCCACATGTGGTTCGGCGACCTGGTCACCATGGAGTGGTGGAACGACCTGTGGCTGAACGAGTCGTTCGCCACCTACACCTCCATCGCCTGCCAGGCCGCCGCCCCCGGCAGCCGGTGGCCGCACGCGTGGACGACCTTCGCCAACTCGATGAAGACCTGGGCCTACCGCCAGGACCAGCTCCCCTCCACGCACCCGATCATGGCCGAGATCCGGGACCTCGACGACGTCCTGGTCAACTTCGACGGCATCACCTACGCCAAGGGCGCCTCCGTCCTCAAGCAGCTCGTCGCCTACGTCGGCGAGGACGCGTTCTTCCGCGGCGTGCAGACGTACTTCAAGCGCCACGCGTGGGGCAACACCCGCCTGACCGACCTGCTCACCGCGTTGGAGGAGACCTCCGGCCGGGACCTGAAGACCTGGTCCAAGGCGTGGCTGGAGACCGCGGGCATCAACGTGCTGCGCCCGGAGGTCGCCACCGACGACGACGGGACGATCACCTCCTTCGCGGTGCTCCAGGAGGCCCCGGCCCTGCCCGCCGGCGCCAAGGGCGAGCCCGTCCTGCGCCCCCACCGCATCGCCATCGGCTCCTACGAGCTCCGGGACGGGAAGCTGGTGCGCACCGGCCGCGTCGAGCTGGACGTGGACGGCGAGCGGACCGAGGTGCCCGAGCTGGTCGGCACCCGCCGCCCGGACGTGATCCTGCTCAACGACGACGACCTGTCGTACGCCAAGGTCCGCCTCGACGCCGAGTCGCTGGCCGTGGTCACCGGGCACCTGGGCGACTTCCCCGAGTCGCTGCCGCGCGCCCTGTGCTGGGCGTCGGCCTGGGACATGACCCGCGACGGGGAGATGGCCACCCGCGACTACCTGGAGCTGGTGCTCTCCGGCATCGACAAGGAGTCGGACATCGGCGTCGTCCAGTCCCTCCAGCGGCAGGTCAAGCTCGCCCTGGACCTGTACGCCGCCCCGAGTTGGCGCGACACCGGCCTGCTGCGCTGGTCCGAGGCCGCGCTGGAGCGGCTGCGCACGGCCGAGCCGGGCAGCGACCACCAGCTCGCCTGGGCGCGGGCGCTGGCCGCGACCGCCCGCACCGACGAGCAGCTCGACCTGCTCGCCGGGCTGCTGGACGGCAGCGAGAGGATCGAGGGCCTGACCGTGGACACCGAACTGCGCTGGGCCCTGCTCCACCGGCTGGTGGCCACCGGACGCGCCGACGAGGCGGCCATCGAGGCCGAGCTGGAGCGCGACCGGACCTCGGCGGGCGAGCGGCACGCGGCGTCGGCGCGGGCGGCCCGGCCGACGGCGGAGGCCAAGGCGGAGGCGTGGGCGTCGGTCGTGGAGTCCGACAAGCTGCCCAACGCGATGCAGGAGGCCGTCATCGGCGGCTTCGTCCAGACCGACCAGCGCGAGCTGCTCGCCCCGTACACCGCCAGGTACTTCGAGGCGGTCAAGGACGTGTGGGAGTCGCGCAGCCACGAGATGGCGCAGCAGATCGCGATCGGGCTCTACCCGGCGCTCCAGGTCTCCGAGGAGACCCTGCGGGCCACGGACGCCTGGCTGGAGTCGGCCGAGCCCAGCGCGGCCCTGCGCCGTCTGGTCGTCGAGTCCCGCGCGGGCGTCGAGCGCGCCCTGAAGGCGCAGGCGGCGGACGCCGCCGCGGCGGTCTGACTGCCGGCGCCCACCGCGCCCGCCCTTTTCGGAGCCCGCGCCCGTGCCCCGCGCACGGGCGCGGGCTCCGCCGTCGTCGGACGCCTCCGCCGGGCGGCGGTCACCGCGGCAGGACCACCACGGAGGCGGCCGGTTCGCGCTCCGGCGCGGTCAGCAGGGTGGTGCGGACCACGGCGGCCTGCTGCTCGGGGTGGTCGCGGAGCTTCGCCGGGGTGATGTGGAGGACCGAGATCCCCAGGCGCTCCAGGGTCTCGCGCTTGCGGACGTACCGGGACCACACCGCGCCGTCCCCGCCGAACGCCCCGTGGATGGCGCGGGTGTCGAGCTCCACGGCGACGGCCTGCTCGGGCCAGTAGGCGTCCACGCCGCCGAGGTGGGAGCCGCCGGGCAGCCGCAGGTCGACGTTCCAGCAGGGCTCGGGCAGCCCGTGGGAGCGGACCAGGCCGTACAGCAGGCTCTCGGCCACCGCCCGGCTCTCGGCCAGGACGGCGTCCACGGCGTCCACGACGTGGGGACGGTTCAGCAGCCGGGCCCGGGACAGTTCGCGGACGACGGCCGGGGGCTCGCAGTGGCCCTCGCGGACCGCCTCCGTCAGCAGCAGACGCACCGCCACGGCGTCGTCGGGACGGCCGAGCCGGCCGACGGTGTCGGCCAGGGCGCGCTCCACGGGGGCCACGGGCAGGCCGGTGACCTCTCGGGGGCGCGGCAGGGACCGGGTGCGCACCACCCGGGCGCAGCCGATGGAACGCAGCCGCCGGGTGCGGGGGACCAGGACGTCGATGTGCTCCAGGGAGAGCAGCGGGGGAGCGGCGGAGAAGCCGTACAGGGCGAGCGCGGCCGGCCCGGTGATCATCGCCTCGGGACCGTCGTCCGCGGCGGCGGACGCGGCGCACGCGGCACCGGTCTGGACGGGGAAACGCTCCCGGCTCGCGTACAGCAGCACGGCGCGCAGCCGCTCCTCGCTGGTCGGCGGACCGGGGTGCAGCAGGTAGACGCCGGGCAGCGGCATCTGCCAGGGACCGCCCGGCCGGCAGCGCTCGTCGGCGGTGGCGGCGGGGACGCCGTGCTCGCGCAGGGTGCGGGCCGTCACCACCCGACGCTCCGCGTGCGGGAGGGGGAGGACGGAACGGGGGGAGAGCGGGGTGTTGTTCATGTCCCCGCGATTCCCGTCCCCGTTCCGTCCCCCAACCTCTGTTACACGGCTGTCGACGAATCCGGACAAGCCCGTCCTAAAGTACGGGCGTTCGAGTGCCGATCAGACTCGGCCGGATCGGGGGCCGATCAGGCGCCGACCGCCGCGTCGCACCGCTGCGCCCGCAGGGCCCGGGCCGTGTCGTCGCGGGCCTCCAGGACCAGCCGCCGCAGCGCCGGGGGCGCGTCCTGGTGCGCGGCCAGCCAGGCGTCCGTCAGCTCCAGCACGGTCCGGTTGTCCTGGAGGGCCGGGTACAGGCCGCGGACGATCGCCATGCCGATCTCGATGGACCGCTCGGCCCAGATCCGCTCGATCACCTCGAAGTACCGCTCGGCGTAGGGCGCCAGCAGTTCCCGCTGCCCCGGCTGGTCGAAACCGGAGATGGTCGCCTCCACCAGCGCGTTGGAGAGCCGGTCGGAGTCCACCACGTCCGCCCACGCCCGGGCCTTGACCCGCGCGTCCGGCCGCGCGGCCAGGCAGCGCACCTGGTGCCGCTTGCCGGAGGCGGTGTCGTCGCGGGCCAGCTCCGCCGCCAGCCGCGCCTCGTCGGCCGCGCCGTGGGCGGCCAGGGGCTCCAGCAGGGTCCAGCGCAGCTCCTGGTCGATCTCCAGCCCGTCGATCCGGCCGGTCCCCTCCAGCAGCGTGTCCAGCAGCCGCAGGTCGGACTCGTCGCTCGCGACGGACGCGAAGAACCGCGCCCAGGCGAGCTGGTGGTCGCTGCCCGGCTCGGCCTGCCGCAGGTGCCGCAGCGCGCCGTGGGCGAGGGTACGGCCGCACTCCTCGCGCGTGTCGGGCGCGACGTAGTGCACCAGGGCCGTGCGCGCCCAGGCGTGGAGCATCTGCACCACGCCGATGTCGCTCTCCTGGCCGCCGAAGCGCAGCAGCAGGTCGAGGAAGTCGCGGGCGGGCAGCAGCGCGTCACGGGTGAGGTTCCACAGCGCCGACCAGCACAGGGCCCGTGCCAGGGGGTCGGCGATCGAGCCCAGGTGGTCGCGCAGGGTGTCCAGGGACGCCTCGTCGAAGCGGACCTTGCAGTACGTCAGGTCCTCGTCGTTGACGAGGACCAGCTCCGGGCGCTCGGCCCCGGCCAGCTCCTCCACGACCGTCCGCACCCCGGTGACGTCCACCTCCGCGCGGGCGTAGCGCTCCAGCGGGCCGCCCGCGGTCTGCCGCCGGTACAGGCCGACGGCGACCCGGTGCGGGCGCAGCGTCGGGTGCTCCTCGGGCGCCTCCTGGGTGATGGCGAGTTCGGTGATCCGCCCCGAGGAGCCGTAGGTGACGTGCGGCGTCAGGGAGTTGACGCCGGCCGTCTGGAGCCACGCCCGCGACCAGGCGGCCATGTCGCGTCCGGAGGTCTCCTCCAGCACCGCCAGCAGGTGCTCCAGCCGGGTGTTGCCCCACTCGTGGCGCTTGAAGTACCGGCGCGCGCCCTCCAGGAAGGCGTCGCGCCCCACATAGGCGACGAGCTGCTTGAGGACGGAGGCGCCCTTGGCGTAGGTGATGCCGTCGAAGTTGAGCTTGGCGTCCTCCAGGTCCCGGATGTCGGCGGTGATCGGGTGCGTGGAGGGGAGCTGGTCGGCGCGGTACGCCCACGCCTTGCGGCGGTTGGCGAAGGTGATCCAGCCGTCGGTGAACCGGGTGGCCTCGACCATGGAGAAGGAGCCCATGAAGTCGGCGAAGGACTCCTTGAGCCACAGGTCGTCCCACCACTCCATGGTGACCAGGTCGCCGAACCACATGTGCGCCATCTCGTGGAGGATGACGTTGGCCCGCCCCTCGTAGGCGGCCTCGGTCACCTTGCCGCGGAAGACGAACTCCTCGCGGAAGGTCACGCACCCCGGGTTCTCCATCGCCCCGAGGTTGTACTCCGGCACGAACGCCTGGTCGTACTTGCCGAACGGGTACGGGTAGTCGAAGTGGTCGTGGAAGAAGTCCAGGCCCTGCTTGGTGATGGTGAAGACGTCGTCGGCGTCGAAGTGGCGGGCCAGGCCCTTGCGGCACAGCGCGCCCAGCGGGATCACCAGTTCGCTCCCGTCGGGGAGGGCGCGCCGGTAGACGTCGGTGACGTGGTGGTACGGGCCGGCGACGACGGTGGTGATGTACGTCGAGATGGGCTTGGTCGTCGCGAACCGCCAGACGGCGGCGCCGTCGCCGATCGGCTCCGGCTCCCCCTCGACCGCGCCGTTGCTCAGCACCGTCCAGCCGGCGGGGGCGGTGACGGTGAAGGTGAAGGGCGCCTTGAGGTCGGGCTGCTCGAAGTTGGCGAAGACCCGGCGGGCGTCGGCGGGCTCGTACTGGGTGTAGAGGTAGGTCTCGCCGTCCTCGGGGTCGACGAAGTGGTGCATCCCCTCGCCGGTGCGGCTGTAGGCGCACCACGCGTCCACGGTCAGCGTGTTCTCGGCGGCCAGGCCGTCCAGGGCGACGCGCGTGCCGTCGAACACCTTCGCCACGTCCAGCTCGCGGCCGTTGAGGGTCACCGAGGAGACCGAGGGCGCCAGCAGGTCGGCGAAGGTGGAGGCGCCGGGCTCGGCACAGCGGAAGCGGATCGTGGTGGTGGAGCGGAAGGTGCGCGGTCCGTCCCCGGTGTGGGGCCCGACCGCGGACCGCAGATCGAGCGCGACATCGTACCCGTCCACACGCAGCAGCCGGGCGCGCTCCCGGGCCTCGTCACGGGTCAGGTTCTCACCGGGCACGGCGTGACTCCCTCGTCTCACATGTCGAACACGGCAGAAGGTCAGCATCGCATGGGGCGCCCGTCGCCGTGCGGTCGGTGTGGTCGCCGGTGCGGTCGGGAATCAGCGGGCGCCCTCCGACGTTCCCCGTGACGCATGTCCCCGCGGTCGTCCCGCTCCGCCGGCGGCGACCGCCGACGACCCCTGCCGACCGCCGTGAACCCGTGTGACGAGGAGAGCCACATGTCCCGGACGTCCGAGAGCGTCACCAGAACCCCGGCCGACTTCTGGTTCGACCCCCTGTGCCCGTGGGCCTGGATGACCTCCCGTTGGATGCTGGAGGTGGAGAAGGTCCGGCCGGTCGAGGTGCGCTGGCACGTGATGAGCCTGGCCGTGCTCAACGAGAACCGGCTGGACGAACTGCCGCCGGAGTACGCCGAGATGCTGCGGACCGCCTGGGGTCCGGTGCGCGTGCTCATCGCGGCCGAGCAGAAGCACGGCACCGAGGTGCTCGGCCCGCTCTACACCGCCCTCGGCACCCGCTTCCACAACCAGGGCCGTCCCAACGAGCGCGCGACGATCGTCGACGCCCTGGCGGAGGTCGGCCTCCCGGCGGAACTGGCGGACGCGGCGGACTCCGACGCGTACGACGAGCGGCTGCGGGCCTCCCACGAGGAGGGCATCGGCCTGGTCGGCGAGGACGTCGGCACCCCGGTGATCGCCGTTCCGGGCGCGGACGGGGAGCGGGTCGCCTTCTTCGGCCCGGTCGTCACCCCCGCCCCCAAGGGCGAGGCCGCCGCCCGGCTGTGGGACGGCACGCTGCTGGTGGCCTCCACCCCGGGCTTCTACGAGCTCAAGCGGACTCGCACCGAGGGACCGCGGTTCGACGACTGAGGACGACCGAGAACGACCGAGGACGACCGGGCCGGCCGACCGGCTCCGGTCGCGCCGGAGCGGCACGGACCCCGCGCACCAGGGCAGCGCGGGGGCCGTGCCGCTCCGTTGCCTTCCCTCGGCCCTGCCTCCCGCGCGGCCGGTGACGGATGAGAAGACGATCACGTCCGCGGCGGAGGTCCCGCCACGGGGGAGGGCGGGACACGGCGCACGGCCGCCGGGCGTCGGGCCTTGTCGCACAGTATGCGCAACAAGGTGTCGTCGGCAACGAGGCGTGCGCGGCGGTGTTCCCCGAGCGGAGGACGCCGGCCGGGGAGCGGGCGGAGCCGGCCGGGCTACCGGGCGCGCGCCGCCGCCCGCTGCCGCAGCAGGCCGACCAGGGCCAGGGCCAGGGTGAGCCCGGCGGTGAAGGCGAGCTGGACGCGGGTGGCGTCCTCGCGGAGCATCAGCAGCAGCACCGCGGCCACCGCCGCCAGCGACGCCCAGGTCAACACGGGGAACAGCCACATCCGCACCACCAGCTTCTCCGGCGCCTCGCGCTCCAGCCTCCGGCGCGTGCGCAGCTGGGAGACCGCGATGAAGCTCCACACCACCAGCACGGCCGCGCCCACCATGTTCAGCAGCCAGGTGAACACGGTGTCGGGCCACCAGAAGCTCAGCAGCACCGCGAAGAACCCGAAGGCGGAGGAGGCCAGCACCGCCCGGCGCGGCACGCCGCCGGCGACCCTCCCCAGGAAGGCGGGCCCCTCGCCGCGGCGGACCAGGGAGTAGGCCATGCGCGAGGCGCCGTAGATGTTGGCGTTCATGGCCGACAGCAGGGCGACCAGCACCACGACGTTCATGATCTGCGCGGCGGCCGGGATGCCCAGGTGGTCCAGCACGGCGGCGTACGGGCCGGAGAGCACCGACTCGTCGTGCCAGGGGATCAGCGTGACGACCACCAGCATCGAGCCGACGTAGAAGACCGCGACGCGCCACATCGCCGTGCGCACGGCCTTCGCCACGCCCCGCACCGGGTCGTGCGACTCGGCCGCCGCGATGGTCACCGTCTCCAGACCGCCGTAGGCGAAGAGGGAGGCCAGCAGGCCGGCCACCAGGCCCTCCGCGCCGCCCGGGAAGAAACCGCCCTCGCCGACGAGGTTGGCGGCGCCGGGGGAGTCGACGCCGGGCAGCAGACCGAGCACGGCCGCGGCGCCCAGGAGGAGGAAGAGGACGATCGCGGCGACCTTCAGGGCGGCGAACCAGAACTCGTACTCGCCGAAGTTCCGCACCGAGAGCAGGTTGGTGCCGCAGAAGACCGCCATGAAGACGGCGACCCACAGCCAGTCCGGCGTCCCCGGGAACCACTCGGCCATGATCGCCGCGGCGCCCAGCGCCTCCACGGCGACGGCCACGCACAGCAGCGTCCAGAAGATCCACCCGGAGGTGAAGCCCGCCCAGGGGCCGATCGAGCGCTCGGCGTGCACGGAGAAGGAGCCGGAGGCGGGGTGGGCGGCCGACATCTCGCCGAGCATCCGCATCACCAGCATCACCAGCAGCCCGGAGAGCGCGTACGCCAGCACGATCGACGGGCCGGCGGCGGCGATGCCCGCCCCGGATCCGACGAAGAGGCCCGCGCCGATCACGCCGCCGAGGGCGATCATCGACAGGTGCCGTTGCCGGAGGCCGTGGGTGAGGGAGGACTGTTCGGTGCCGGCGGGACTCTCCGGGGGAGAGCCGTCGGTCTTCAGGTCGGGCGTTCCGGGCATGGAAAGAAGTGCCGTCCAGGAGGGGTCAGGGATACGGAATAATGAATTCCGGACCGGGCCAGTGTGATCGCAGGCCATCCTCCAGGGCAAAGAATCGCACATCCCTGTCCGCGATGCGGACACCGCGGTGACCCTCCGTGCATCCCGACGGGCTCGCCGGAAACACCCCGTGACCCCGCTCCGGCCTCCGGCCGCACCCCACAAGCCGGACCGGCGTCCTTTGTCGCCAATCTCACGGGAGCGCGGGGGCTAACGTCGGTTAACGTCAGGACGTCCCCCGAAAACCCACGACACCGGAGCCGTGAGATGAGCACACCCGCCGTGAACAGCGCCACCGTCCGTCCGGGCAGCGTCCTCGCCGACGTCCTGCCCGCGTCCACCGCCGCCCGCGCCCGCCTGCGCGACGTGGCGCTGGTCGTCGGCGGCGCCGCGCTCACCGGCGTGGCCGCGCAGCTCGCCGTCCCCGTGCCGGGCTCGCCCGTCCCGGTCACCGGCCAGACCTTCGCCGCCCTCCTCGTCGGCGCCGGTCTGGGCGCCCGCCGCGCCTTCGCCGCCCTCGGCCTGTACGCCGCCGCGGGCATGGCCGGAGTGCCGTGGTTCGCCGAGGGCACCTCCGGCGCCGCGATGCCCTCCCTCGGCTACGTCCTGGGCATGCTGCTGGCCGCCGTCGTCGTCGGCGCCCTGGCCCGCCGCGGCGGCGACCGCGGGGTGCTGCGCACGGCCGGGACCATGGCCGTGGGCACCGCGATCATCTACGCGGTCGGCGTCCCCTACCTGGCGCTGGCCACGGGCATGTCCGCCGGCGAGGCCGTCGCCGCGGGCCTGGTGCCCTTCCTGATCGGCGACGCGCTCAAGGCGGCCCTGGCCATGGGAGCCCTCCCCGCGGCCTGGAAGCTGGTCGGCCGGAACGCGTGACCGAGACCGTGAATAGACTCGGCCCCATGCGCGTGTACCTCGGCTCCGACCATGCCGGCTACGAACTGAAGAACCACCTCGTCCAGTGGCTGAAGGAGGCCGGGCACGAACCCGTCGACTGCGGCCCGCACATCTACGACGCCGCGGACGACTACCCGCCCTTCTGCCTGCGCGCCGCGGAGCGCACGGCCGCCGACGAGGGTTCCCTGGGCATCGTGATCGGCGGCTCGGGCAACGGCGAGGCCATCGCGGCCAACAAGGTGAAGGGCGTCCGGGCCGCCCTCGCCTGGAGCCTGGAGACGGCGCGGCTCGGCCGGGAGCACAACAACGCCAACGTGATCGGCATCGGCGCCCGGATGCACACCACCGAGGAGGCCGTCTCGTTCGTGGAGGCCTTCCTCGCCACGCCGTTCACCGGCGACGAGCGGCACGTCCGCCGCATCGGCATGCTCACGGAGTACGAGCGCAGCGGCGAGCTCCCGCCCATCCCCGCCCACCACCCGAAGCAGGACTGACCCGCACGTGCCCGAAGGCCACACCATCCACCGGCTGGCCGCCGACCTCGACGAGAGGTTCGGCGGCCGGTCCGTGCGGGCGTCCAGCCCGCAGGGCAGGTTCGCGGGCGGGGCCGCCCTCGTCGACGGCCGGACGTTCACCGGTGCCGACGCCCACGGCAAGCACCTCTTCCTCGGCTTCGAGGGGGTCGCCGGAGGCGACTGGATCCACGTCCACCTCGGCCTGTACGGCACCTTCGCCCACGGCGACGGGCCGCCCCCCGCCCCCGTCGGGCAGATACGACTGCGGCTGGCCACCGCCGACGCCCCCCACGCCCACGCCGACCTGCGCGGCCCCAACACCTGCGAACTGCTCACCGAGGAGGGCAAGCGCGCCGTCGCCGACCGCCTGGGCCCCGACCCGCTGCGGGCCGACGCCGATCCCGAACGGGCCTGGGCGCGCGTGTCCCGCAGCCGCACCACGATCGCCGCGCTGCTGATGGACCAGAAGGTCGTCGCGGGCGTCGGCAACGTCTACCGCGCCGAGGTCCTCTTCCGGCACGGCATCGACCCCCACCGGGCGGGCAGGGACCTCACCCGCGCCGAGTGGGACGCGATCTGGACGGATCTGGTCGAGCTGATGCGCGAGGGCGTGCGCAACAACCGCATCGACACCGTGCGCCCCGAGCACACCCCCGAGGCCATGGGCCGACCGCCGCGCGTGGACGACCACGGCGGCGAGGTCTACGTCTACCGCCGCGCCGGAATGCCCTGTCACCTGTGCGGCGACGAGGTCCGCACCGCCCCGCTCGTCGGCCGCAACCTGTTCTGGTGCCCCACCTGCCAGAAGGGATGACCGGCCCGGCGGCCCGTCAGAACCCGTGCGGCAGCCACGGGGCCACGGGGGAGGAGAACGCCGACGCGGCCTCGGCCAGCGCGCCCGGCCGCAACTCCCGCACCCGCCCGGCGCCCGCCAGCGCCGCCAGGGACTCCCCGCCCAGGTACGCCGCGCCCAACTCCCGCACGGTCAGCGCCAGATCGGCCTCGTCGTCGGTGCGGACGCAGGAGGCGCCCGAGGCGTCGCCGGTCAGCCGCCAGCGCCCCGTGTTCCAGGGGCAGAAGGCGTCCTCGACCTCCAGCACCACGTCGACCGGGGCCGTGTACGTCCGTGCCGCGAGCGCCGCGCCCACCTCGACCGGGCGCAGGTGCAGCGAGTCGCGGATGCGGAGGCCGCAGCGCCGGGGATCGGTGACCATGTGGAGCAGCGGATCGTCCACCGGGCGCGTCTTGGCCCGCACCGTCGAGGTCAGGTCGATCTCGAACAGGAAGCGCCACAGCGCCGCGTACGCCGCCGGGCTCAGCGCCTCCAGATCGCGCAGCACCACCGTGCCGCGGGGACCGGACAGGTCCCACTCCGGCTTGACGGAGTAGCGCGCGTACCCCAGCAGCTCGCCGCCGGACTCGGCCAGCACGCACTGCAGCGGCGACGCGCCGTCGCGCTCGCCCGCCGGGTCCAGCACGCCCAGCCGCTCCCACCCCGGGAGCCGCCGGAGCATGCCCGGTCGGGACGTCACCCGGTGGGCGTACAGCGCCTCGCACTCCTCGAGCGCCGCCACCGGATCGGCGCGCCGCAGCCGCACCCCGTCCGTGCCCGGCGGCACCCGGAGGCCCACCCGGGCCGTGTCGATCTCCGCGTACAGCTGCCGGCTGGCGATGCCGTACCCGAAGCGCCCGTAGATGGCGGGCTCGGAGGCGACCAGCACCGCCAGCGGCTCCCCGGCGGCCCGCACGTCGTCGAGTTGACGCCGCATCATGGCGCGGAGGATGCCGCGCCGCCGGTGCGTCGCGGCCACGCTCACCGCCGTCACCCCGGCCGCGGGCACGATCGCGCCGCCCGGCACCGACAGGCCGAAGGGGAACGAGCCGGCCGTGCCGACGATCCCCCCGTCCTCCCAGGCGGCGATCATCCGGTCGAATTCGGTCAGATCGCGCCAGAGCGCCCGCTCCTCGGGGGAGTCGGCCACCCCGCCGAAGGCCAGTTCGAGGTTGGCGTACCAGGCGTCCCACTCGTCGCGCCGCAGTACCCGTAGATCCGTGGTCGTCATGAGGTCATCCCTATCAATCGGACGGAGCGGGGGCGACTGGATATCGAACAGGGTTTCCGTCACCCCGAATCGGGAATCGACGCGCCCCCGAACGGGTGGATAAGGTCCGGGATATGGCAGGTCGTACGGGCAAGACCCTTCCCACGACCCGGTGGTCCCAGGCGCGCAAGGCCCTGCACCGGGTCCGCACCGCCCTGCGCCGGTCCGCCGTCGACTACTTCCGCGGCGACGGTTCCGACTGGATCGCCTTCGCCGCTCTGATGGCGGCCGTCCCCGCCCTCGCCGGCGCCACGATCGCCGAGCCCCTGTGGTTCGCGCCCGAGAGCCTGGTCCTGCCGATCGTCGCGGGCGGACTGCTGCTGCGCCCCGCCAACCTGCTGATCCTCTACGCCACCGCGGCCGGCGCGCTCGTCGTCGAGGCCACGGTGCTCGGCCCCTACACGGCCGGCCCGGGCCGGGTCACGCCCGGCACCATCCTGGTGGTCGGCGCGGTCGGACTCTCCGGGCTGCTGGTCGCCCAGTTCCGCAGCCGGGTCGGCGTGCCCTGGCGGCGCGGCGGCACCATGCTCTTCGACCTGCGCGAACGCATCCGCGTCCAGAGCAAGCTGCCGAAGCTGCCCAAGGGCTGGCACCGCGAGATGGCCCTGCGCCCGGCGGGCGGCCAGTACTTCTCCGGCGACTTCGTCGTCGCGGCCCGCACCGGGCCCGACCGCCGCACCCTGGAGGTCGTCCTCACCGACGTCTCCGGCAAGGGCATGGACGCCGGCTCCCGCGCGCTGCTGCTCTCCGGGGCGTTCGGCGGACTGCTGGGCTCCCTGCCCCCGCACGCCTTCCTCCCCGCCGCCAACGCCTATCTGCTCCGCCAGGACTGGCAGGAGGGCTTCGCCACCTCCGTCCACCTCGTCCTGGACCTCGACAGCGGCGACTACGAGCTGTTCTCCGCCGGCCACGTCCCCGCCCTCCAGCTCCACGCGGGCAGCGGACGCTGGGAGGAGAAGGCCGGGGACGGGCCGCTCCTGGGCGTCTACGACGGCGCCCAGTTCGACGCGGTCAAGGGCAGTCTGCGCTCCGGCGACGTCCTGATGCTCTTCACGGACGGTCTGGTGGAGACCGCCGAACGCGAGCTGACCGAGGGCATCGACCGGCTGACGGGCGAGGCCGACCGCTATGTCGTCACCGGGTTCGAGGGGGCCGCGTGGCACCTGATCGAGGCCGTCGCCCGCGACGTCAACGACGACCGGGCCCTGCTGCTGATACGCCGTGACTGACCGGGAGGGCGCGGTGGGAGCGGAGACGGCCGGACGGTGGCCCGCCACGGAGGCGGAGGCGGTGGCCGCGCAGGAGCGGATCCGCGCGGCGGCGGACCTGACGAGCCCGGGGCCCGCGCCGGGAGAGGTGCGCCGGATCGCCGGGGTCGACGTGGCCTACGACGAGGAGAGCGACCTGCTGGTCGCGGCGGCCGTGGTGCTGGACGCCGACACCCTGGAGGTCCTGGAGGAGGTCGTCCACACCGGCCGCAGCGGCTTCCCGTACGTCCCCGGACTGCTCGCCTTCCGCGAGCTGCCCGGGGTGCTGGCGGCGCTGGAGAGGCTGCGCACCCCGCCCGAGGCCGTGGTCTGCGACGGCTACGGCTACGCCCACCCCCGGCGGGCGGGGCTGGCGGTGCACCTGGGGGTGCTCACCGGGCTGCCGTGCTTCGGGGTGGCCAAGTCGCCCTTCGTCTTCGACCACACCGAGCCGGGGCCGTCGCGCGGCGACTCCTCGCCCCTGCTGGACCGGGGGCGGACCCCGCCGGAGGTGGTGGGCCGGGCGCTGCGCACCCAGGCCGGGGTCAAGCCGGTGTTCGTCTCGGCCGGCCACGGGATCGGCCTGGACCACGCCTGCGCCCACACACTGCGCCTCGCGCCGCGCTACCGCCTCCCGGAGACGACGCGCGTCGCCGACGGCCTCGGCCGCAGGGCCCTGAGGGAGCTCAAGGCCGGGCGGCGGGAGCCGTACGGCGCCGCGGAACGCTAGCCCCGACGGACGGATCGGCACGGACGGATCGACACGGCCGGCCGGTGCGGCGGTCAGCGGGAGGCGGGCACCTTGCTCTCCGGCGCGCCCGTGCCCGTGCCGCCCTGCCCGGCCGTCCGCTCGCGGGCGGCCTCGGCGGCGTCCTTCTTGAAGAACCACGCCATCTTGGGCTCCATCACGAACCGGAACGTCCGCTGCACCGGCGTGGTGCACAGCACCGTGCCGACGACCGCGGCGACGACCGTCACCGCGACGATGCCCAGCGGCTCGGTGAGCCAGGCGTGGGTGTCCATCACTTCCTCGGCCCGGGCCCACCGGATGAGGAACCCGTGCAGCAGGTAGCCGTACAGCGTCCCGGCGCCCAGCGCGGTGAACCACATGTGGCGCCGGGGGACCAGGGCGAGGAAGCAGGCGGTCAGCACGAGCGAGCAGCCGAACAGCGCCAGGTTCATCAGGATGCCGACCCACCAGGGCACCCCCAGCTCCTGGCCGCTGTCGCGGTGGTAGAACCACTCGAAGTTCATCCGCGGTGCCGCCCAGTAGGCGAACGCCAGGGCCACCGCCATGATCGGCACGGCCAGCAGCCGCGCCTCGCGCCGCCGCACCAGCTCGAAGTGCTCGGGCCGCAGGCACAGCCCGATGACGAAGAAGGGCAGGAACTGCAGCACCCGCTGGAAGTCCAGGTCGTCGCCGATGTCGGGGGAGGCGGAGGCCAGGAGCGCGATCCCCAGGGCCAGCGGCACGGGCCGGCGCACGACCTTCCACAGCGGGGTCGTCAGCCGCCACACGAACAGCGCCACCAGGAACCAGGTCAGGTACCAGGGGTCGAGCAGGCTGATGGGGTAGTCGGGCTCGCCCTCCACGCGCTGCTTGACGAGCAGGGTGTACGCGGTCTCGAAGACCACGTACGGCACGAGCACGCCGGTCACCAGCCGTCGCAGCCGGTCCGGGCGCATGTCGAAGCTGCGGGAGAAGTAGCCGGAGATGACGATGAACGCCGGCATGTGGAAGGTGTACACGAAGTTGTACGCCGCGTTCACGGCCCGCGAGTCGGAGAGCATCAGACCCCAGGCGTGGCCCATGACGACCAGGACGATCGCCAGGTACTTGGCGTTGTCGAAGAACGCGTCCCGCCGCTTCGCCCCGCCGGGCGTCTTCGCTCTTCCGGGTCTGTCTCCCGGACCGGCCGAGGGGGGCTCCGGAACGGGCGGAGCCTGCCGCTCGTCCGTGTGGGGCCGGACCGGGGGAAGCGGGGAGCGCTCGTAGCCAGCGTGGAACATCTGCCGCACCTTAGTGGAAAGCCGTCCGAGGGTAAATTCGCGATGATCCGAGTACCCCCGGCGGATGAATTATTCCAGGTGCGCGTCGGACCGCCTGTCCGGGGAACGCATGGACAGGGAATTGTCCATTGAAGAGTTGTTTGTCTTCGGGGGAATGTCTCTTATGTCCGGGATGGCAGCCAACGGGCCGTTGTCTTTCGATCACTTTGTTTCCCGGGTGGTTCGTGCCGCAATGCCGTCGAATTCGCTCCCGGTGAGTTATCGGTGACATCCGTGGTCGGATCGTGTGGAGAAGGCCGTTGCACGCCACACGGACCAGGGCCAATTCCCGCCGCGGGTCTCCGCGGTCCCGGGCCCGCCCCGCCGGTCGGCCGCCCCCCGGGGTCCGTTCCGCCGGCGTCCCGCGGGCCCGGCCGAGGTGACACGCCCGACCCCCGCCGATCCTCCGACAGCCTGCATATACGCGGCAGTTGGTGGCACGATGGTGCTCGGCGGGGACGCGGCGGAGGGTTCCCGGGCCGGCGCGGCCGGCGCAGAGGCGTTGCGACCGAGGGTGTGATCAGTTGTGGCCATTTCACTGTCAGTGGTGCTGCTCTTGGCGGTCATCATGGTCGTGCTCATCCGCGGCGGTTCCCTGAAGGCCGGGCCCGCGCTCGTCGCGGTCCTCTTCGGCTTCTTCCTCGCCTCCACGGGCATGGCCCCGGCGATAAACCGCTTCCTCAACTCGCTCGCCGAGTCGATCAACCAGATCAGCTTCTGAAAGGCCGCGGGACGACGAACGGCCCGACTCCCGAAGGAGCCGGGCCGTTCGTCCGTGGAGCGGGCGACGGGAATCGAACCCGCGTAGCCAGTTTGGAAGACTGGGGCTCTACCATTGAGCTACGCCCGCAGCGCCACCGCGGATCACGGACAGGCAGATCATAGCCGCCCGATCACGTACCGCGTGCGGCACGCTCTGCATCGTACGGCATGTACGCTACGTGTCGCACGGACGGGGTGTGGCGCAGCTTGGTAGCGCGTCCGCTTTGGGAGCGGAAGGTCGTCGGTTCGAATCCGGCCACCCCGACCACGTACTATGAAAGACGCGCCTGCCTGCGTCGTGTCTGCGTACGGGGCGCCTCGAGAAGTAAGAAGTTCCCAGCAGTCAGCCCCAAGGAGACCGACCGTGAAGAGCGCCGTGGAGACCCTGAACCCCACCCGGGTTCGGCTCACTGTCGAGGTGCCCTTCGAGGAGCTGAAGCCCAGCCTCGACGCGGCGTACAAGAAGATCAACCAGCAGGTCACGGTGCCCGGCTTCCGCAAGGGCAAGGTCCCCGCACGGGTGATCGACCAGCGCTTCGGTCGCGGTGCGGTCCTGGAGGAGGCGGTCAACGACGCGCTTCCGAAGCTCTACCAGGAGGCCGTCGACGAGGGCGAGCTGAGCCCGCTGGGCCAGCCCGAGGTCGACATCACCGAGCTCAAGGACAACGAGCTCCTCACCTTCACCGCCGAGGTGGACGTCCGTCCCTCGATCGAGATCCCGGACTACTCGGGCATCGAGGTCACCGTCGACGCCGTCGAGGTCACCGACGAGGAGGTGGAGAAGTCGGTCCAGCAGCTGCGGGAGCGCTTCGCCTCCACCACCGTCGTCGAGCGTCCCGCCGCCGAGGGCGACGTCGTCAAGGTCGACCTGGAAGCCAAGGTCGACGGCGAGGTCCTGGAGGACGGCGTCGCCAAGGGCATCGACTACGTCATCGGCTCCGGCGAGCTCCTGGACGGCATCGACGAGGCCGTCACCGGTCTGGAGGCCGGCGGCTCCGCGACCTTCACCTCCGAGCTCAAGGGCGGCTCCGCCGCGGGCCGCGAGGCCGAGGTGAAGGTGGACGTCACCTCCGTCTCCGCCCGGGAACTCCCCGAGCTGGACGACGACTTCGCGCAGATGGCCAGCGAGTTCGACACCCTCGAGGAGCTGCGGGCCGACACCCGCAAGCGCCTGGAGCGGATGAAGAAGTACGACCAGGCCACCCAGGCCCAGGAGAAGGTGCTCGACGAGCTGATCTCCCTGGTCGAGGTCCCGATCCCGGAGAAGCTCCTCCAGGACGAGATCAACACCCGCAAGCACAACCTGGTCAACCACCAGCTCCCGCAGCTGGGCATGGACCTCGCGGCCTACCTGCGGATGCAGGAGAAGTCCGAGGAGGAGTTCGACGCCGAGCTCAAGGAGCAGGCGGAGAAGGGCATCCGGACCCAGTTCGTCCTGGACGAGCTGGTCGGCAAGGAGAAGCTGAACGTCAGCCAGGAGGAGCTCACCGAGCACCTCGTCCGCCGTGCCCAGTCCTCCGGCATGAGCCCCGACCAGTTCGCCCAGGCCATCGTCGAGAGCGGCCAGGTGCCGATGCTCGTCGGCGAGGTCGCCCGCGGCAAGGCCCTCGCGCTGGTCGTCGACGCCGCCAAGGTCGTCGACACCAACGGCGAGACCGTCGACCTGGACGACGAGGAGGACGAGACCGGCGAGACCGTCGAGGCCGGCTCCGAGACCGCCGCCGAGGCCGCCGAGACGTCCGAGGAGCGGGGCGAGGAGAAGTCCGAGGGCTGACCCGGGCGACGACCCGCCTGCCCGAACGGTTCCCCGGGACGGGCCCGTGCGCGACACCGCGTGCGGGCCCGTTCGCGTACGGCGGAACACGCCGACCTCACCTGCGGGAACGCTCCCTGCGCTCACAGCGAACAGTTCTCGGACCGGGATGGCGCAGTCGGACCCGCGCGTTAGGGTCCAAGTACACGAAGACTCAGAGACGGCCCAGTGAGAGACGAGCCGTCCGTTACACGAGCAGGTGGACACGTGAAGCTTCCGATGCCCTACGCCGCCACCGAGCCGACCATCGGTGGCCTCGGCGACCAGGTCTACAACCGACTGCTCAACGAGCGGATCATCTTCCTCGGCCAGCCGGTCGACGACGAGATCGCCAACCGGATCACCGCTCAGCTGCTCCTCCTCGCCGCTGACCCGGACAAGGACATCTACCTCTACATCAACAGTCCGGGTGGTTCGATCACGGCCGGCATGGCGATCTACGACACCATGCAGTACATCAAGAACGACGTGGTGACCATCGCGATGGGCCTGGCCGCCTCCATGGGCCAGTTCCTGCTCAGCGCCGGCACCCCCGGCAAGCGCTTCGCGCTGCCGAACGCCGAGATCCTCATCCACCAGCCCTCCGCGGGCCTGGCGGGATCGGCCTCCGACATCAAGATCCACGCCGAGCAGCTGCTGCGCACCAAGAAGAAGATGGCGCGCCTGTCCGCGCTGCACACCGGCCAGACCGAGGAGCAGTGGAACCGCGACGCCGACCGCGACCGCTGGTTCACCGCCCAGGAGGCCAAGGAGTACGGACTGATCGACGAGGTCTACGGCTCTGCCTCGCAGCTTCCGGGCGGTGGCGGCACGGGCGCGTGAGCCCGGACGTTCCGCAGCCCCACGACCGCAGCCAGCTCACCTCACCAGGACGGTGCACAGCCCCATGAACAGTCAGCACACCTTCCCCGGCGCCGGCCTCTACGAGCGGCTCCAGGCCCGTTACGACGGGCCGGCGCCCGAGGCCCGGTACGTCGTTCCGCGCTTCGTGGAGCGCACCTCGCAGGGCGTGCGCGAGTACGACCCGTACGCGAAGCTCTTCGAGGAGCGCGTGATCTTCCTCGGCGTGCAGATCGACGACGCCTCGGCCAACGACGTCATGGCGCAGCTGCTGTGCCTGGAGTCGATGGACCCCGACCGGGACATCTCGGTCTACATCAACTCGCCTGGTGGTTCCTTCACGGCGCTGACGGCGATCTACGACACGATGCAGTTCGTCAAGCCGGACATCCAGACGGTCTGCATGGGGCAGGCCGCCTCCGCCGCGGCCGTGCTGCTCGCCGCCGGCACGCCCGGCAAGCGGATGGCGCTGCCCAACGCCCGGGTGCTGATCCACCAGCCCTACACCGAGACCGGTCGCGGTCAGGTCTCCGACCTGGAGATCGCGGCCAACGAGGTGCAGCGGATGCGGTCGCAGCTGGAGGAGATGCTCGCCAAGCACTCCAACAAGCCGATCGAGCAGATCAGCCAGGACATCGAGCGGGACAAGATCCTCACCGCCGAGGAGTCGCTGGAGTACGGACTGATCGACCAGATCATCTCCACCCGCAAGACCTCGGTCGGGCTCGGATAATCCCGCCGAATCCGCCCGATTCCCTGGAGCATCCACGCCCCCCTCGGGTCGAGTCGGTCCGAGGGGGGCCCATTCAGGGGGTCGGGCAAGGTACCGTCATAGGGGGTCCGGGGGCCGCCCCCGCCAAGGCCCAGAGCAAGCACCCGGGTTCGTGGAACTCGACGGATCCCAGGCGAAGGAGAAGCACCTCGTGGCACGCATCGGTGACGGCGGCGATCTGCTCAAGTGCTCGTTCTGCGGCAAGAGCCAGAAGCAGGTGAAGAAGCTCATCGCGGGGCCGGGCGTCTACATCTGCGACGAGTGCATCGACCTCTGCAACGAGATCATCGAGGAGGAGCTCGCCGACACCTCCGAGATGCGCTGGGACGAGCTGCCCAAGCCGCGTGAGATCTACGAGTTCCTGGAGGGCTACGTCGTCGGCCAGGAGGCCGCGAAGAAGGCCCTCTCCGTCGCCGTCTACAACCACTACAAGCGGGTGCAGGCGGGCGAGAACGGCGGCCCGCAGGGCCGGGACGACGGCATCGAGCTGGCCAAGTCCAACATCCTCCTCCTCGGCCCCACGGGCTCCGGCAAGACGCTGCTGGCGCAGACCCTCGCCCGGATGCTGAACGTCCCCTTCGCCATCGCCGACGCCACCGCCCTGACCGAGGCCGGGTACGTGGGCGAGGACGTCGAGAACATCCTCCTGAAGCTGATCCAGGCCGCCGACTACGACGTGAAGAAGGCGGAGACCGGGATCATCTACATCGACGAGATCGACAAGGTCGCCCGCAAGAGCGAGAACCCCTCCATCACCCGGGACGTCTCCGGGGAGGGCGTGCAGCAGGCGCTGCTGAAGATCCTGGAGGGCACCACGGCCTCCGTGCCGCCGCAGGGCGGCCGCAAACACCCGCACCAGGAGTTCATCCAGATCGACACCACGAACGTGCTGTTCATCGTGGGCGGCGCCTTCGCCGGTCTGGAGAAGATCATCGAGGCCAGGGCGGGCGCGAAGGGCATCGGCTTCGGCGCCACGATCCGCTCCAAGCGCGAGATCGAGGCGAGCAACCAGTTCGAGGACGTCATGCCCGAGGACCTGGTGAAGTTCGGCATGATCCCGGAGTTCATCGGCCGTCTCCCGGTGATCACCTCCGTCCACAACCTCGACCGCGAGGCCCTGCTGAAGATCCTGGTCGAGCCGCGCAACGCGCTGGTCAAGCAGTACCAGCGGCTCTTCGAGCTCGACGGGGTGGAGCTGGACTTCGACCGCCCGGCGCTGGAGGCCATCGCCGACCAGGCGATCCTGCGCGGCACGGGCGCGCGCGGCCTGCGCGCGATCATGGAGGAGGTGCTGATGTCGGTGATGTACGAGGTGCCCTCCCGCAAGGACGTGGCGCGCGTGGTGATCACCGCCGACGTCGTCCACTCCAACGTCAACCCCACCCTGGTGCCCCGCTCCCGCGGCGACCAGGGCCAGGGCCCGCGCGAGAAGAGCGCGTAGGGCCGCGCGACGGTCGTGACACGGAAGGCGCCCGGCGGGAACCCCCGCCGGGCGCCTTCGTGTGCCCGGGCCCGAACGCCGGGCACACGGAAGGGGCACCCGGCTCCCACCGGGTGCCCCTTCCGGTCCGTCGGTTCCGCGTCCGCGGCGCCCCGAGGGCGGCGGGTCACTTCGCGACGCGCAGGTCCTGACGCATCTTGCCGAGCAGCTCGGCCGTGCCGTCGAGGTCGTGCGGGCCCTTCTTCCCCGTCGGCATCACCACCCCGAAGGTGCTGTAGTCGGCCCAGGCGCACACGTGGATGCTGTCCGGCTCGCCCGGGTCCACCTCGACGCCTTCGGCGGGGACCATCTTCTGGCACTTCGCCAGGGCTCCGTCGGCGCCCTCGGGGGTCACCCCCTGCGGGGCGCCCTCCATGCGGGTGTCCTTGTTCTCGGAGCTCTTCAGCATCTCGCTCTTCATGAGGGTGAAGAAGGAGTCGAGGGCCTTCTCGGGGTCCTCGATCTCGCCGTAGACACCGGAGAAGCCCACCATGTCGCTCAGGGCCTCGAGGGAGTCGAGGCCCTCGCCCGCCTTGGTGGCGCTGTAGGCGGCGCCCACGTTGGTGGGGTTCTTGATGGGCAGCTTGCCGTTCATCGAGTCGTCCTGGCGCCCGCTGTCCGAGCTGGGGATCTTGTACATCCCGGCGGCGGTGTCCTTCATCTCCAGCTTGTGCGGGCCGTCGTCCGCGAGGTCGCCGCTGCCACCGCTGCCGAAGACCAGCCAGGCGCCCACCGCGAGCGCGGCCACGGCCGCGACGGCGCCGACGACGATGCCGACCTTCTTGCCGTTGCCGCCGCCCTGCGGGGGCGGAGGCACATAGGGGCCGGGCTGCTGCGGGTAACCGGGCTGCTGCGGGTAGCCCGGCGGCGGCGGATAGCCGGGCTGCCCGGGGTGGCCCTGCTGCTGGGGGAAGCCGGGCTGCTGCGGATGGCCGTACCCGGGCTGCTGGGGGTACCCCGGCTGCTGCGGGTAGCCGTAGCCGTAGCCGGGCTGCGGCGGAGGCTGCTGACCGTACGGGCCGGGCTGCGGCGGTGGCTGGTTGTGGCTCACGACGAGGCTCCCCCTTGTTTGGGCATGTGCATGAATACGCAGCCCCCATCCTGGCGGACCGCGGCTCTTCCCGGTGCTCCGGGACCCCAAACCGATTCGAGACTGCTACATAGCGGCCCGTACACTGGCGGTCGTGACCGAGAACACTCAGCAGAGCCCGACCCCCGCCGGGGCGGAGCCGTCGAACAGCGCCCACGCCAGTCTGCCGACCCAGTACGTTCCGGCCGAGGTAGAGGGGAAGCTGTACGAGCGCTGGGTAGAGCGCGGTTACTTCGAGGCGGACGCCAAGAGCGACAAGCCGCCGTACGCCATCGTCATCCCGCCGCCCAACGTCACCGGCAGCCTGCACCTGGGCCACGCCTTCGAGCACACGCTGATCGACGCCCTCACGCGCCGCAAGCGCATGCAGGGCCACGAGACGCTGTGGCAGCCGGGCATGGATCACGCGGGCATCGCCACCCAGAACGTCGTCGAGCGCGAGCTGGCCAAGGAGGGCAAGTCCCGCCACGACCTGGGCCGCGAGGCGTTCGTCGAGCGCGTGTGGCGGTGGAAGGCCGAGTCCGGCGGTCAGATCTCCGGCCAGATGAGGCGCCTGGGCGACGGTGTCGCCTGGTCACGCGAGCGCTTCACCATGGACGAGGGGCTCTCCCGGGCCGTCCAGACGATCTTCAAGCGGCTCTACGACGACGAGCTGATCTACCGGGCCGAGCGGATCATCAACTGGTGCCCGCGCTGTCTGACCGCCATCTCCGACATCGAGGTGGAGTACTCCGACGAGGACGGCGAGCTGGTCTCGATCCGCTACGGCGAGGGCGAGAACTCCATCGTCGTCGCCACCACCCGCGCCGAGACGATGCTCGGCGACACCGCCGTGGCGGTCCACCCCGACGACGAGCGCTACACCCACCTCGTCGGCACCGAGATCGAGCTGCCCCTCACCGGCCGCCGCATCCCCGTGGTGGCGGACGAGCACGTCGACCCGGAGTTCGGCACGGGAGCCGTCAAGGTCACCCCGGCCCACGACCCGAACGACTTCGAGATCGGCCGCCGCCACGACCTGCCCGGCGTCACGGTCATGGACGAGCACGCCGTGATCACCGCCCACGGCCCGTTCCAGGGCCTGGACCGGCTGGAGGCCCGCTCGGCGGTCGTCGCCGCGCTGCGCGCCGAGGGGCGGATCGTCGCCGAGAAGCGCCCGTACGTCCACTCCGTCGGCCACTGCTCGCGGTGCAAGACCACCATCGAGCCGCGGCTGTCCATGCAGTGGTGGGTCAAGGTCGGCCCGCTGGCCAAGGCCGCGGGCGACGCGGTGCGCGACGGCCGGGTCTCCATCCACCCCAAGGAGATGGAGAAGCGCTACTTCGACTGGGTCGACAACCTCCACGACTGGTGCATCTCCCGCCAGCTGTGGTGGGGCCACCGCATCCCGGTCTGGTACGGCCCGAACGGCGAGACGGTCTGCGTCGGCCCGGACGAGGAGCCCCCGACGGGCGAGGGCTGGCACCAGGACAGCGACGTCCTGGACACCTGGTTCTCCTCCGGCCTGTGGCCCTTCTCCACGCTGGGCTGGCCCGAGCACACCGAGAGCCTGGAGAAGTTCTATCCGAACTCCGTCCTGGTCACCGGCTACGACATCCTCTTCTTCTGGGTCGCCCGGATGATGATGTTCGGCCTGTACGCGATGGACGGCACCCCGCCGTTCCACCAGATCGTGCTGCACGGCATGGTCCGCGACCAGTTCGGCAAGAAGATGTCGAAGTCCTTCGGCAACGCGGTCAACCCGCTGGACTGGATGGACAAGTACGGCTCCGACGCGCTGCGCTTCACGCTGGCGCGCGGCGCCAACCCCGGCACCGACGTGCCCATCGGCGAGGACTGGGTCCAGGCGTCCCGCAACTTCGCCAACAAGGTCTGGAACGCCACCCGCTTCGCGCTGATGAACGGCGCCACGGTCGAGGGCGAGCTGCCCGCGCCCGAGGAGCTGTCGGCGACCGACCGCTGGATCCTCTCCCGGCTGAACACGGTCGTGGCGCAGGTGGACGCGTACTTCGACGACTACCAGTTCGCCAAGCTCTCCGACCTCCTCTACCACTTCGCGTGGGACGAGGTGTTCGACTGGTACGTCGAGCTGTCCAAGACCACCTTCGCCGAGGGCGGCGCCGCGGCCCGGAACTCCGCCCGCGTCCTGGGCGAGGTCCTGGACGTCACCCTGCGGCTGCTCCACCCGGTGATGCCGTTCGTCACCGAGACGCTGTGGACGACGCTGACGGGCCGGGAGACCGTCGTCGTCGCCGACTGGCCGACCGACTCCGGCTTCCGCGACGCCGAGGCCGAGCGGGAGATCGCCACGCTCCAGCAGGTGATCACCGAGGTCCGCCGGTTCCGCGCCGACCAGGGCCTCCAGCCCGGCCAGCGCGTCCCGGCCCGGCTCACCCTCCAGGGGACGGTCCTGGTGGCGCACGAGGCGTCCATCCGCTCCCTGTCGCGCCTGACGCCGGCCGGGGAGGGCTTCCAGCCCACCGCGTCCCTGCCGGTGGCCGGGGCGAGGGTCGAGCTGGACCTCTCCGGCGCGATCGACTTCGCGGCCGAGCGCAAGCGCCTGACGAAGGACCTGGCGGCGGCGGAGAAGGAGCTGGCCCAGACCACGGCCAAGCTCGGCAACGAGGGCTTCCTCTCCAAGGCCCCCGACCACGTGGTGGAGAAGATCCGCGCCCGCAAGGCGCGGGCCGAGGCGGACATCGCCCGGATCTCCGCCCAACTGGAGGCACTGCCGCAGGGCTGACGCGGGCAGGAGACAGGTACGACGAGAGGGCCACCGCCGCCACCCCCGCCCGGGCGTGGCGGCGGTGGCCGTCTCCGTACACTGAAACAGTGAGTGAGCACTCCCCGCACGACGACCCCGGCAACGGCCACGACGACGAACCCGACCTGGTCGAGAAGTTCGACGAGATCATCGGCGCCGAGACCGACCGTGACCCCGACATGGCCGTGATCGAGGCGGGCAGCCGCACCCTCCGCACCCAGGCGGGACCGCCCCCGAGCGACCTGCCCACCCGGCCAGAGGACCCCGAGCTGGACCGGGAGCTGCGGGAGGTGGAGAACGAGCTGGTGGGACGCTGGCCCGAGACGCGGCTGGACCCGTCGCTGAAGCGCATCGGCGCCCTGATGGACGTCCTGGGCGACCCCCAGCGCTCCTACCCCTCCATCCACATCACCGGCACCAACGGCAAGACCACCACCGCGCGGATGATCGAGGCGCTCCTGGGCGCGTTCGACCTGCGCACCGGCCGCTACAGCAGCCCGCACGTCCAGGCCGTGACCGAGCGGATCAGCCTGGACGGCGCGCCGATCCCGCCCGAAAAATTCATCGAGACGTACCGGGACATCAAGCCGTACGTCGAGATGGTCGACGCCTCCTCCGAGCACCGGCTGTCGTTCTTCGAGGTGCTGACGGGCATGGCCTACGCCGCCTTCGCCGACGCCCCCGTGGACGTGGCGGTCGTCGAGGTCGGCATGGGCGGGACCTGGGACGCCACCAACGTCATCGACGCGGGCGTCGCCGTCGTCACCCCGATCTCCCTGGACCACACCGACCGGCTGGGCGACACGCCCGAGAAGATCGCGGTGGAGAAGTCCGGGATCGTCAAGGAGGGCGCCACCGTCGTCCTGGCCCAGCAGCCGGTGGAGGCCGCCTCGGTGATCCTCCGCAAGGCCGTGGAGATGGACGCCACGGTCGCCCGCGAGGGGCTGGAGTTCGGCGTCGTCTCCCGCGAGGTCGCCGTCGGCGGTCAGCTGCTGACGCTGCGCGGGCTGGGCGGGGAGTACCCGGAGGTCTTCCTCCCGCTGCACGGGGCGCACATGGCGCACAACGCCGCCGTGGCGCTGGCCGCCGTCGAGGCGTTCTTCGGCATCGGCGCCGAGCACGCCCGCGCCCTGGACATCGACACCGTCCGCACCGCCTTCGCCTCCGTGACCTCGCCGGGACGGCTGGAGGTGGTGCGCCGCAGCCCGACCGTGGTGCTGGACGCCGCCCACAACCCGGCGGGCGCGCGGGCCACGGCCGAGGCGATCACCGAGGCGTTCGGCTTCAGCCGCCTGGTCGGGGTGGTCGCCCCCAGCGCCGAGAAGGACGTGCGAGGGCTGCTGGAGGCGTTCGAGCCGATCTTCGCCGAGGTCGTCGTCACCCGTAACGCCACTCCCCGTGCCATGGACGTCGACGAACTCGCGGCGCTGGCCGTGGAGGTCTTCGGCGAGGAGCGGGTCCAGGTCGAGCCGCGACTCGACGACGCCCTGGAGGAGGCCGTCACCCTGGCCGAGGAGGAGGGCGAGTTCGCCGGCGCGGGCGTGCTGGTCACCGGCTCGGTCTTCACGGTCGGCGAGGCCCGGCTGCTGCTCGGAAAGGATCGTTAGATGCGTACGCTCTGCGCCTCCACGCTGATCGGGGAGTTCTTCGTGATCGGCTTCGCCGGCCTGGTGGCGATGCGGCTCGGCGACCTGTCGGCGGGGACCGTGTGGACCGTCAGCGGCGTGGCGATGGCGCTGTGCCTGGTGCTGTGCGGCGTGCTCACCCGGCCCGGGGCGCTGCACCTGGGCTGGGCGCTGCAGATCGGCCTGATCGCGTCCGGTCTCGTCGTCCCGGCGATGTTCTTCCTCGGTGCCCTCTTCGCGGGCCTGTGGTGGGCTTCGATCCACTTCGGCCGGAAGATCGACGAGGCCAAGGCCCGCTTCGCGGCCGGGGCCGACACCGCTTGACGGTGGCGCCGCCGGGTTTCCGGCGGCGCCCCTGTAGCCTTTCGAGCACTTGGAATCACCTGTTCCGCTGTACCCCGAAGGAGCCGCAGCCCATGAGCCAGCGCACTCTCGTCCTCCTCAAGCCCGACGCGGTCAGGCGGGGCCTGATCGGCGAGATCGTCGGACGGATCGAGCGCAAGGCCGGCTGGACGATCAGCGCCATGGAGCTGCGCACGCTGGACCGCGAGACGCTGGAGCAGCACTACGCCGAGCACGTCGGCCGCCCCTTCTACGAGCCGCTGCTGGAGTTCATGGCCTCGGGCCCGTCCGTGGTGATGGTCGTCGAGGGCGAGAGGGTGATCGAGGGGGTGCGCGCCCTGGCCGGCCCGACCGACCCGATCGCCGCACCGCCCGGCTCCATCCGGGGGGACTTCGGCACCATCGTGCGCGAGAACCTCATCCACGCCTCGGACTCGGAGGAGTCCGCCGAGAGGGAGCTGAAGATTTTCTTCCCCTCCCGCGGCTGACGGCGTGTCACCATCGCGAAACTCTTGACCTGGGGCGATCGATGGAATTCGATCGCCCCATCGTGAATCCACCCCCACTCGGGGGAACGAATCACCCGGACGCGACGTCAGCCCTTACAGGGATGACACGCGTTCCGCCGACAATGACGGAGGAGGAACCCTCCCACCGCGTTCGAACGGGCGCGACTACGATGGAAACTTCTCCGGGCCCCTCAGCGCACGCTGTCGTCCTCCCTCTCACATCGCTCCAGTTGGAAGGCCTGACGTATCCTCATGGCGAACAACATGTCGTTCATCGGCCGTGACATGGCTGTCGACCTCGGGACCGCCAACACGCTGGTGTACGTCAGGGGTCGCGGGATCGTCCTCAACGAGCCATCGGTCGTCGCCATCAACACCAACACCGGCGGAATCCTCGCGGTCGGCGCCGAGGCGAAGAAGATGATCGGCCGCACCCCTGGCAACATCGTGGCGGTCCGCCCCTTGAAGGACGGTGTCATCGCCGACTTCGAGATCACCGAGCGGATGCTCCGCTACTTCATCCTCAAAATCCACAAGCGCCGTTACCTCGCCCGCCCCCGAGTGGTCGTCTGCGTTCCCTCCGGCATCACGGGCGTCGAGCGCCGCGCGGTCATCGAGGCGTCCACCCAGGCCGGCGCCCGGCAGGTGCACATCATCGAGGAGCCGATGGCCGCCGCGATCGGCTCCGGCCTGCCGGTCCACGAGGCGACGGGCAACATGGTCGTCGACATCGGCGGCGGCACCACCGAGGTCGCGGTGATCTCCCTCGGCGGGATCGTCACGGCGCAGTCCATCCGCGTCGCGGGCGACGAGCTGGACAACGCGATCATCCAGCACATCAAGAAGGAGTACAGCCTCCTCCTCGGCGAGCGCACCGCCGAGAGCATCAAGATCTCCATCGGCTCGGCGTACGACATGGAGACCGACGAGCACACCGAGGTCCGCGGCCGTGACCTCGTCAGCGGACTGCCGAAGACCGTGGTGATCTCCGCCGCCGAGATCCGCAAGGCCATCGAAGAGCCCGTCAACTCCATCGTGGACGCGGTGAAGACCACCCTCGACAAGTGCCCGCCCGAGCTCTCCGGCGACATCATGGACCGCGGCATCGTGCTCACCGGGGGCGGCGCCCTGCTGCGCGGCCTGGACGAGCGGCTGCGGCGCGAGACGGGCATGCCCATCCACATCGCCGAGAACCCGCTGGACTCCGTGGCGCTGGGCTCCGGCAAGTGCGTCGAGGAGTTCGAGGCGCTCCAGCAGGTGCTCGACGCGCAGCCACGCCGGTGACGGCGGCGGGACCGGGAGGGTGCCCGGTCCCGCCGCCGCGCGGGCGGAGCGCGGGGCCGTCCCGGCCGCGGCGCGCCGCCCGGCCGCCGGACGCGCTCCGGAGGCAGAACGACACCACGGTCAGACAAGTCCGACAACGGGAAGGTACGGCCGTCGCACGTGAGGGATACACGAGAGAGCCGGCTGCTGCTCGTCCTGCTGGTGGCCATCGCGTTCGCACTGATCACGGTGGACATCCGCGGAGGTGAGAGCTCGCCGCTCGACGGAGCACGGGAGGCCACGGCGTCCGTCCTGGGCCCGGTGGAGAACACCGTCGCCACCGCCGTCGACCCCGTCGGCAACGCCATCGCGGCCGTGCGGGACTCCGGCGAGCGCTACGACCGGATCAGCGAACTGGAGCGGGAGAACACGGAGCTGAAGCAGCGGCTCGCCGCCTCCGACCGCGACGGCTCCCGGGTGCGCGAGGTGGAGAAGCTCCTCAGGACCGCGGGCGCCGGGCAGTACGGCATCAAGGCCGCCCAGGTCGTCGGGATCGGCGCGGCCCAGGGCTTCTCCTGGACCGTCACCCTCGACGTCGGGGAGCGGGACGGCATCAAGCGCGACATGACCGTCATCAACGGCGACGGGCTCGTGGGCCGGGTGACCACCGTCGGGCCGAGCACCTCCACGGTGCTGCTCGCCAACGACCCCGACTTCACCGTCGGCACCCGGTTGGAGGGCACGAACGAGCTGGGCTTCGCCAACGGTCGCGGCGACAGCGCCCTGACCGTCCAGCTCCTCAACAGCAAGGCCGAGGTGAGGAAGGGCGACCGCCTGGTCACCTTCGGCTCCAGCAACGACAGGCCGTTCGTCCCCGGCGTGCCGGTCGGGGAGGTCATCCAGGTGGACCCGCACAGCGGCGGTCTCACCAGGACGGTGCGGGTGCGGCCGTACGTCGGCTTCACGAAGCTCGACATCGTCGGCGTCGTCGTCAAGGCGCCGCGCACCGACCCGCGCGACGCGGTGCTCCCGCCGGCGCCGAAGGCCAAGCCCACCCCGACGGTCACGGTGACCGCCACCCCCTCCGCGGGCGCGAGCCCCTCCGACGGAGCCACCCCCTCCGACGGGGCCACCCCCAGCCCCTCCAGGAGCTGAGTAACAGCGATGCACCTCAACCGGATCCTGCTCTCCACCGCGCTCGTCGTCGTCGCCCTGGTCGTCCAGGTCAGCGTGCTGGCCCGGCTCCAACTGCCGGGCGCCGTACCGGACCTGCTGCTGCTGACCGTCCTCGGCCTGGCGCTGGTGTACGGCCACACGGGCGGCGCCCTGATCGGCTTCGGCGCCGGACTGCTGGCCGACCTCGCGCCGCCCGCCGACCACGCCGTGGGCCGGTACGCCCTGGTGCTGTGCGTCGTCGGCTACGCCGCCGGCCTGACCAAGCCGGAGAACGGCCAGTACCGCAGCGCCACCGTCCCCATGCTCGTCGTGGCGGGCGCGGCGCTCTCCTCCACCCTGCTGTACGCGGGCGTCGGCGCGCTGGTGGGGGACACCGCGGCCCGCCACGTGGGTCTGGGCGGGCTGCTGCTGACGGCCACCGTCTACGACCTGCTGCTCGCGCCGTTCACCGTCCCGGCGATCATGGCGCTGGCCCGCCGCACCCAGCACGACCCGCTCGCCGAGGCGTCGGGCAGCGCGGCGGACAGCGCCCGCGGATACGGTGGCGGACTGCTCGGCGCGAGCCGTGCGAGGCGGCTGGGCGGCCGGGCGGCCCGTACGACCGGCGGCCGGAGCGGAGGTCTCCTGTCCCGGACGTCCAGGAGCCGGGTGGGACGGATCAGGGGAGTCAAGCGACTGTGACGGAGGCGGATCAGTGAGCAACATTCCCGAGACCGGGCGCACGCCCCGGGTCACCATCCGACTGGTCGCCATCCAGATCCTGGTCTTCTCGCTGATGTTCACCCTCGGCGGGCGGCTGTGGTACCTCCAGATCCGCAACGGCGAGGAGTACGCGGAGAAGGCCGCGGGCAACCACGTCCAGCAGGTCGTCCAGCCCGCCGTGCGCGGTGCCATCCTCGACGCCCGCGGCGTTCCGCTGGCCGACAACGAGACCCGGCTGGTGGTCTCCGCCAGCCGCACCGAGCTGATGAAGATGGAGGACGGCGGCAAGGCCGTCCTCACCCGGCTCGCCGACGTCCTGGGCATGTCCTACAAGGAGGTGTCCGAGAAGATCCGCCTCTGCGACGCCGAGACGCCGCAGCCGTGCTGGAACGGCTCCCCCTACCAGCCCATCCCGATCACCGACGAGGCCACCACGCAGCAGGCGCTCCAGATCCGCGAACGCCAGGAGGACTTCCCCGGCATCACCGCCGAGCCCACCGCCGTCCGCCGCTACCCGTCCCCGTACGGCGCCAACACCGCGCAGGTCCTGGGTTACCTCTCGCCCGTCACCGACGAGGAGATCGAGGAGGCCAAGGACGGCGACTCGCCGCTGCTCAGCTCCGACCAGATCGGCCGCTCCGGCCTGGAGCGCAGCTACGACGCCGCGCTGCGCGGCGACGCGGGCGTGACGCGGTACAAGGTGGACAACCTCGGCCGGGTCATCGGGGAGGCCGAGAACGACGAGGGCGAGCCCGGCTCCAGCCTGATCACCAGCATCGACTCCCGCGTCCAGGCCGTCGCCGAGAAGGAGCTGGCCAAGGCGATGGAGGAGGCCCGCAAGCAGTTCGACGACAACACCGGCGAGAACTACAAGGCGGACGCGGGCGCGGTCGTGGTGATGGAGGCCAAGACCGGCCGGATCGTGGCGATGGCCTCCCTGCCGGACTACGACCCCAACGCCTGGGTCGGCGGCATCTCCGCCAAGGACTACGCCGAGCTCACCGGGAAGAAGTCCAACTACCCGCTGCTCAACCGGGCCATCCAGGGGCAGGCGGCGCCCGGCTCGATCTTCAAGGTGATCCCGACCGCCGCGGCGGTCAAGGCCGGCTACGACTTCGACGGGCGCTACAACTGCTCGTCCTCGTACAGCATCGGCGGCCAGGTCTTCAAGAACTTCGAGTCGCAGAACCACGGCATGATCGACCTCGGCCGCGCGCTGGAGGTCTCCTGCGACACCGTCTACTACGCCCTCGCCCACCAGGAGTGGAAGAAGGACGGCGGCAACAAGCCGAAGAAGAACCCCGACGACTGGTTCTACAAGATGGCCCACGAGTTCGGCCTCGGCAAGCGCACCGGGATCGACCTGCCCAACGAGGTCACCGGCCGCGTCCCGGACCGGAAGTGGAAGCAGGAGTACTGGGAGGCCAACAAGGAAGCCTGGTGCGAGTACGGCAAGAAGGACGGGGACTACGTCGAGAAGATCGCGTACGAGAACTGCGTGGAGGGCAACAAGCTGCGCGCCGGTGACAGCGTCAACTACTCCATCGGCCAGGGCGACACCCTGGTGACGCCCATTCAGATGGCCGTGATCTACGCGGCCCTCAGCAACGGCGGCACCGTGTACGAGCCCACCGTCGGCAAGGCGGTCGTCGGCCCGGACGGCAAGCACGTCGAGGAGATCGAGCCGAAGAAGAGGGGCAGGCTGCCGATAGACCGCAAGACGCTGCGGCAGATGGACAAGGCCCTCGAAGGCGTCGCCACCCGCGGTACCGCGGCCTGGCGCTTCGCCGACACCGGCTGGCCCCAGGAGAAGATCCCCATGCACGCCAAGACCGGTACGGCCGAGGTCTACGGCAAGCAGACCACCTCGTGGTTCGCGACCTACACCGACGAGTACGCGATCGTCATGACGATCTCCCAGGGAGGCACCGGCTCCGGTGCCTCCGGCCCGGCCGTGCGCAACATCTACGACGCGCTGTACGGCGTGGACGACGACGGCAAGATCCACAAGGACAAGGCATTGCTGCCGAAGCCGCAGAAGGAACTCCCCAAGATCAACCGGGACGGCACGATCGAGGCCCAGCGTCAGAAGGGCTTCAAGCCGTGAGCACCCACTCCTACGCGGGACGGCCCTGGCAGGAGCGGTCGGCCTGGAGCAAGATCATGGCGCGGGACTCCGTCGTCCGGCGCCTGGACTGGGTACTGCTGCTCGCCTGTGTGGCGCTGTCGATCCTCGGCGCCCTGCTGGTGTGGTCCGCCACCCGCAACCGCACCGAGCTGAACGAGGGCGACCCGCAGTACTTCCTCTGGCGCCACCTGTTCAGCCTCGCCGGAGGCGTGGCGCTGGCCGTGGGGACCATCTGGCTGGGGCACCGCAGGCTGCGCGGCGCGGTCCCGGTGCTGTACGTGCTGTCGGTGCTGCTGGCGCTGCTCGTGCTCACCCCGCTCGGCGCGACGATCAACGGCCAGCGCGCGTGGCTGAAGCTGGGCGGCGGCTTCTCGCTCCAGCCCGCCGAGTTCGCCAAGATCACCATCATCCTGGGGATGGCGATGATACTGGCGGCCCGGGTGGACGCCGGGGACCGCGTCCACCCCGACCACCGCACGGTGGTGCAGGCCCTCGGACTGGCCGCCGTGCCGATCGGCATCGTCATGCTGATGCCCGACATGGGCTCGGTGATGGTGCTGGCCGTGATCGTGCTCGGGGTGCTGCTGGCCTCCGGGGCGTCCAACCGCTGGATCATCGGCCTGCTCGCGGCGGGCGGTGTCGGCGCGGTGCTGGTCTGGCAGCTCGGCGTGCTCGACGACTACCAGATCAAGCGGTTCGCCGCCTTCGCCAACCCGGCCCTCGACCCGTCCGGCGCCGGGTACAACACCAACCAGGCCCGCATCGCCATCGGCTCGGGCGGCCTCTACGGCAAGGGGCTGTTCGAGGGCACCCAGACCACGGGACGGTTCGTCCCCGAGCAGCAGACCGACTTCGTCTTCACCGTCGCGGGCGAGGAGCTGGGCTTCCTCGGCGCGGGCCTGATCATCTTCCTGATCGGCGTCGTGCTCTGGCGCGCCTGCCGCATCGCACGCGAGACGACCGAGCTGTACGGCACGATCGTCGCCGCCGGGATCATCGCCTGGTTCGCGTTCCAGTCCTTCGAGAACATCGGGATGACGATGGGCATCATGCCGGTCGCCGGCCTGCCGCTGCCCTTCGTCAGCTACGGCGGCACCTCGATGTTCGCGGTGTGGATCGCCATTGGACTGCTCCAGTCGATCCGGGTGCAGCGCCCCGTGTCCGCCTGACCCCTCGGGCGGCGCGGGGCCCGCTCCGGCAGGGGTTAGGCTGGATGGTCACTTCCGTCCGCACACCCGCGCGCGGATCGGCACCCAGACCCCAGCATCCGAGGACACCACCCATGCCTGTCGAGTCGGTCTTCCCGCGCCTGGAGGCCCTCCTCCCGCACGTCCAGAAGCCGATCCAGTACGTCGGCGGAGAGCTGAACTCCACCGTCAAGGACTGGGACGCCTGCGATGTCCGCTGGGCACTGATGTACCCCGACGCCTACGAGGTCGGCCTGCCCAACCAGGGCGTCATGATCCTCTACGAGGTGCTCAACGAGCGCGAGGGCGTACTCGCCGAGCGCACCTACAGCGTCTGGCCGGACCTGGAGAAGCTCATGCGGGAGCACGGGGTCCCGCAGTTCACCGTGGACGCCCACCGGCCGGTCGGCGCCTTCGACGTGCTCGGCGTCTCCTTCTCCACCGAGCTCGGCTACACCAACCTGCTCACCGCGCTCGACCTGGCCGGCATCCCGCTGGAGGCGAAGGACCGCGGCGACGACCACCCGGTGGTCATCGCCGGCGGCCACGCCGCCTTCAACCCCGAGCCGATCGCGGACTTCGTCGACTGCGCGGTCATCGGCGACGGCGAGCAGGCCGTCCTGGAGATCACCGAGATCATCCGGGCCTGGAAGGCCGAGGGGCGCCCGGACGGGCGCGACGGGCTGCTGCTGCGCCTGGCGAAGACCGGCGGCGTGTACGTGCCGAAGTTCTACGACGTGGAGTACCTGGAGGACGGCCGGATCGCCCGCGTCGTCCCCAACCGCTCCGGCGTGCCGTGGCGCGTGACCAAGCACACCGTGATGGACCTCGACGAGTGGCCCTACCCCAAGAAACCGCTGGTGCCGCTGGCCGAGACCGTCCACGAGCGGATGAGCGTGGAGATCTTCCGCGGCTGCACCCGCGGCTGCCGCTTCTGCCAGGCGGGCATGATCACCCGCCCGGTGCGCGAGCGCTCCATCACCGGCATCGGCGAGATGGTGGAGAAGGGCCTGAAGAACACCGGCTTCGAGGAGGTCGGCCTGCTCTCGCTCTCCTCCGCCGACCACAGCGAGATCGGCGACATCGCCAAGGGCCTGGCCGACCGCTACGAGGACGACAAGATCGGCCTGTCGCTGCCCTCCACCCGGGTCGACGCCTTCAACATCGACCTGGCCAACGAGCTGACCCGCAACGGCCGCCGCTCCGGCCTGACCTTCGCCCCCGAGGGCGGCAGCGAGCGCATCCGCAAGGTCATCAACAAGATGGTCTCCGAGGAGGACCTGATCCGCACCGTCGCCACCGCCTACGGCAACGGCTGGCGGCAGGTGAAGCTGTACTTCATGTGCGGCCTGCCGACGGAGACCGACGACGACGTCCTGCAGATCGCCGACATGGCCGGCAAGGTCATCGCCAAGGGCCGCGAGGTGTCCGGCTCCAACGACATCCGCTGCACGGTCTCCATCGGCGGTTTCGTCCCCAAGCCCCACACCCCCTTCCAGTGGGCCCCGCAGCTCTCCGCCGAGGAGACCGACGCCCGCCTGGAGAAGCTCCGCGAGAAGATCCGCGCCGACAAGCGGTACGGCCGCTCCATCGGCTTCCGCTACCACGACGGCAAGCCCGGCATCGTCGAGGGCCTGCTCTCGCGCGGCGACCGCCGCGTCGGCGACGTCATCCGCGCCGTCTACGAGGCCGGCGGGCGCTTCGACGGCTGGCGCGAGCACTTCTCCTACGACCTGTGGATGGAGTGCGCCGACCGTGCGCTGACCCCCCACGGCGTGGACGTCGACTGGTACACCACGCGCGAGCGCACCTACGAGGAGGTCCTGCCCTGGGACCACCTCGACTCCGGTCTCGACAAGGACTGGCTGTGGGAGGACTGGCAGGACGCCCTCGACGAGACCGAGGTCGAGGACTGCCGCTGGTCGCCCTGTTTCGACTGCGGCGTGTGCCCCGCCATGGACACCTCCATCCAGATCGGCCCGACGGGCAAGAAGCTGCTGCCGCTGACGGTCGTCCGGAACACGTAGGGGCCGAGCGGGCAGAGCGGCCCGCCGGTCCGGGCACGGGACAGCGTCCGACCGCCTCCGACCGCCTCCGACCGACGGATGTCCGCCGGTCGGAGGCGGTCGCGCTCTGCGACACTGCTGTCCATGCCGGAGCTGACCGTGCCCACCGTCCGCGTCCACGCCTCCTTCGTCGAGGCGATGGAGGAGTTCGCGGCGGAGGGTCGCGGAGCGCCGGACGACAACTCGATGGTCGGCCGCGACCTGCGCACCTGGCGCGGCCGGTGGGAGGCCCCGGAGGTCTTCGCCGAGTACGTGGCCCGCCTCCGGGCCGACGCGGAGGAGAACACACCGCGCCCGTCGGGGCTCGTCCCCTGCACCACCCTGTGGTGGGTCGACGGCGACACCTACCTCGGCCGCGTCGCCATCCGCCACCGCCTCACCCCCTTCCTCCTCGACTACGGCGGGCACATCGGCTACGACGTGCGCGCCTCCGCGCGGCGGCGCGGCCACGCGACCGCCATGCTGCGCGCCGCCCTGCCGGTGGCCCACTACCTGGGCATCGACCCGGCCCTGATCACCTGTGACCACACCAACGTCGCCTCCCGGAAGGTCATCGAGGCGTGCGGCGGGGTCTTCGAGGATCGGCGGGGAGTGAAGCTGCGGTACTGGGTACCGACCGCGCCGGCGCCGGGAGCCGCGTAACCTGGGGGAAAGGAACACGGCCCCACGCCGGGCCCAGGACAGCACGAAGGACTGAGGGACACTGGGCAAGCGACAGCCCGAAGGCCCGCCGCCCGCACCCGCGGTGCAGCGCATCCGACTGCGCTACACCAAGCGCGGCCGCCTCCGGTTCACCAGCCACCGCGACTTCCAACGCGCCTTCGAGCGGGCGCTGCGCCGGGCCGAAGTGCCCATGGCATACTCCGCGGGCTTCACCCCGCACCCCAAGGTCTCGTACGCGAACGCGGCGCCGACCGGCACGGGGAGCGAGGCCGAGTACCTGGAGATCGCGCTCGCCGAGCGGCGCGACCCCGAGGTGCTGCGGCGCCTGCTCGACGAGTCGCTCCCCG
The DNA here is from genome assembly GCF_039533145.1 of Streptomyces macrosporus. Classification (NCBI taxonomy): domain Bacteria; kingdom Bacillati; phylum Actinomycetota; class Actinomycetes; order Kitasatosporales; family Streptomycetaceae; genus Streptomyces; species Streptomyces macrosporus. Next base: position 65,843 of record NZ_BAAASZ010000020.1, read on the forward strand.
ACGGACTCGACGTCGTCGACGCGGTGGAGGCCCACACCGGCGGGTTCGCCGACCGGCTCACGGCCTCCTGCTGGGAGCTGCGGCTGGACGGCGTGACGCCGGAAGAGGCGGGGAAGGCGGTCGAGGCGTTCCTCGCCGCCGACTCGGTGGAGGTCCAGCGTCAGACCAAGAAGGGCATGCGCACGTTCGACACACGCGCCGCAGTGGCCTCACTGGAGGTCGTCCCGGCCGGGTCCGATAGGCCCGGGGACCGCCCCTGTGCGATACTGCGCCTGGTAGTACGGCACCAGACACCCGCCGTACGACCCGACGACGTCCTGTCCGGCCTCCGAGCTACGGCCGACCTGGCGCCGCCGGTCCCCGCAGCGGTGACCAGGCTGGCGCAGGGGCCGCTCGATGAGGAGACCGGCACGGTGACCGATCCGTTCGCGCCCGACCGCGACGCACCACCCGTCGCGACGGCGCCGGACGTCACCGCGTAGGCCGACGCCGCCGCGCCGCCGATGTGCGAGGCACCAGGGAGCCACCCGGGTCCGGCTGTCAGGCAGGCGCACAGACCAGCAGACTTTCGCCGGTTTCGGGCCCGACGGCACGGAACCGGCGAGCGAGACAACAGCTCCCGTGCGGCGCCCGCGCCCCGGACAGCGGCCCGCGCACACCGAGCGGAGGCCGACCGGATCGAGGTACGGCGCCCGGGAGCGTGACGGGAGAACCGCCCGCATGCGCGAACCCACGGAATCCGCGGAGATCACCGCGAACGACAACGACAGGACGTCCCCCGCCACCGGCGGGGAGGCCCCGACCACACACGACACCCCCAGCGACACCCTGCCGCCGCGCCGCCGCCGGCGTGCCGTGTCCCGCCCGGCGGGACCGCCCGCGGTCACCACCGCGGAGCCGGAGGTCGTCACCCCGGCCGTCGCACGGGCCGACACGCCGTCCGAACAGGCCCCCGTCGCCTCCGAGCCGACCTCCGAGACCGAACCCGCGCCGCCGCGCCCCCGCCGCCGCGCGACCCGCCGCGTCTCCGCTCCGGCGGGCCCGCCGGAGCCGGCCGAGACGGTGCTGCCCGCGTCGCGGGCCGACGCCGGCGCGGAGTCCGGGGAGCAGCGGCCCGAGACGGGGGAGGAGGCGGGCGCCTCCGAGGAGAAGCCCGCCGAGGCCGCCGCGGAGCAGCCGGCGCCCACCCGCACACGACGGCGTACGACGCGCCGCGCCTCCGCTCCGGCGGGCCCGCCGCAGCCGGCCGAGGAGGCCGGGAAGCCCGCCGCCGAACCCGAGCGGCCCGCCGGGGAGGCGGAGGCCGCGGCGAGCGAGAAGGCGACCGAGGAGCAGCCGGCGGAGCCCGCCGAGGCCGAGCGCTCCACGCCCGCCCGCACCCGGCGACGCGGCCGCAAGGCCGCCGCCGAGAAGCCCGAGGCCGAGAAGCGCGAGGCCGAGAAGCCTGCCGAGAAGCCCGCGGCGGAGCCCGAGGCCGAGAAGCGCGAGGAGAAGCCTTCGGCGGAGCCCGAGAAGCCCGCTCCCGCCGAGGCCGAGTCCGCGCCGGCGCGGCGCGTGAGGAAGAAGCCGCCCGTGGCGGTGTTCCAGCCCCCGGTGTTCGCCGAGCCGGTGTTCCAGACCCCGGAGACCGCCGCCATCGCCGCCGCGGCCGAGGCCGCGGAGCTGGAGGAACCGGACGAGGACGAGGACGAGACCGGATACGCCGAGGACGGCGAGCACGTCGACGAGGCGGCCCACGCCGAGTCCGCCGGCTCCTCCCGCCGTCGTCGCCGGCGCCGCCGTCGCGGCGGCGAGGCGGACGAGCGGCCCGAGCGGGGCGCCGCCGCCGAGGAGGCCGAGGCGTTCGAGGAGCCCGAGGAGACGGACGAGGAGCCGGAGGACCGGGCCGAGGACTTCGAGGAGGGCGACGAGCGTCCCGCACGCCGCCGCCGGCGCGGTGGCCGCCGCCGTCGTCGCGGCGGTGACGCCGAGACCGCCGACGAGGCCCGGGGCGACGAGGAGGACGACGAGGGCGCGGAGAGCGGCGAGGAGACCGCCGTCGCGGCCGAGGAGGACCACCACGCCGAGCGGGACGAGGAGGACACCGCCGAGTCCGCCGCCGGCGAGCACCCGGTCGCCTCCAGCAGCACCTCCCGCCGCCGGCGCCGGCGCCGGCGCCGCAGCGGCGAGGCCGAGCCGGTGGGCGCCGAGCTCTCCCCCGACGACCCGGAGCGCACGGTCGTCAAGATCCGCGAGCCGCGGAAGAGGAAGGACGAGCCGGCCGAGAGCGCCGACGGCGTGCAGTCCATCAAGGGCTCCACCCGTCTGGAGGCCAAGAAGCAGCGCCGCCGCGAGGGCCGCGAGCAGGGCCGCCGCCGCGCCCCGATCATCACCGAGGCCGAGTTCCTGGCCCGCCGCGAGGCGGTCGAGCGCGTCATGGTCGTCCGCCAGAACGGCGACCGGACCCAGATCGGCGTGCTGGAGGACGGCGTCCTCGTCGAGCACTTCGTCAACAAGGAGCAGTCGACCAGCTACGTCGGCAACGTCTACCTGGGCAAGGTCCAGAACGTCCTGCCGTCGATGGAGGCCGCCTTCGTCGACATCGGCAAGGGCCGCAACGCCGTCCTCTACGCCGGCGAGGTGAACTTCGAGGCCCTGGGGACGTCCGGCGGCCCGCGCCGGATCGAGACCGCGCTCAAGTCCGGCCAGTCCGTCCTGGTCCAGGTCACCAAGGACCCGATCGGTCACAAGGGCGCCCGGCTGACCAGCCAGGTCTCCCTCCCCGGCCGCTATCTGGTCTACGTGCCCGAGGGCTCGATGACCGGCATCAGCCGCAAGCTCCCGGACACCGAGCGGGCCCGGCTCAAGCAGATCCTCAAGCGGATCGTCCCCGAGGACGCGGGCGTCATCGTCCGCACCGCCGCCGAGGGCGCCAGCGAGGAGGAGCTGCGCCGCGACGTCGAGCGGCTCCAGGCGCAGTGGGAGGACATCCAGAAGAAGGCGCGCAAGGGCAACGCTCCGACGCTGCTCTACGGCGAGCCGGACATGACCGTCCGGGTCGTCCGCGACATCTTCAACGAGGACTTCTCCAAGGTCATCGTCAGCGGCGACCAGGCGTGGGAGACGATCCACGGGTACGTCTCGCACGTCGCGCCCGACCTGGCCGACCGGCTGCAGAAGTGGACCTCCGAGGTCGACGTCTTCGCCACCTACCGGATCGACGAGCAGCTGATGAAGGCGCTGGACCGCAAGGTCTGGCTGCCCAGCGGCGGTTCGCTGGTGATCGACCGGACCGAGGCGATGGTCGTCATCGACGTCAACACCGGCAAGTTCACCGGCCAGGGCGGCAACCTGGAGGAGACGGTCACCAGGAACAACCTGGAGGCGGCCGAGGAGATCGTGCGCCAGCTGCGGCTGCGCGACCTCGGCGGCATCATCGTGATCGACTTCATCGACATGGTGCTGGAGTCCAACCGCGACCTGGTGCTGCGGCGCCTGTTGGAGTGCCTGGGCCGTGACCGGACCAAGCACCAGGTGGCCGAGGTCACCTCGCTGGGCCTGGTCCAGATGACCCGCAAGCGGGTCGGCCAGGGGCTGCTGGAGTCGTTCTCCGAGACCTGCGCGCACTGCAACGGCCGCGGCGTCATCGTCCACATGGACCAGGTGCAGACGCAGGGCGGCGGGGGCGGCAAGCGCGCCCGGAAGAAGGGCAAGGGCGCCGCGCAGCAGCCCGCGCCCGAGGCGCCGGTGGAGGTCCCGTCCGTCGAGGAGCCGGCGGCCGAGGCACCGGCGGAGACGCTCGCCGAGATCTCGGCGGCGGTCGCCGAGCCCGCGGCGCTGCCCGAGCCGGCGTTCGTCCCGGACGAGGAGCTGTACAACAGCGCCGCCGAGGCCGAGGAGGCCGCCCGGCGCGGACGCAGGCGGCGGCGTGTCGCCCGGAAGGTGTCGGCTCCGGCGGGTCCGCCGAAGGCGGCCGCCGAGGCCGAGGCCGCGGTGACCGTGGTTCCGGCGCCCGGGAAGGCGCCCGAGGAGCAGCCGGCGGAGGAGCTCGGGGAGGAGACCCCCGAGGCCGCTGCCGCGGTCCGAACGCCCGAGAAGGCGCCCGAGGCCGCTGCCGTCGCCGAGGAGTCCGCCTCCGAGCCCGCCGGCACGGCGGAGACGGTCCAGGTGGCGGAGGAGCCGCGCCCGCGCACCCGGCGGCGTGTCGCCCGGAAGGTGTCGGCTCCGGCGGGTCCGCCGAAGGCGGCCGCCGAGGCCGAGGCCGCGGTGGTGGTGGTCCCGGCGCCCGGGAAGGCGCCCGAGGAGCCCGCCGAGCGGGCGGAGGAGAAGGCCCCCGCCCCGGCGTCGGAGGTCCCCGAGGCCGCTCCCGCCGCCGAGGAGCCCGCTCCCGTGGCTCCGGCCGCGGAGGCACCGGCCGAGGAGCCCGCGCCCCCGGCGCGGCCCCGCCGTCGCGTGGTGCGTCGGGCCGCCGCTCCGGCGGGTTCCCCGGAGGCGGCGGAGATCACCGAGCCCGCCGGCACCCCGGCGGCCACGGGCGAGTCCGAGGCCGCCGGCGAGCCGGAGGCGGAGGAGGCGGCCCCGGCGAAGAAGACGGCCCGCAAGACGGCCAGGAAGGCCACCGCCAAGAAGGCGGCGACCAAGACGGCCGCCAAGAAGACGGCGACCAAGACGGCGGCCAAGAAGACGACGGCGAAGAAGGCCGCCGCCAAGAAGTCGACGACGAAGGCCGCCGCGAAGAAGACGGCGACCAGGAAGTCGGCGGCCAGGAAGACCGCGGCGGCGGAGCAGCAGACCCCGCCGTCCGTCTCGGCCCCGGCCGAGGACTGACGGGTCCGCCGGGCTCCCGGGCGCCTTCCGGCGACCGGGAGCCCGGTTTGACCCTTCGACTTCCGGCCCCGTAATCTTGACCGTCGGCGTGTCGATGGATACGCCAGGCTCCTGAGCACCTCCCTCCACACGCTCCACGCGGTGTCGTGGGAGCGTGAGGAGAGGCCGCTCAATCCACTCGGATCACCACGGGCCCGCCCGTGTCGGGCGGCTGGCATCAGGGGCTCCACCCACGAGCGAGAGAGAGTTCCGCGTGTACGCGATCGTGCGCACCGGCGGCCGCCAGCAGAAGGTGTCCGTCGGGGACGTGATTGAGGTTGACCGTATCTCCAACAGCAAGGTCGGCGACAGCGTCGAGCTCTCGACCCTGCTCATCGTCGATGGCGATGCGGTCACCAGCGACCCCTGGGTCCTGGCCGGTGTGAAGGTCCACGCCGAGGTCGTGGACCACCACAAGGGTGCCAAGATCGACATCCTGAAGTACAAGAACAAGACCGGCTACCGCAAGCGGATCGGTCACCGCCAGCTGCACACCGCGCTGAAGATCACCGGCATCGACGCCCCGGCGACGAAGTAAGGGACTGAAGAGAGATGGCACACAAGAAGGGCGCATCGTCCACCAGGAACGGGCGTGACTCCAACCCGCAGCGGCTCGGCGTGAAGCGCTTCGGCGGCCAGGTCGTCAAGGCGGGCGAGATCCTGGTCCGCCAGCGCGGCACCCACTTCCACCCGGGTGCCGGCGTGGGCCGCGGCGGCGACGACACGCTGTTCGCGCTGTCCGCCGGTGCGGTGAAGTTCGGCACCCACCGCGGCCGCAAGGTCGTGAACGTCGTCCCGGTCGGCGAGTAATCCGGCACGGTACGGCACCACACGTTCCGAGGGCGGACCGCCTCTCGTCGTACGCGCGGACGCGCGCACCGGCGGGAAGCGGATCCGCCCTCGGCGCGTTGGACACAAGACGCCGCCGGCCCGGTCCGCGGCGCCGCCGGCTCGACCGGCACGGCCGACATCCGGCCGACGACATTCCGTACGCCCTTTGATCATCAGCTGGGAGGCACCCGTCATGACCACCTTCGTGGACCGCGTCGAGTTGCACATCGCCGCGGGTAACGGAGGCCACGGCTGTGCCTCCGTGCACCGGGAGAAGTTCAAGCCGCTGGGCGGCCCGGACGGCGGCAACGGCGGCCGGGGCGGCGACGTCGTCCTCGTCGTCGACCAGTCCGTGACCACGCTCCTGGAGTACCACCACACCCCGCACCGCCGGGCCGGAAACGGCAAGCCGGGCGAGGGCGGCCACCGCTCGGGCGCCGACGGCAAGGACCTGGTGCTGCCCGTACCGGACGGCACGGTCGTCCTCGACAGGCAGGGCAACGTGCTGGCCGACCTGATCGGCCACGGCACCACCTTCGTCGCCGGCCGCGGCGGCCGGGGCGGCCTGGGCAACGCCGCGCTCGCCTCGCCCCGCCGCAAGGCGCCGGGCTTCGCGCTGCTGGGGGAGCCGGGAGAGACCCGCGACATCGTCCTGGAGCTGAAGACGGTGGCCGACGTGGCGCTCGTGGGCTACCCCTCGGCGGGCAAGTCGTCCCTGATCTCCGTCCTCTCCGCGGCCAAGCCGAAGATCGCCGACTACCCCTTCACCACGCTGGTGCCCAACCTGGGCGTGGTGACGGCCGGCTCGACCGTCTACACCATCGCCGACGTCCCCGGGCTGATCCCCGGCGCCAGCCAGGGCAAGGGGCTGGGCCTGGAGTTCCTGCGCCACGTCGAGCGCTGCGCGGTCCTGGTCCACGTGCTGGACTGCGCGGCGCTGGAGTCCGATCGCGACCCGGTCACGGACCTGGACGTCATCGAGGCCGAACTGGCGCAGTACGGCGGTCTGGACGACCGTCCGCGGATCGTGGCGCTCAACAAGGTCGACGTCCCCGACGGGCAGGACCTCGCCGACATCGTCCGGCCCGAGCTGGAGGCCCGCGGTTACCGGGTCTTCGAGGTCTCGGCCGTCAGCCGCAAGGGTCTGAAGGAGCTCTCCTACGCCCTGGCGGGGATCGTGGAGGAGGCGCGCGCGGCGAAGCCCCAGGAGGAGGCGACCCGCATCGTCATCCGTCCCCAGGCCGTGGACGACGCGGGCTTCACCGTCACCAAGGAGGGCGAGGGCTTCTTCCGCGTGCGCGGCGAGAAGCCGGAGCGCTGGGTCCGCCAGACCGACTTCAACAACGACGAGGCCGTGGGCTACCTCGCCGACCGCCTCAACCGTCTCGGGGTCGAGGACGAGTTGATGAAGGCGGGCGCCCGCGAGGGCGACGGCGTGGCCATCGGTCCCGAGGACAACGCGGTCGTCTTCGACTGGGAGCCCTCGGTCTCCGCGGGCGCGGAGATGCTCGGCCGCCGCGGGGAGGACCACCGTCTGGACACCCTCCGCCCGGCCGCCCAGCGCCGCCGCGAGCGCGAGGCGGAGCGCGACGAGACGATGCGGGAGTACCGGCAGTTCGACCCCTTCGCGTGACCTTCCCGGTCCGCCCCGCCGCCGAGGGGGACCGTTCCATCGCCCGCGGCGGTCG
>NZ_BAAASZ010000020.1:73232-104288 GCF_039533145.1 Streptomyces macrosporus
GCACGACCGCCGCGGGCGAACCCGTTCCCGCGGCCGGGGCGTCCCTGCGGCGCCCGGGAGGCCGCGCCCGCCTCAGAGCCCGGCGAGGGCCTGGGACGGGGTCGGCACGGGGACGCGCTCCGCCAGGGGGACGATCGGCAGGGAATCGTCGGTGTCCTCGCCGAGGAAGACCCGGCGGACCACCCGCTCCGCCGCGCGACCGTCGTCGAAGTCGCAGAAGCGCTCCCGGAAGTCCGCACGGAGCTTGGCGGACGCCTCGTCGTTCCAGGCGCCCGAGGTCAGGATCTCCAGCAGCTCGCCCTCGGTGGTGGCCACCGCGCCCGGCGGCTCCCGGAGCAGGTCGAAGTAGGTGCCGCGGACCGCCGAGTAGATCTCCCAGTCGTCGGCGAAGATCACGATCGGACGGTCCAGGTTGGCGTAGTCGAACATCGCCGAGGAGTAGTCGGTGATCAGGGCGTCCGCGGCGAGGTAGAGCTTCTCCACCACCGGGTGCGCCGAGACGTCGACGATCCGGCCGTCGGCGCGGAGCGCGGCCAACTCCCGGGAGGAGTCGTAGAAGTAGTGGCCGCGGACCAGCAGCGTGGTGTTCGGGCCGAGCCGCTCGGCGCACCGCGCCAGGTCCAGGCGCGGCACGAAGCCGGACTGGTAGTCGCGGTGGGTGGGGGTGTAGAGGAAGGCGGTGGTGCCGTCGGCGATGCCCAGCTCGCGGCGGGCGGCCACCACGTCCTCGGCCGTGGCGTTGACCAGGACGTCGTTGCGCGGGTAGCCGGTCTCCAGGGAGGTGAAGGAGCAGGGGTAGGCGCGCTCCCAGACGGCCGTGGAGTGGCGGTTGGAGGAGAGGCTGTAGTCCCAGCGGTCGCAGCGGGCGAGCAGCTTGCCGAAGCTCATCCCCTGCGCGGAGCCGGGGTGGTCCCGCTGGTCCAGTCCCATGGACTTCAGCGGGGTGCCGTGGTGGGTCTGGAGATGGATCGAGCCCTCCCGCTTGACCACGGAGTCCGCGAAGTTGACGTTGTTCACCAGGTACTTGGCGCGGGCCACGGCCGTCCAGTACTCGCGGGAGCCGACCGGCACCACCTCCACGCCGCTCGGGAACCGGTCCAGGGTGTCGGGCCGGGCCACCCACACCCGGCGGATGTGGGGCGCGAGCCGGGCCAGTTCCGCGTCGATCGCCGCGGGGTTGCAGGCGTAGGAGCGGTTCCAGTAGGCGGAGAACACCGCCAGGTTCTCGTCCAGCGGCAGCCGCAACTGTGCGCGGTAGTGCGCGTTGACGATCCGCTGCCTGGTCCGCCGGATCTGCTGCCGGCCGTGCTTGCGCAGGTTGCGACGGGCCTTGTTGGCGACCTTGATCCCGGCCACCACGGGGTAGACGCCGAGGGCGAGCAGGCGGTACTTCTGCCCCTGCACGCCGCCCGGCAGGACGAAACCCTCGGGCTTCAGCCGGCGGTAGTCGGCCGAGGCCCGGCGGAAGAACTCGCTCCGGGCGTTCGGGGGCAGCCTGTCGGGGCGGTCCAGGATGGTCAGGTAGTGGTCGATCATCTTCCGGAAGAGTTCCGGCCGCCACGTGTCGAACTCCGGGTGCTCCGCCAGGTACCGGAAGATCCGCTCGTACTGGTCGAAGATCTCGAAGTGCTTCCGGCTGACGGTGCGCAGGATGTTGCCGCCCTGGCGGCGCTGCCGGTAGTGGACGCATATTCGGTCCAGCACGGCGATGCGCTCGGCCGTGATGAGCGTGCAGAACGTCCAGGGCGCGTCCTCGTAGTAGCCCGGGGGGAACTGGAACCCGTGCTTCTCGATGAAGTCCCGCCGGTACGCCTTGTTCCAGACGATCTGCAGCAGGTCGAGCAGTTCGGGACGCTGCTCCAGGGAGAAGGAGGCGGGCCCCTCCTGCCGCAGCAGGTCCTTGAGCTGGTTGCGCTGGACCTTCCCGTACCAGTAGGTGCGCGCGTAGTCGTAGATCAGGATCTCGGGGTCGCCCGTCTCCGCCAGCCGCTCGGCGATGGCGGACAGGGAGCCGGGGGTCAGGGTGTCGTCGCTGTCGAGGAACAGCACGTACTCGCCCCGGGCCTGGGCCATGCCCGCGTTGCGGGTGCGCCCCAGCCCCACGTTCTGCGGCAGGTGCAGGACGCGGACCCGCTCGTCCGCGGCGGCGTACTCGTCGAGGATGGCGCCGGAGTTGTCCGGCGAGCAGTCGTCGACCGCCACGACCTCGAAGTCGGCGAAGTCCTGTTCCAGCACGGAGTCCAGACAAGCCCGCAAGTAGCCCTGCACCTTGTAGGCGGGCACGACGAGTGTGAAGCGTGGCAAGGCTCCCCCTCCGGAGCGAACCGCGCCCAGGTGGTGGCGCCGGTTCCTTGGTGAACTTTCGCCAAACCAAGACTGTCCTCCGGGGTGAACAGTTGCCGCTTGTTACGTGAATGTGATCTTGGAAACGTTTAAGCGACGCGCTCCGGCTTCCCCGGGACGCGGTCGGCGTGGTATCCGCCCGCCGGGCCGTGACGGCCAGCCCGGGAACGGCGGAGGCCCCCGCGCCGGGCCGTGACGGCCGGTGCGGGGGCCTCCGTGTGTCGTCGGGACCGTGCCCGGGAAGCGGTGTCAGGCGTTGACCGCGTCCTCCGTGCCGTTGGCCTCCGGATCCCGCTCCTCCGCCTCGGCGCGGCCGGTTCCGCGCAGCTCCGACGCCTCCCGGAAGGCCGTGCCCATCCGCGCCTGCCGGGCCTGACGCGCCTCCGCCTTGGCGCACAGCGCCAGGACCGCCCGGTTGAAGCGGACGATCGACGGCGGGTCGGCCGGCCCCAGCAGGTGCGTCTTCAGCTCGGCGCGGGCCTGGACCAGGGTGTCCTTCTCCGGGACGCGGACCGACTCCAGCAGCGCGGGGACACCCGAGGCGTCGGGCGTGAGGATCACGGCCGCCCGCACGGTCGGGAAGCCGGTCCTGAACTCCTCCTCCGACAGACCGGTGGTGTTGGTCACCGCGTACGGCTTCTCGCTCGTCAGCCAGTCCGAGACCACGCTCGACACGTCGCTGATCAGCAGGTCGGACCGGTTGAAGCAGGAGAAGAGGGCGGGCCGCGGGCCGGTGATCACCTGGTGCTCCCACTCGGGGAAGGACGCCCAGTACGCCTCCTCCCAGGCCGCCGTCGCGGCGGCCACCGCCGCCTCCCGGTCGCCCTCGGGGGTGGACTGGAGGAGCATCCGCTCCATCTCGTCCGCGCTCGCCCGGAACGCCGAGCTGGTCAGCTCGTCCAGCGCGGCGGTGCGGCGCGCCAGCTCGGCGGCGGCCTCCGGGCCGGGGCGCGGACCGGAGCGCCGGGCGTTGGCCTCGGCGATCAGCTGCCGGATGAGGGCGTCGGCCCGGGCGGCGCGCGGGTCCACCGATCCGGTCATCGGGTGCGGCTTGTACAGCAGCCGGACCTTCGGGTCCGCGAGCAGGGCGCGGACGATGTTCTCGCCGGCCAGGATGATCGAGGTGTTGCCCGGGTCGTCGGTCCAGCCCTCCCAGGTGGGGGCGTACAGGACCGTGGTGAAGCCGTCGGCGGCGGGCGGCCCGGCGTACGGCCGGATCGGCGCGAGCTGCGGGCGGCCGACCTCCACCACGTCGTGGTCGTCCACGCCGATGTCCGCGAGCTGGTAGCGGTCCCGCGCGGCCGGGCCCGCGACCCACACCTCGTCGTACGCCTTGGCGTAGGGGTTGCAGCTGGAGAGCTTGTCGCTCTCGCCGTGGTTGATGAAGGCGTGCTTGATCGACGGGATGCGCAGCACCTGCGAGGTCTTGCCGGAGTTCGCCGGGTGCAGCATCGCCTTCAGCGACGAGTGCTCCAGGTGCATCAGGTGGGCGACCTTCGGGATGCACACGATGGGCACGTCGGTCGCCTCGATCTTCTGCACCATGAACCGCTCGCGCAGCACGATCAGCGGCCGGCCGTCCAGGGAGGAGAGCGTGGAGAGCCACATGTTCGCCTGGTACGCGGAGGTGGCGCCGCCGGAGAAGTACATCGCCACGGTCGGCCGGTACTCCGCCAGCCACCGGTCCAGCCACTCCAGCGTCTCCCGCTCGTTCGCCGGGCGCTTCCCCGGCAGCAGCCAGCGGGCCAGCCAGACCGTGCCGACCAGGGAGAGCAGCAGCGTGAGGCCCAGCCCCAGCAGGCCCCACAGCGCGTCGCCGGTCACGGCGGTGGCCAGCAGACCGGCCGTCGCGGGGACGGAGAAGTACAGCAGACGACGGCTGGGCTGGCGGGCCAGCAGACGCGGCGGGGCGGCGGAGAGCCGCAGGGCCGACGCGTCGATGTTCCGGGTGACGACCGGGAGGGTCCGGGTGCGCCGGACCAGCAGCGCGACGCCCTGGCAGCAGAAGTGCAGGAAGTAGCCGCACAGCAGCGCGAGGGCGAGCGGCTCCTCCAGCGGGTCGACGCCCGGGGTCCGGATCAGGCCGACGACGATCAGCATGTCGCGGAGGAGCTGGCGGGAGGTGACGTCGAACCGGACCCGGCCCAGCCAGGAGGTCACACGCGGCTGGCGGCGCACCAGGTAGAGGTCGAGCAGGAGGCCCGCGGCGGAGCCCACGACGAACAGGGGCAGCACCGGGACCAGCGCGCCGACGAGCTGGACCAGGATGGCCACGGCCAGCAGGGCGGCCGCCAGCAGCGCCTTGAGGGGGGATGAGGACACAGCGGTTCTGCTCTGGGGGGAGGAGCGGAAGGACCTCACCGCTGTGAACGAGGGAAACTTCATACGGGTCACGCTACCTGTGGGCAGATGGGGGATCGGCGTGCTCTTCCTCTCCCGGGACCGCGCGGCCCGCCGTCCCGCGGGACGGCGTACGGGCTCCCGGGCACGGCGCCGCGCCCGGCCCTGTCCGACGGTCGGGACGGGTGCGCGGGCGGGTGCGCGCTTCGCGTAGATTGCGATGCGGACCGGGACGACGGATCACGTACATGGGTGAGGACGCGCAGGTGGCAGGGGCAGAGCAGGATCTTCGACGGGACGTACGGGATGCCCGCAGGGTCGTGGTGAAGGTCGGCTCGTCCTCGCTCACCACGGCCGCGGGGGGGCTGGATGCGGACCGGGTGGACGCGCTGGTGGACGTGCTCGCCAGGCACCTCGCCCCCGCGGACGCACCGGACACGGGGGAGGGCAAGGAGATCGTACTCGTCTCCTCGGGCGCCATCGCGGCGGGTCTGGCACCGCTGGGCCTGGACCGGCGTCCCCGCGACCTCGCCCGCCAGCAGGCCGCCGCGAGCGTGGGCCAGGGCCTGCTGGTGGCCCGCTACACCGCCTCCTTCGCCCGCTACGGCCGGCGCGTCGGCCAGGTGCTGCTCACCACGTACGACACCAGCCGCCGCTCGCACTACCGCAACGCCTACCGCACCCTGGACCAGCTCCTGGCCATGGGCGCGGTGCCGATCGTCAACGAGAACGACACCGTCGCCACGGACGAGATCCGCTTCGGCGACAACGACCGGCTGGCCGCGCTCGTCGCCCACCTGGTCCGCGCCGAGCTGCTCGTCCTGCTCTCCGACGTGGACGGCCTCTACGACGGGAACCCCGCCACGCCGGGCACGTCGCTGATCGAGGAGGTCAGGAGGCCGGAGGACTTGGAGGGCATGGAGATCGGCAGCGCCGGGAAGGCCGGGGTCGGCACCGGCGGCATGGTGACCAAGGTCGAGGCGGCCGGGATCGCCGCCGCGGCCGGCATCCCCGTGGTGCTCACCTCCGCCAGCCACGCCGCCGACGCCCTGGCCGGGCGGCCCATCGGCACCTACTTCCACCCCACCGGCCGTCGCTCCGCCGGCCGGCTGCTGTGGCTGGCCCACGCCTCCACGCCGCGCGGCGCGCTGGTCCTGGACGACGGCGCGGTGCGGGCCGTGGTCGAGCGGCGCACCTCGCTGCTGCCCGCCGGCCTGGCCGGGGTGGAGGGCGAGTTCTCGGCGGGCGACCCGGTCGAGCTGAGGGACGTCTCGGGGCACGCCGTCGCACGCGGACTGGTCAACTTCGACGCGCGGGAGATCCCCCGGCTGATCGGCCGCTCCACCCGGGAGCTCGCCCGCGAGCTCGGACCCGCCTACGAGCGGGAGGTCGTCCACCGCGACGACCTGGTGCTGCTGCACCGGTGACCTGCGGACCCCCACGAGTGTGACGGAGGGCCGTCACACTCGTGCGGGATCGGTGAAAGACCGGTCTTTCAGCGGACACCTTCCCGAAAACCGCCCCGCGGCGGCCCCGGGACTGGTCAACTTTGGTGCGAGGGCCGTTCCGGGACGGCGGCCCGCCTGCGCAGGCACACGGAGTTCGGCACCACACGGAGGCCGCCGGTGAGACGACTGACCAGCGTCGACTTGGGGACTCCCCAGCGAAACGAGGAGACGGGGACTCCCCGACGGAGCGAGGGAAGCGAGGGGAAGGGGCGTCCCCGGCGGGACACGGGGGAGGAGCCCCGGAGCGAGCCCGGCCGGGAAGGGAGCGCCCGCTGTGACGGGACGTCCCGGCTCTGGCACGTCACCCTCAGCGTCTCCGGGGAGGAAGCGCCCCTGAGGGAGGTCAGGCGGGCGCTCGAACAGCTCGCCCACGACCACCCCTTCCTGCTGACCGGCCGGTACGCGAACGACCACGCCGAGATCAGCTACTGGGAGGAGGCCCGCGACCTGCACGACGCGGCGGCCGTCGCGCTGCGGCTGTGGGGCGAGCACCGGGCGTCGGCGAAGCTGCCCCCGTGGGAGATCGTCGGGCTGGAGGTCATCGGCCGCGAGACGTACCGGCAGCGGGTGGCGGAGGGCTACGGCCCGGCCCCGGCCGTCCCGGTGGGCATCCACCCGTTCTGACGCCCGTTCCGCCGCCTGTTCCGCGACACCCGTTCCGACCCGCGCGGAGGCGGGCGCCCGGGGCCCGGACGCGCCCCGCTCCCGCCCCCGCGCACGTCTCGCACTGCGGACTTTCCACCGGCCGCCGTCCTCGGGCCGGCTAGGCTTGGCGCATGAGCCGCGCATCGCAGACCTCGCCCGTCATCGAGACCGCCCGCCGCGCGAAGGAGGCGGCCACCGCGCTCGCCCCGCTGCCGCGCACCGCGCGGGACGGCGCGCTGCTCGCGATCGCCGACGCGCTCACGGCCCGCACGGACGAGATCGTCGCGGCCAACGCCGCCGACGTGGAGAAGGCCCGTGCCGCCGGGACGCCGGACGCGATCGTCGACCGGCTCACCCTCACCCCCGAGCGGATCGCCGCCATCGCCTCCGACGTGCGCGACGTGGTGGCCCTGCCCGACCCGGTCGGCGAGGTGGTCCGCGGCTCCACGCTCCCCAACGGCCTGGAGTTGCGCCAGGTGCGGGTGCCGCTCGGCGTGGTCGGGATCGTCTACGAGGCCCGCCCCAACGTCACCGTGGACGCCGCCGCCCTGTGCCTGAAGTCCGGCAACGCGGTGCTGCTGCGCGGCTCCTCCTCGGCGTACTCCTCCAACACCGCCCTGGTCGCCGTGGTGCGCGACGCGGTGGCCTCCGCCGGCCTCCCGGCCGACGCCGTCCAGCTCGTGCCCGGCGAGAGCCGCGACAGCGTCAAGGAGCTGATGCGCGCCCGCGGCCTGGTCGACGTGCTGATCCCGCGCGGCGGCGCCTCCCTGATCAAGGCCGTGGTCGAGGAGTCCACCGTCCCGGTCATCGAGACCGGCACCGGCAACTGCCACGTCTACGTCGACGAGCGCGCCGACCTCGACATGGCCGTGGACATCCTGGTCAACTCCAAGGCGCAGCGCCCCAGCGTCTGCAACGCCGCCGAGACCGTGCTGGTCCACGAGGGCATCGCCGCCGCCTTCCTGCCCCGCGCCCTGGCCGCCCTGGAGAAGGCCGGGGTGACCGTGCACGGCGACGAGGCGTGGGTCGAGGCGGGCGAGGCCGAGGGAGTGAAGGTGGTGCCCGCCGTCGAGGAGGACTGGGAGACCGAGTACCTCTCGTACGACATCGCCGCCGCCGTCGTCCCCTCCCTGGACGCCGCCGTGGAGCACATCCGCCGCTGGACCTCCGGCCACACCGAGGCCATCGTCACCGCCGACACCGCCGCGGCCCGCCGCTTCGTGTCGCTGGTGGACTCCACCGCGGTCATGGTCAACGCCTCCACCCGCTTCACCGACGGCGGCCAGTTCGGCTTCGGCGCGGAGATCGGCATCTCCACGCAGAAGCTCCACGCCCGCGGCCCCATGGGCCTGCCGGAGCTGACCTCGACGAAGTACGTGGTCACGGGCGACGGCCACGTGCGCGGCTGACCGGAACCGGCCCGCCGGCAACGGACGAATCACCGTTGTCCCTGCCCAAACCGCTCCGACCGGTCTACGCTGGTGCCGTGCCGGACGATGTGGGGGGCAGGCCGTACCCGAACGGCGAGGAGCCCGACGACCGCGACCGCACGGCGGCGGACGACGCGTTCGCCTCCGTGGTCTTCGACGAGTCCTTCGTCCGTGCCGCCCTGATCCACGAGCCCAGCGCCGCCGAGCGCATACTCGCCGCCGCCCAGTCTCCCTCCGAGACCGAGGCGGCGCTCGCGCACGACGATCTGTACGGCCACGGACGGCGGCAGGACCCGGAGGGCACCGAGTACGACGACTCCGACGAGGACGACGACCGGTACGGCAGGTACCGCTACGGCCGTGTGGAGCACGCGGACCGCGTCGAGTACATCGAGTACGTCGAGGACGCGGAGTACCCCGAGGACGCCGGGTACCTCGGCTACAACGAGGACACCGACGCCCGGGACGAGGAGCGCGGCCCCGTCTTCCGCCCCTACCGCGGCCATGTGCGCTGGCAGCGTCCGGTCGCCTGGGTGCTCGCCGTGGTGATGGGCGTCGGAATCGTGGCGCTCGCCTTCGCCGCCGTCTACCGCGGCGCCGCCGGGCACCGTCAGCAGCCCCCCGCGCCCCCGCCCGCGACGACCGACGTGGACGCCCCGTCGGTCGGGCAGTCCTCCGGGGCGCTCCCGTCGCTCTCCGGCCACCACACGACGTCCTCCGCCCGCCTCGACGCGCCGCGGACGTCCTGGGTCCGGGCCCGCTGAGCCCCTTGGCCGACCGTCGGTAGGCCGCCCGGAGGACTCCGCCGGGACTTTCCGAACTTGTGGCTCATCAGGGCGTTTAGCGCGCCCTCCGCCGACCTACCCTGACCGTATGGCCCGGCCTGGAGACCTGCCGCCCGAGGGCGTCCCGGGCGGTGGCGACGACGAGTACCGATCGACCGTCTTCGACGAGTCGTTCGTCCGGGCTGCCCGTCTCCAGGAGTTCTCCGCCCGGGATCGGCTGGTGGACCACGAACACCCCGTGCGTCCCCTGCCGCACAGGCCGCTGCGCGGGATGCCGTGGCAGGGCGTCGTCCTGGTGCTCCTGCTCGTGCTCGCCTTCGGCGGCGCGATCTACATGGGGCTGAGCGCCCCCTCCCCGTCCGCGGAGCCGCCGCGCCGGGAGCCGTTGAGCAGCACGGTGGTCCCGCTCGCCCCGGAGGAACCGGTGCCCGGCGGAGCGCCCGAGCGGCTGTTCGCGCACAGCCCGGCCTCGGACTTCTACGTCGGCGCCGCCGGGGTGACGCTGCCCCCGGTACGCAGCACCCCCCACTTCGCCGAACCCCAGGTGCTCGCCGCGCTGACCACCGCCAAGGAGTACGTCGTCGAGAGCTCCCTCAACCCGGAGGTGCTCGACGGCGGCACCGCGCGCCCGGTGCGGATACTGCTCGACCCCGCCCAGCACGCGCAGTTCGACCGCAGCCTGGAGCGGCCCGCCGCCGACGGCCGGCACGCGGCGACCGGCTGGCTGGTCCGCTTCGACCCGCACGTCACGGACCTGACCGGCGACGGGGTGCGGGTGCGCGGCACGATGGAGTTCCGGGAGGCCCGCTCCGACGTCCTGGAGGTCCGCACCGACCACATCCTCGTCTACGCCGTCCGCCCCGCCGGGGACGGCGGCGCCGCCTCCCTGTTCACGGTGCGGCGCGAGCTGCTGCTGAGCTTCGACCGCAGCGACCTGCGCGACCAGCAGGTGACGGTGGAGCGGGCCACGGTCCGGGCCGGGCCGATGTCCTGCCGGGCCCGGCCCCACGACGCGCTGCGACCGCTGACGGCCGGGCAGTCGGCCGGTGACGACCGTCCGGCCGCCACCGACCCCTACGACCTGCACGGCGGGAACACCGCGCTGTGCGGGACGCTGTCCCCTAGCTCCCGGCCGACCCCGTAGCGCCGTCCGCCTCGCCGCCGGCCCGGCCGCCCGAGCGGCCGGCGAAGCGGTCGCGCAGCCTGCCGCCCAGGTCCCCGGCACCGTCCGTGAGGTCCCGGACGAGGCCCATGAGCGGGTCCTTGCTGGTCCGCACGGTCTCGGAGTAGTGGCTCGCGGACTGCCGGAACGACTCGTAGACCGAGGTCTCCTTGTCGTCCTCGCGCCGGTCGTAGTGCCCGTCCATGATCCGCTGGTAGTCGCGGCCGCTCGCCCACTTGCGCAGCTCCGCGGCGCGCACGGTGGTGAAGGGGTGGCTGCGCGGCAGCACGTTGAGGATCTTCAGGACGGAGTCGCGCAGGTCGCCGCTCGCCTCGTACTCGTCCGCCTGCTTGAGGAACGCGTCCACGTTCATCTCGTGGAGGTGGTTGCCGCCCGCGATCTTCATCAGGCCGCGCATCGACGCCTGGAGGTCCTGGCCGACCAGCAGGCCGGCCCGGTCCGCCGACAGCTCCGACTTGCGGAACCACTCGCGCAGCGCCGTCACGATCGCCATGATCGCCACGTTGCCCAGCGGAATCCACGCCACCTTGACGGCCAGGCCCGTCAGGAACAGCAGGACGGTGCGGTAGACCGAGTGCCCGGAGAGGGCGTGACCGACCTCGTGGCCGATCACCGCCCGCATCTCCTCCTCGTCCAGCAGCTCGATCAGCCCGGTCGTCACCACGATGATCGGCTCGTCCAGGCCGACGCACATGGCGTTGGGCTTCGGGTCCTGCGTGACGTACATCGGCGGGACCTTCTCCAGGTCCAGGATGTAGCAGGCGTCCCGCAGCATGGCGTACAGGTGGGCGAACTGCTCGTCGTTCACCCGCACCGAGTCGGACAGGAACAGCAGGCGCATGCTGCGCTCGGGCAGCAGCCCGCTCAGTGCCTTGAAAACCGTGTCGAATCCGCTCAGCTTGCGCAGCGCCACCAGCGCCGAACGGTCCGCGGGGTGCTCGTACGCCCGCGAGGAGATCCCCGGAAAACGCCGTCTGTTGCGGCCGGGAAGGTGTTCGGTGCTGCCGTTGGCCTCGGTCATCGTCTTGCCCCCTGCGGGTCTCGTCTGGGCCCGTCCCCCGTGTCGCCCACCACCCTAGGCGGTGGGTGCCGCGAGCCACAGGTCCCCACCGGCTTACGATGTGCCTCAAGTTTTCCGTCCCTACCCGGATAGGTCTGCCGACGATGACCCTGCCCGACACCGTGCACACCCTCACCCTCCTCGCCTCCTCCGGTGCTCAGGAAGGCGGCGAGCACGGCGCGAACCCGTACGTCACCGGCGGCGGTGCCCTGCTGGCACTGCTCCTGCTGCTGTGGATCACGACCCGCTTCAACCGGGACCGCTGAGATCCGGCGCCCGCGGCGGCGGATCCGACATCGGACGGCTAAGGTCGGCACGCATGGGAGAAGGCATAGTGTCCGGCGCCGGCAAGCGGCGACTGGGGGTGATGGGCGGAACGTTCGACCCGATCCACCACGGGCACCTGGTCGCGGCGAGCGAGGTGGCGGCCCGGTTCGACCTCGACGAAGTGATCTTCGTACCGACCGGGCAGCCGTGGCAGAAGAGCCACCAGCAGGTCTCGCCGGCCGAGGACCGTTACCTGATGACGGTCATCGCCACCGCCTCCAACCCGCAGTTCTCGGTCAGCCGCATCGACATCGACCGCGGCGGCCGGACGTACACCATCGACACGCTGCGGGACCTGCGGGAACTGCACCCCGACGCCGACCTGTTCTTCATCACCGGCGCGGACGCGCTCGCCCAGATCTTCACCTGGCGCGACGTCGACGAGCTGTTCTCGCTCGCCCACTTCATCGGAGTCACCCGCCCCGGACACACCCTCACGGACCCGGGCCTGCCGGACGGCGGGGTGTCCCTGATCGAGGTCCCGGCGCTGGCGATCTCCTCGACGGACTGCCGTGCGCGCGTGGCACAGGGCAACCCCGTCTGGTATCTGGTGCCGGACGGGGTGGTGCGCTACATCAACAAACGCCGGCTGTACCGGGACGGTCCGGCGCAGAGGGGCTAGAGGGGCGGCAGTCGTGAACGACCGGCAGGACCCGTACGGGTGGGGAGACGCGCCACAGGCGAGCGGTCACCCCTACGGTTACGACGAGTACGGTCGCCCGGTCCATCCCCCGCACGCGGGTGGTGTCCCCGGCGCACCGTCGCAACAGGGCCACGACGCCTCGTACGCGGGTCCGGAGGCGGGCCCGCATGCCGGGTACGACCCGTACGGGTCGTACCCTTCCGACGGCTACGCCCAGGGGACCTACGCGCCGGACGCCTACACGCCCGGCGCGTACGCCCCCTACTCCGGCGGCTACACCCCCGACACCCACGCGCCGGACGCCTACGCCCCCGACGCCTATGCCCCCGACGCCTACGCGCCCGGCCAGGATCCGGGCCCGGACCACGGCGGCCACGACTCCCGGGACCCGTACGCCTCCTCCTGGGACGCCTCGGCGACCGGCACGCCGCAGCCCGCCGGGGACGTCTGGATTCCGCAGCAGCCCCAGGGCCCCTGGTACGAGGAGGGCGACGGCGCGCGGGACCAGGACTCCCGGGAGGGGCGGGAGCCCGACACCGCGCCCGCTTCCGCCGGGGCGCCGGACGGCACGGACCCGGGCGGCTCGGGCGATGCCGACGGCGAATACCGGACCGAGGAGTTCTCCTTCATCGAGGAGAAGAGCGAGGAGTCCGAAGACGTCATCGACTGGCTGAAGTTCTCCGAGAGCCGCACCGAGCGGCGCGAGGAGGCCAAGCGCCGGGGCCGCAACCGCACGATCGCCCTGATCGTCGCGGCGGCCGTGGTCCTGGTGGGCGGCGTCGGCTGGCTGTGGTTCGCGGGCATGCTGCCCGGACTGTCCGGCTCCGAGGGCACCGAGCAGGCGGCGGGGGCCGGCCAGAAACGCACGGTGATAGTCGTCCACCTGCGCGAGGTCGACGGCGGCGAGACCTCCACGGCGCTGCTGGTCAACAACGAGACGGCCGGCAAGGGCACCACCGTCCTGCTGCCCAACTCCCTCGCCGTCTCCTCCGGCGGGACGGGCGCGGCCACCACGCTCGGCAAGGCATTCCAGGCCGAGGGCGCCGCCGCCACGCGCGACGCGCTGGGCCTGCTGCTGGGCACCGAGATCAGGGGCACCTGGCGGCTGGACACCCCGTACCTGGAGAACTGGGTCGAGCTGGTCGGCGGCATCACCGTCGACGCCGACACCACCGTGCCCGGCGCCAAGAAGGGCGACGGGCCGGCGGTCGAGCAGGGCGCCGACCGCGACCTGGACGGGCGGGCCGCCGTCGCCTACGCCACGTACCGGGCCGCCGGCGAGCCGCAGACGAAGCAGCTCGCCCGCTTCGGACAGGTGGTGCAGGCCACGCTCGCCAAGATGTCCAGCGACCCGCGGACCGCCACCGAGACGGTCAGGTCGCTGGCCCAGATCCCCGACCCCTCCCTGACGGAGGCGCAGCTCGGCGCCAGCCTCGCCCCGCTGGCCGGGTACGCCAAGGACGGCGACTACGCCACCGAGCTGCTGCCGGTGGAGGCGGACGGCACGCTGAGCGACGCGACCAGCGAGGGCCTGGTGAAGAACGTGCTCGGCGGCACGGTGCGGAACACCGACCCGGACGCCACCCCGCGCGTGAGCCTGAAGGACGCCACCGGCGACGAGAACGCCGCGACGACCGCCCGGGTGACGCTGGTGAACGGCGGCTACACCGTCGTCGGCGCCGGTTCGGCCGGCGCGCCGCAGGCCACCACCCGTGTGACGTACGCGGACGCCGAGGACAAGGAGAAGGCCGTGGAGGTCGCCAGGACGCTCGGCCTGTCCGAGAAGGTGGTCGTCGAGGGCAAGGGCGCGGCGAACGCCGACGTCACGGTGGTGCTCGGCCAGGACTACGAGCCCGCGGGGTCGGAGGGCTGACCGGAAGGCCAGGGAGTCGGTCCGCGGCGGATCGTGAGACCCTTGAAGGGTTGTTGACCACCGACGGAAAGCATGCCTGTGACCGCCACGGACCGCTCCATCGAGCTGATCAACGCAGCCGCCCAGGCGGCTGCCGACAAGCTCGCCCACGACATCGTCGCGTACGACGTCAGCGATGTGCTCTCCATCACCGACGCCTTCCTGCTGGCCTCCGCGCCCAACGACCGCCAGGTCAGGTCGATCGTCGACGAGATCGAGGAGCGCCTCCTGAAGGAGAAGGGCGTCAAGCCCGCGCGCCGCGAGGGCGAGCGCGAGGGCCGCTGGGTCCTGCTGGACTTCGTCGACATCGTGGTGCACGTGCAGCACAGCGAGGAGCGGGTCTTCTACGCGCTGGAGCGGCTGTGGAAGGACTGCCCGCGGATCGATCTGCCGGAGGCCGCCGAGGCCACCCGGGGCAAGGGCGAGGCCGCGGCGCGCGAGGGCGGTGAGTCGAGCTGAACGGACGTGTGGCGGGTCGCGGTCGCCGGATCGTGCTGTGGCGGCACGGCCAGACCGCCTGGAACCTCGAACGCCGTTTCCAGGGCACGACGGACATCGAGCTGACCGAGGCGGGCGTCGCCCAGGCGCGGCGCGCGGCCCGGCAGCTCGCGGCGCTGGGGCCGGACGCGATCATCGCCTCCGACCTGAAGCGGGCCGTCGACACGGCCGCCGAGCTGGCGGCGGTCACGGGCCTGGAGGTCACCTACGACGAGGGCCTGCGCGAGACGTACGCGGGCGTCTGGCAGGGGCTGACCCACGAAGAGATCATGGAGCGCCACGGCGAGGAGTACGCCGCGTGGAAGCGCGGCGAGCCCGTGCGGCGCGGCGGCGGCGAGCTGGAGACGGAGGTGGCCGACCGCGCGGCCCCGGTCGTCGAGCGCAGCGCCGAGAAGCTGCCCGACGGCGGGGTCCTGGTCGTCGTCAGCCACGGCGGCACCATCCGCACCACCATCGGCCGCCTCCTCGGCCTGGAGCCGCGCTCCTGGGAGGCCCTGGGCGGGCTGTCCAACTGCTGCTGGTCCGTCCTGGGCGAGGGCGCCCGCGGCTGGCGGCTGCTGGAGCACAACGCCGGGACGCTCCCCGAGCCGGTCCTCGGCGACGACGTCTGACCGTCCGGAGGGGCCCGGCCGGGGCGTACGACGGGGCGCCGGCCGGGGCCTCGGAGGCCGATTTCGCGTTCGGGCAGGTCACCGGTTAAGCTACTTCCCGTTCACGGCGCCGCGGTGAGAACGGCGGAGCCGCGGGCTCGGGGCTATAGCTCAGTTGGTAGAGCGCTTGCATGGCATGCAAGAGGTCAGGAGTTCGATTCTCCTTAGCTCCACAGGACACCGCGAGATCCCGCTCCCCTTCGAGGGGGGCGGGATCTTCGCTTTCCGGCCCCTCGCCGCCCACCCGCTTCCGTCCCGTCCACTTCTCCCGCCCTTTCCGCGCCGTTCACCGCTGGTCGGACAGCGGTGGCGAGAAGTGCGCGCTCTCGTCGCACTTCTGCCGGAGACCGCACGGAGCGTGGCAGAATCGGAGCGCTGGACGAGGCGGCAGCCCCCATCGGAGGGCTGGTGGGGGAGAGTGCCGAGGAAAGGACGCTGCGATGCCGAGGGGGTCCGCGACTCCACGGTTTTCGGTCCGTGGATCGGGAGACGTCGCCGGAATGTTCAGGGGGAGCGCGGACAGCGGAGGAGCTTCCCGTAGGTGCACGCCCACGGCCACGGCTGGAGTTGACTGACGGACATGGGTGCCCACAGCAGGAAGTGCGACTGGTGCGGCAGCGGCACCCCGATCGTCCGCGACATGGAGCCGATCAACACGGCCTACCAGTACTGGTGCGTCGAGTGCGCGCGGGCGCTGATCATCAAGGGTGATCCGATCGAGATCTACCGCGAGTTGGAGGGCGAGCCGATCTACGGCCGGCTCCTCGAGGAGCACTGCACCCTCAAGCGCTTCTACTCCTTCGTGGCCGCCTGAGCCCGGGCCGGTCCGAGCGGCCTCCTCCGCCCGGGCACGGCGGCACCCCCGCTTCCCGCCGGGGCGGACGGGTACGGCACGGGTCGGCGCAGCGCCCGTACCGCCAGCACCGCCGTGAGGACCAGGACGGTCGTCCCCGCCAGCGGGTAGACGGCCGACAGCACCATCTCCACGCCGCTCTGCCGCAGTTCGAACCGCTCCGCCGGGTCGTGCGGCACCCACCACAGCGCGTACGAGCAGAACAGCAGCGCCGCCGACGCCGCACCCGTCCACCACAGGGCGCCGCCGCGGCGCAGCGCCTCCGCACCGAGCAGCAGCGCGGTCGGCACGCACCACACCCAGTGGTGCGACCAGGAGACGGGGCTGACCAACAGCGCGGTGGAGGCGCAGGCGACGACGGCCCAGGCGTGCGCGGAGGGCAGCCGGCGCGGACCGGCCAGCGCGGCGGCCACCGCCACGGCCAGCCCCGCGGCGGCCACCACGGCGGCGAGCGGCAGCCAGCCGGCATCGGGGTCGGTGGTGTGCAGCAGCCGGGCCAGGACGCCGCGCAGCGACTGGTTGGCGGTGTCCTCCACCCGGCCCACCCGCTCCGGCGCGAAGACCGCCTCGGTCCAGAAGTGCCGGGAGTCGCGCGGCAGCACCACGGCGGCCAACAGGACCGTTCCGGCGAAGGCCCCGCAGGCCACGGCGGCCCGGCGCAGCCAGTGGTTCCAGACGCCGCGGTCGAGCCGGCCGGTCCTCCGCAGCCGCTGCCACGCCCGGACCAGGCCGCACAGCGCCAGGAACACCGCGAACAGCGCGGGGGTCAGCTTGATCCCGGCCGCGATCCCGATGCCGACACCCGCCCAGCGGTGGTCGGGACGCCGGGACAGGTCCCACAGGACCAGGGCGGCGAGCAGCAGGTTGATCTGCCCGTACCGCAGCGTCGTCCACACCGGCTCGCACCAGACGGCGACCGCCGCCAGCGCCAGGGCG
This sequence comes from Streptomyces macrosporus, assembly GCF_039533145.1. Classification (NCBI taxonomy): domain Bacteria; kingdom Bacillati; phylum Actinomycetota; class Actinomycetes; order Kitasatosporales; family Streptomycetaceae; genus Streptomyces; species Streptomyces macrosporus. The sequence goes on from NZ_BAAASZ010000020.1 coordinate 90,346, forward strand.
GCGGCCGGGCGCGGCACGCGCAGCGGACGGTCGACGAGCCGCAGCGACAGGTGGATCAGGACGACCAGCAGGGCCAGGTTGACCCCGGTGGCCAGGGCCCGCATCTCCGGCACGTCGACCAGGGTGAGCGGGATGAACAGCAGCGCGGCGAACGGCGGGTAGGTCATCGGCAGTTCGGCGTGCGTGGCCCGCATCGCGTACAGGTCGCCGCCGGTGCGCGCCGTCCAGCCCTCGGCCCGGTAGACCATCAGGTCGATCATGGAGACGTCGGCCGCGCGCTGCGCCGCCAGGAAGGCGGTGAAGGACAGCAGGCAGAGCACGGCGGCGATCCGAGTGGGCCGCCTCAGCGGATACCCCCTCGCCGCGAGGTCCCGGCGGTCGGCTATCGGCTGCAGCGTGCTCACGGGCGGCTCCGGTCTCCGGTGGGGTTCCTGGGGAACGGGTGGGCGGAACAGTGTGCGAAACGGGCGCGGAGACCGACAGTACCCCCACCCCCGTGACCCACCCGTTATGGGATTTGGCGAAGAGCGGTGGGGGCCGTGTACAGTAGGCGTCGCCGCCGCGGGAAACCGCGAACGGACGACTCGGGGCTATAGCTCAGTTGGTAGAGCGCTTGCATGGCATGCAAGAGGTCAGGAGTTCAATTCTCCTTAGCTCCACGGTGAGGAAGCGGGCCACTCGCGAGAGTGGCCCGCTTCTCGCGTTCCCGCCCTTCTCGCGTGGTCCCGCGTCTTCCCACGCCGTCTCGCGGTGTCTCGTGTTCCCCCCTCTTCGGGGCTCCGCGAGGGGCCGGCCGGGCGCGTCCGAGCCGTGGGCGGATGGCGGTGCCGAGGGGGCCTTGCGGTACCCTGACGCCATGCGTGCCGTACGCCTTCTGCTTAGCGGGCCGCGCTGAACCACCGCCGACACTCCGGTTTGGTTCCGGTGGAGTCGGAATCAGCGCGGCGTCCCCTCCTGTGCGAGGGGTCTTTTGTTTTGCGGGCCATCGTGTTCCCGCGACGCTTCCGCAGGCAGACGACCGATGGAGCTTAGAGGACGATGAGCGAGACCACCGCCGCCGCGGAGACCGCGGCCCCCCATCGCTACACGGCCGCGCTGGCCGCCGAGATCGAGGCGCGCTGGCAGGACTTCTGGGACGAGCACGGCACGTACGAGGCCCCCAACCCCAAGGGGGAGCTGGCCGGGGACCCCGAGACGATCGCTCGACCCAAGCGGTTCATCATGGACATGTTCCCGTACCCCTCGGGCGCGGGCCTGCACGTCGGACACCCGCTGGGCTACATCGCCACGGACGTCACCGCGCGCTACCTGCGCATGACCGGCCACAACGTCCTGCACACCCTGGGCTTCGACGCCTTCGGCCTGCCCGCCGAGCAGTACGCCGTGCAGACCGGCACCCACCCGCGGGTGTCGACCGAGGCCAACATCGAGAACATGAGGGCCCAGCTGCGGCGGCTGGGGCTGGGGCACGACCAGCGCCGCTCCTTCGCCACGATCGACCCGGGCTACTACCGCTGGACCCAGTGGATCTTCCTGCAGATCTTCAACTCCTGGTACGACGAGGAGGCGCGCAGGGCACGGCCGATCCAGGAGCTGGTCGAGCAGTTCGAGAACGGCACGCGCCCCACGCCCGACGGACGGCCCTGGAGCGAGCTGAGCGAGGTCGAGCGGGCCGACGTGCTGGGCGGGTACCGCCTGGCGTACGCCTCGGACGCGCCGGTCAACTGGTGCCCCGGCCTGGGCACCGTCCTGGCCAACGAGGAGGTCACCGCCGAGGGCCGCTCCGAGCGCGGCAACTACCCGGTCTTCAAGGCCAAGCTGCGCCAGTGGAACATGCGCATCACCGCGTACGCCGAGCGGCTGCTGGAGGACCTGGACACGCTGGACTGGCCCGAGGCCATCAAGCTGCAGCAGCGCAACTGGATCGGCCGCAGCGAGGGCGCCCGCATCGAGTTCCCCGTCGCCGCCGACGGCGGCGAGGACTCCGGCGAGCGGATCACCGTCTTCACCACCCGGCAGGACACCCTGTTCGGCGCCACGTACATGGTGCTGGCGCCCGAGCACGACCTGGTGGACCGGATCGTCCCCGCCGCCTGGCCCGAGGGCACCCGCGAGGCGTGGACGGGCGGCTACCCCACCCCGGCCGAGGCCGTCTCGGAGTACCGCAAGCAGGCGGCGTCCAAGTCCGACGTGGAGCGGCAGGCCGAGGCCAAGGAGAAGACCGGCGTCTTCACCGGCGCGTACGCCGTCAACCCCGCCAGTGGCGAGCGGGTCCCCGTGTTCATCGCCGACTACGTGCTGATGGGCTACGGCACCGGCGCGATCATGGCCGTTCCCGCGCACGACACCCGTGACTTCGCCTTCGCCCGCGCCTTCGACCTGCCGATGCGGTGCGTGGTCGAGCCGACGGACGGCCGCGGCACCGACCCGTCCACCTGGGACGACGCCTTCGCCTCGTACGACGCGCGGATCATCGACTCGACCGGCGAGGGCGTCTCGCTGGACGGCCTGTCCGTCACCGAGGCCAAGGCCCGGATGACCGAGTGGCTGGCCGAGCGCGGCATCGGCGAGGGCACCGTCAACTACCGGCTGCGCGACTGGCTGTTCAGCCGGCAGCGCTACTGGGGCGAGCCCTTCCCGATCGTCTACGACGAGGACGGCGTCGCCCACGCGCTGCCCGAGTCGATGCTGCCGCTGGAGCTGCCCGAGGTCGAGGACTACTCCCCGCGCACCTTCGACCCCGACGACGCCGACACCGAGCCCGAGACCCCGCTGTCCCGGAACGAGGAGTGGGTCAACGTCACCCTGGACCTGGGCGACGGACGCGGCCCGCGCAGGTTCCGCCGCGAGACCAACACCATGCCCAACTGGGCCGGTTCGTGCTGGTACGAGCTGCGCTACCTGGACCCGCACAACGACGAGAAGCTGGTCGACCCCGAGATCGAGCGGTACTGGATGGGTCCGCGCGAGGGGCGGCCGACCGGCGGCGTCGACCTGTACGTCGGCGGCGCCGAACACGCCGTGCTGCACCTGCTGTACGCCCGCTTCTGGTCCAAGGTGCTGTACGACCTGGGCCACATCTCCTCGTCCGAGCCGTTCCACAAGCTGTTCAACCAGGGGATGATCCAGGCGTACGTCTACCGCGACTCCCGCGGCATCGCCGTCCCCGCCGCCGAGGTCGAGGAGCGCGACGGGGCGTACTGGTACAAGGGCGAGAAGGTCGGCCGGGCGCTGGGCAAGATGGGCAAGTCCCTGAAGAACGCCGTCACCCCGGACGAGATCTGCGCCGAGTACGGCGCGGACACGCTGCGGCTGTACGAGATGGCGATGGGCCCGCTGGACGTCTCGCGGCCGTGGGACACCCGCGCGGTCGTCGGCCAGTACCGGCTGCTGCAGCGGCTGTGGCGCAACGTCGTGGACGAGGCCACGGGCGAGGTCGCGGTCGTCGACGCCGAGCCGGACGAGGAGACCCTGCGGGCGGTCCACAAGGCGATCGACGGGGTGCGCAAGGACATGGAGGGCCTGCGCTTCAACACCGCCATCGCCAAGATCACCGAGCTGAACAACCACATCACCAAACTGCGCGAGGTGCCGCGCTGGGCCGCCGAGCGGCTGGTGCTGTTGATCGCGCCGCTGGCCCCGCACGTCGCCGAGGAGCTGTGGCACCGGCTGGGCCACGACACCAGCGTCGTCTACGAGGACTTCCCCGTCGCCGACCCGCGGTACGTGGTGGACGAGACCGTCACCTGCGTCGTGCAGGTCAGGGGCAAGGTCAAGGCCCGTCTGGAGGTCGCGCCGGACATCTCGGAGGCCGACCTGGAGGCCCGGGCGCTGGCCGAGCCGGCGATCGTGAACGCGCTGGGCGGCGCGGACGTCCGCAAGGTCATCGTCCGGGCGCCGAAGCTGGTGAACATCGTCCCGGCCTGATCCCGGAACCGGGCCGTGCGGGGGTGGAGGCGGACGCGGCCTCCACCCCCGCACGTGCTCCGGTGCGCGTTCCCGCGTGCGTTCCGGTGCGCGTTCCGGTAGGGGCGCGGGCGTCGGCCACCGGTGGCGGCGGCGCCCTCCCGCGGCGGACCGGCGTCCCTTACGGGTGGGACGCGGGGGGAGTCCGGGTCGGCGTGGAACCCCGGAGCGGCCCTCGCGCGTTTACCCTGGGAACACGACGGCACCGGCGAACGAGGGAGCGACTGTGGAGTTCGTCATCGGCCTGCTGGCCCTGCTCTTCGTGCTCTTCACGGTCCTCGGAGCGATCGCCGCGGTGAAGACCGCACGGGCGGTCAAGCGCGGGGTGGAGCGGGCCGGTGATCAGGTGCGTCGGACGGTGGAGGACACCACGCTGCGGGCCCGCGGCGCCCAGCCCGGCCCCGTGGGCGAGCTGGCCCGGGTACGGCTGGAACTGCGCGCGTCCCTCGACGGCACGCGCCGGGCGCTGGAGGCCGGGTCCTCGCACGACGCCTCGCTGAGCGAGGCCCTCGGCCTGTTCGAGCGGCTCCAGGAACACGCCCGTCAACTCGACGGGGAACTGCGGCTGCTGATGGAGCGCGAACCGGACCGGGCACGGGTCGCCGCCCGGCTGCCCGAGGCGCGGGAGCGGGCCGAGCGCATCAAGGCGTCCGCGGACTCGCTGCGGTTCGCCGCGCAGGACCGCGCCCGGCGCCACAGCGAGGACGAGTTGGCCGCGCTGAGCGAGCAGATCGAACTGGAGGCGGGCGCGCTGCGGCACTGGGTCACCCCCGACGCGGAGCTGCCCGGCGCCTCCGGAGCGCCCGGTGCCCCCGGCGTCGAGGGCCGGACGGGGACGGCGGGGCAGCGGGCGGTGGAGCCCGGCTCGAACTTCGGCACCACCGACTTCGGTACCACCGACTTCCGCAAGGGCCGTCCGCAGAGCGCGTCGTGAGCCACGCCGACGGGCCGGCATCGCCCGCGCCGGGAAGGGCGGGGTAATCTCCGCCCCATGTCCCGCCATGTCGCGATCGTCACTGATTCCACGGCCTACCTGCCACGGGCGGCACTGGAGCGGCACCGCATCACCTCGGTGCCGCTGACCGTGGTGCTGGGCGACCGGGCGCTGGAGGAGGGCACCGAGATCTCCGCCCGTTCGCTCGCCGAGGCGCTGCGGAAACGGCGGTCCGTGACCACCTCCCGCCCCGCTCCGCAGGTGTTCGCCGACGTCTACCGCACCATCGCGAAGACGGGGGTGGAGGGCATCGTCTCCCTCCACCTGTCGGCGGAGTTCTCCGGCACCTACGACGCGGCCGTGCTCGCCGCCCGGGAGGCGCCCGTCCCGGTACGGGTGGTGGACACCGGCATGGTGGCGATGGCGTTGGGCTTCTGCGCCCTGGCCGCGGCGGAGGTCGCCGAGGCGGGCGGCACGCTGGAGGAGACGGTCGCGGCGGCCCGCGAGCGCGCGGAGGGAACGTCCGCGTACTTCTACGTGGACACCCTGGACTACCTGCGGCGCGGGGGGCGCATCGGCGCGGCCCAGGCGCTGCTGGGCTCGGCACTGGCGGTCAAGCCGCTGCTGGAGCTGGAGGACGGCCGCATCGGCATGGTGGAGAAGGTCCGCACCGCCTCCCGGGCCATCGCCCGCCTGGAGGAGATCGTGGTGGAACGGGCGGGCACCGCCCCCGTGGACATCGCCGTGCACCACCTGGCCGCGCCGGACCGCGCCGACCAGCTCGCCGAGCGGCTGCGCACCCGTGTGCCGGGGCTGGGGGAGCTGCACGTCAGCGAGGTGGGCGCGGTCATCGGCGCGCACACCGGGCCGGGGCTGCTGGGTGTGGTGGTGTCGCTCGGACAGGTGACGGAGTTGTCCACAACCGACGGGTAGTCCACGGAAGAAGCCCATGATCGTCGGGGATGGGCCGTCCGACCTACCGTCGATCGGCATGGACACCCGATCACACCCCGGCGCTCACTCCCCGTCACCGTCCCGACAGCCGTCCCGGACGCGCTCCCGGTCGCCTCTTCGGCCCCGGGCGCGGTCACGTCCCCTGTCGAGCCGCCCACCGGCGGCCGGTCCGGGCCGCCGGGCGCGGCGGCGGGTCGCCGACGCGGCACCGCTGCGCGAGCGTGCGAGCGCGCTGCTCGTGGCCGGGCCGGAGCCGCGCGGGCCGGCCACCGGAGCCGCCTCCGTCGCTCCGCCCGAGACCGGTGGGGGTGCCGGCGATCCGGCTCCGCTGTCGCGTGCGGAGGCCGTGGCCGCCGCCCGTGAGGCGGTCCGCCGGGCGCGTGCCCGCCGAGCGGCCGGGGAACGTCCTCCGCGCCGGGCCGCGGCGCGCGAGCCGGTGGCGTCCGAGCCGGTGGCGTCCGGGCTCGTGGCGTCCGAGCCGGTGCGGGAGCCGCCCGTGCCGAACCCGGTTCCCGAGCCGGGGCTTTCGCGGCGCGCACGGCTGTCGGAGGCCGTACGGGAGCGGCTGCCGCTGTGGGTGCGGACACGGTGCGGTGTGGAGCCGCGCGCACTGGCCGCGCTCGCCCTGGTGCTGGTCGTGGCCCTGGGCTTCGCCGCGCACCACTTCTGGACCGGCCGCCCTCAGACCGTCCGGGCGCCCGAGGTGGAGTCGGCGGCGTCCCGTCCGCGTCCGGCCCCCTCGCCTCCCCCGTCCGCCGCGTCGGCTCCCGGCGGACGGCAGCTCCTGGTGGACGTGACGGGCAAGGTCCGCAGGCCGGGGGTGCACCGGCTGCCCGCGGGGGCCCGTGTCGCCGACGCGCTGCGGGCCGCGGGCGGCGTCCGGCCGGGGACGGACATCGAGGGACTCAACCGCGCCCGTCCGGTGATCGACGGAGAGCAGATCGTCGTCGGAGAGCCGGCCGCCGCGGCCGTCGTGCCCGCCGTACCCGCCGAGCCCGGCTCTCCGGCCGGGGGCGGGGCGCCGGCGGGCGTGCCGGTCAGCCTCAACTCCGCCACGGTCGACCAGCTCGACGCGCTGCCGGGCATCGGTCCCGTCATGGCCCGGCGCATCATCGACTACCGGACCGAGCACGGCGGCTTCACCTCCGTCGAACAGCTCCGCGACATCGACGGCATCGGCGAACGCCGCTTCGCCGACCTGCGGCCACTGGTCGGACCGTGACCGTCCGGGGAACCGCCCGGGCGGCGGTGCACGCCGCGGCCGGGCACCGTCTGGGCGCGGCCGAACCACGCCAGGAGGGCCCCGCCGACCTCCGACTGACCCCGCCCGCGCTGGCCGCGTGGGGCGCGGCGGCCCTGGCCCTGGGGGTTCCGGGCCGTACGGCGGTCGTCGGCGCGGTCGTCTGCTGCCTGGCGGCGGCGGTGTGCCTGCTCCTGGCACGGGGCCGGGGCGGCGGGTACCCGGCCGCCGCCCTGGCGCTGGTGTGCGCCGCGGCGGGCGGCGGAGTGGCCGCGGCGCACGCGGCCGACGTGCACCGCGGTCCGCTGTCCGAGCCGGCCCGGCGGCACGCCCACGTCACCGCCGAGGTGACCGTCACCGGTGATCCGCGCGTGGTGCGGCCTCGCGTCCACGGGTCCGAGCAGTTGCCGGGGATGGTGATGCTGCGGGCCGAGGCCGTCCGCGTCACCGCCTCGGACGGCACGGTGACCGACACCCGGTCGCCGGTGCTCCTCATGGTGCGGCGGGACGGCACGGGCGGACAGCGGACGGGGGCCGAGGCCCGGTCGCCGTCGTCGTGGCTCGACCTGCTGCCCAGCACCCGGCTGCGGGTCCGGGCCCGGCTCCTGCCACCGCGGGAGGAGGCGGGCGGCCGGGACGTCGCCGCCGTGCTGCGGGTGCGGGGCGAGGGGCCGCCCACGGTGACCGGTGAGCCGACCGCCGCCCAGCGCACCGCCGGGGACCTGCGGGCCGGGTTGCGGGAGGCCGCCGACGGGCTGCCGCCCGACGCGCGGGCGCTGCTGCCCGCGCTGGTGGTCGGCGACACCTCGCGCATCCCGCCCGACCTCGACGCGGCCTTCCGCGCGGCCGACATGCTCCACCTGCTGGCGGTGAGCGGGGCCAACCTCGCGATCCTGCTGGTGCTGCTCGTCGGACCACCGGGGACGGCCTCCCGCGCCGAACGCGGCGGAGTGGCGCCCCGGTTGGGGATGTCGCTGCGCACCACCGCGGTCACCGGCGCGCTGCTCACCCTGGCCTTCGTGGTGGTCTGCCGTCCGGAGCCCAGTGTGCTCAGGGCGGCGGCCTGCGGACTGATCACCATCGTGGCGATCGCCACCGGGCGACGGCGTTCCCTGCTGCCCGCGCTGGCCGCCGCCGTCCTGCTGCTCGTCCTGTACGACCCCTGGCTCGCCCGCGACTTCGGCTTCCTCCTCTCGGTCCTGGCCACCGGCTCGCTGCTCACCCTCGCGCCGCGCTGGAGCGCGTCCCTGCGCCGTCGGGGGGTGCCCGGGCGGCTCGCCGAGGCCCTGGCCGCGGCAGCGGCCGCGCAGGCGGTGTGCGCGCCCGTGGTCGCGGTCCTGGCCGCCCACGTCAGCCTGGTGGCGATCCCGTGCAACCTGCTGGCCGAGTTCCTGGTGGCGCCCGCCACCGTGCTCGGCTTCGCCGCCTTGGCGGCGGCGCCGCTCGCACCGCCCCTGGCCGAGGCACTGGCCTGGGCGGCGGGCTGGCCCACCGGCGCCATCGCCGCCATCGCCCGGGCGGGCGCTTCCCTGCCCGGCGCCGAGATCGACTGGCCGGGCACCTGGGCCGGGGCCCTGCTGCTGGCCGCGCTGACCGTGGTGGTGGTCCTGGCCGCCCGGCGGCTGCCGGGTCACCCGTGGCTCTGTGCCGCCTGCGCCGTGCTGCTCGTCCTGGCGGTCCTGCGGCCCGCTCCGCTGATCCGCCCCTTTACCGGCTGGCCGCCGCCGGACTGGCGGCTCGCCGTCTGCGACGTCGGGCAGGGGGACGCGCTGGCGCTGGCGGCCGGTGAGGGGGCGGCCGTCGTGGTCGACACCGGTCCCGAGCCCGAGGCGGTGGACCGCTGTCTGCGCGCCCTCGGGGTCACGGCCGTCCCGCTGCTGGTGCTCACCCACTTCCACGCCGACCACGTCGCGGGGCTGTCCGGGGTCCTGCGCGGGCGGGCGGTCGGGGCGATCCAGACCACCCCCCTGGGCGAGCCCTCCGGGCAGGCGGCGGCCGTACGGCACACGGCCGCCCGGGCGGGAGTGCCGGTGGTCCGGGCGGGGCCGGGGGAGCGGCGTCGGATCGGCGACCTGTCCTGGGAGGTGCTGTGGCCCCGGGCGCCCGCTCCGCCCGGACCGCCCTCCCCGTCGGGCGAGGACGCCAACGACGCCAGCGTGACCCTCCTCGTCCGCGCCGCCGACCTGACCGTCTTCCTCCCCGGCGACCTCGAACCCCCGGCACAGCAGGAGCTGTTGACGGCGCGTCCCGACCTGCCGCGGGTGGACGTCCTCAAGGTCGCCCACCACGGTTCGGCCTACCAGGACCCGGCGTTGCTGGAGCGGCTGGACCCCCGGATCGCCCTCGTGTCGGCGGGAGAGGAGAACCCCTACGGGCATCCGGCGCCGCGCACCCTCGCCGCCCTGCGCGCGGCCGGAGCCGTCGTGCTGCGCACCGACGTCCACGGCTCACTGGCCGTCACCTCCGGTGGGACGGTGGTCGGTTCCGCGGGACGGCGCGGGACGGCGCGACGGCTCCGGCCGCGGGCGCGGGACGCTCCGGGCGGTGCCGCCGCCCACGCGGTCGGGGAACCCGGAGCCGGGCCGGGAAGCCCCGGGGGACGAGCCGCGCGCCCGAGCGTGTCGGCTCCCGGCCCACCGGCTCGTTCTCCCCGCGCCAGGCCGGCGCCCTCTCCGGCCGCGACCGGAGGAAGACCCGTCCCGGGTGGGCGCGGGGGTCCCGGCCCGCCCTACGCCGCGCCCACCGCCTACTCGGTCTCCAGCCAGCCGTCGTACTCGGCGGCGAGGGCGTCCAGTTCGGCCCGGTCGTACGCGTCCGCGGGGCCGTCGAGGACGACCAGCCACTGGGCGTCCTCCGCGTCGTCCTCGCCCGCCAGCGCCTCGCGGATCGGCCGCGGCTCCTCGGGCAGGCCGAGCCGCTCGGCGACCTCCTCGGCCACCTCCTCGGCGGCATCGCGGTCGGGCAGCACCAGGATGTGTCGAACGTCGCTCACCGGACCATTCTGCGGCAGGGCTCCGACCGCCCACGGGGGCGGTGGGTGTCGGCGGCTCGTGGGATGCTGGTCGGCGATGGCCACCAGAACCAGGAAGTCCCCGACCGACGACCCGCTCGCTCCCGTCACGCTCGCGGTGGGCCAGGAGGACCTGCTGCTCGACCGCGCCGTGCGGCAGGTGATCGACGCCGCCAAGGCCGCCGACGCGGACACCGACGTGCGCGAACTCGCCTCCGCCGACCTGCGGCCGGGCACGCTCGCCGAGCTGACCAGCCCGTCCCTGTTCGCCGAGCGGAAGGTCGTGGTCGTCCGCGACGCGCAGGACCTCGCCGCGGACACCGTCAAGGACGTCAAGGAGTACCTGAAGGCACCGGCCGAGGAGATCACCCTGGTGCTGGTGCACGCGGGCGGCGCCAAGGGCAAGGGCCTGCTGGACGCCGCGCGCAAGGCGGGCGCCCGCGAGGTGGCCTGCCCGAAGATGACCAAGCCCGCCGACCGACAGGCGTTCGTCCGGAGCGAGTTCCGCACCGCGGGGCGCTCCGCCACCCCCGAGGCGTGCCAGGCCCTGGTCGACGCGCTCGGCAGCGACCTGCGCGAGTTGGCCAGTGCCTGCTCCCAGCTCATGGCCGACGTCGAGGGCACCATCGACGAGGCCGTCGTCGCCCGCTACTACAGCGGCCGTGCCGAGGCGTCCAGCTTCACCATCGCCGACCGCGCGGTGGAGGGCCGGCTGCCCGAGGCGCTGGAGGCGCTGCGCTGGTCCCTGGCCACGGGGGTCGCTCCGGTGCTGGTCACCAGTGCCCTGGCCCAGGGAGTGCGGGGGATCGGCAGGCTGCTGTCGGCCCCGCGCGGGATGCGTCCGGGGGACCTGGCCCGGGAGTTGGGCATGCCGCCGTGGAAGATCGACCGGGTCCGTCAGCAGATGCGCGGTTGGTCGGCGGACGGGGTGGCCGTGGCGCTGCGGGCGGTGGCGGAGGCCGACGCGGCGGTGAAGGGCGGCGGGGACGACCCGGAGTACGCCTTGGAGAAGGCCGTCATGGCCGTCGCCCGCGCGGCGCGCTCCCGCTGAGCCGCCGAGGCGGTCGCATCCCCGGGCTTCGCCGGCTCCCCGGCGTCGAGACTTCCCCGCGTCGAGACTCCCCGGTGTCGAGGACTTCCCCGGCATCGGGAACGTTCCCGCCCGGAGGTTCGCGGCGACCGCTTCCCGCACCGTCTCCCCGGACGCGGCGCGGCGCGCGGGCGCGGGCAGCGCAAAGGCCCCGTGCGCGCTCTGGGGAGGAACGCGTACGGGGCCACTGGCTCTTGATCGGTCGGGGTGGCCCGTGCCGTACGTCCCGTACGTCCGTGCCACCACCGCTGCGCCACACCCGCGTGGCGAACGCAGGCCGCGTGCGGCGCGGTGGTGCCGTTGCGGAGCGGTGAGAGGGTCCGCTGTGGCCCGCTCCGGCACCGAGGGTCGCGCCGAGAGGGCGACCCGAGGGGGATCAGCCCTGGAGAGCGGAGACCTTGCGAGCGATCGCCGACTTCTTGTTGGCGGCCTGGTTCTTGTGGATCACGCCCTTGCTGACGGCCTTGTCGAGCTTCTTGGCGGCCAGACGCGCGGCCGCGGTGGCCTTCTCGACGTCACCGGCCTCGATCGCCTCACGGGTGCGGCGGATCGCGGTCTTCAGCTCGGACTTGACCGCCTTGTTGCGCAGGCGGGCCTTCTCGTTGGTCTTGATCCGCTTGATCTGGGACTTGATGTTCGCCACGAAAGAGCCTTCTCGGGTGTGATGAGGTGTGTTTCCGTGTCCCCGTCGCCCTCTTCGGCCCCCGCGCTTCCGTCGCGACGGGCCCCTGGAGGAGGGCAAGAGACACAGTGGGTCAGGTTACCAGCAGGCCCGATGGCCTCCCAAACCGGACCGAGTGCGCCGCTCATGGGACCATGGGGGGTGACGTATCGAACCCGAGCCATGACCCGACAGGACCCTGCGTGCCCGCGACCCCTTCGAACGTGCCGGAGCCGAGCCGTACCGACCCGGCGCTGATCCGCAACTTCTGCATCATCGCGCACATCGACCACGGCAAGTCGACCCTCGCCGACCGGATGCTCCAGCTCACCGGTGTCGTCGAGCAGCGCCAGATGCGCGCCCAGTACCTCGACCGCATGGACATCGAGCGCGAGCGCGGCATCACGATCAAGTCCCAGGCGGTCCGTCTCCCATGGGCGCCCACCGAGGGCGAGGCCAAGGGGACGACCCACATCCTCAACATGATCGACACGCCGGGGCACGTCGACTTCACCTACGAGGTCTCCCGCTCCCTCGCCGCCTGTGAGGGCTGCATCCTCCTGGTCGACGCCGCCCAGGGCATCGAGGCCCAGACCCTCGCCAACCTCTACCTGGCGATGGAGCACGACCTCACGATCATCCCGGTCCTCAACAAGATCGACCTGCCGGCCGCCCAGCCGGAGAAGTTCGCCGCCGAGCTGGCGCACCTCATCGGCTGCGACCCGTCGGAGGTCCTGAAGGTCTCCGCCAAGACCGGCGAGGGCGTCGAGGCGCTGCTGGACGAGGTCGTCCGGCAGGTCCCGGCGCCGGTCGGCGAGGCCGACGCCCCCGCCCGCGCGATGATCTTCGACTCGGTCTACGACGCCTACCGCGGCGTGGTGACGTACGTGAAGGTCGTCGACGGCAAGCTCTCCAAGCGCGAGCGCATCAAGATGATGTCGACCGGCGCCACCCACGAGCTGCTGGAGATCGGCACCAACAGCCCGGAGATGCTGCCCGCCGACGGCCTGGGCGTGGGCGAGGTCGGCTACCTGATCACCGGTGTGAAGGACGTCCGCCAGTCCAAGGTCGGCGACACCATCACCCAGTTCGCCAAGGGCGCCACCGAGCCGCTGGGCGGCTACAAGGACCCCAAGCCGATGGTGTACTCCGGGCTGTACCCGCTGGACGGCTCGGACTACCCGGAGCTGCGCGACGCCCTGGACAAGCTCCAGCTCAACGACGCCGCGCTGGTCTACGAGCCGGAGACGTCCGCCGCGCTCGGCTTCGGCTTCCGCGTCGGCTTCCTGGGCCTGCTGCACCTGGAGGTGATCCGCGAGCGCCTGGAGCGCGAGTTCGGGCTCGACCTGATCGCCACCGCGCCCAACGTGATCTACCGGGTGGACATGGAGGACGGCAGCGAGCACATCGTCACCAACCCCAGCGAGTACCCCACCGGCAAGGTCGCCCAGGTGCACGAGCCGGTGGTCCGGGCGACGATCCTGACGCCCAACGACTTCGTCGGCGCGGTGATGGAGCTGTGCCAGTCCCGGCGCGGCAACCTCCAGGGCATGGACTACCTCTCCGAGGACCGCGTCGAGCTGCGCTACACCCTCCCGCTGGCCGAGATCGTCTTCGACTTCTTCGACGCGCTGAAGTCCAAGACCCGCGGCTACGCCTCGCTCGACTACGAGCCCACCGGCGAGCAGACCGCCGATCTGGTGAAGGTCGACATCCTGCTGCACGGCGACAAGGTGGACGCCTTCTCCGCGATCGTCCACAAGGACAAGGCGTACGCCTACGGCGTCAAGATGGCCTCCAAGCTGCGCGAGCTCATCCCCCGGCAGCAGTTCGAGGTGCCCATCCAGGCCGCCATCGGCTCGCGCGTCATCGCCCGCGAGACCGTTCGGGCCATCCGCAAGGACGTGCTCGCCAAGTGCTACGGCGGTGACATCTCCCGCAAGAGGAAGCTGCTGGAGAAGCAGAAGGAGGGCAAGAAGCGCATGAAGATGGTGGGCCGGGTGGAGGTCCCGCAGGAGGCCTTCATCGCCGCGCTCTCCTCCGACTCCGACGGCGGCGCCGGGGACAAGGGGAAGAAGTAGCGGGAGC
>NZ_BAAASZ010000020.1:104313-145889 GCF_039533145.1 Streptomyces macrosporus
CGGCCGGCGGACGCCCCCGTGTCCTCTCGATCCGCGGCGGATCACCGGACAGACCACTTGGTATGTCGGGTATGTATCGCGGAGGTCACGGCTTCGGGGAGGCCGGGCGCGAGCTCTTTCACGCCACAGCCTTCCCCTTTAGTCTGATCACCCACTCGGTTGTTACTCGCGGGTTACGCATCACACACAGGCAAGTACGGACAGAACAGACCTCGAACACCCCCCTTCACCACCCCACCACTCCCGGTACACCGAGTCTTGGAGCCACCCCCCTGCACCGTCGCGGGCCCCGGAGGATGTCGTGAGCGACCCACAGACCCTGATCGAGAACCGTCCGCCCTCGGTGGCGAATCTCTTCCTGGAGCGCGTCGAGGCCACGCCGGACGGGGAGGCGTACCGCTATCCCGTGCCTCCCGCCTCCGGCCAGGGCCCCGACGACTGGCGCTCCTACACCTGGGGCGAGGCCGCGCGGAAGGTCTTCGCGACCGCCGCCGGTCTGATGGACCTGGGGGTGAGGCCCGAGGAGCGGGTCGCCATCGCCTCCAACACCCGGGTCGAGTGGATCCTGTGCGATCTCGGCGTGCTGTGCGCCGGAGCGGCCACCACCACGGTCTACCCGAGCACCAACGCGGAGGAGACCGCCTACATCCTCGCCGACTCCGAGAGCCGGGTGCTGATCGCCGAGGACGCCCGGCAGCTCGCCAAGGCGCGCGAGCGCCGCGCCGAACTGCCGAACCTCGCCCACGTGGTCGTCATCGAGTCCAAGGACGCGGTGCCCGCCGAGGGCGACCCGGAGGGCTGGCTGCTCTCGCTGGACGAGCTGCGGCGGCGCGGCGAGGCGTATCTGGAGCAGCACCCCGAGGCGGTCAAGGAGTCCGTCTCCTCCATCCGCGCCGACCAGCTCGCCACGCTGATCTACACCTCCGGCACCACCGGCCGCCCCAAGGGCGTACGGCTGCCGCACGACGCCTGGTCGTACATGGGCAAGGCCATCGCGGCGACCGATCTGGTCCGGCCCGACGACGTGCAGTACCTGTGGCTGCCGCTGGCGCACGTCTTCGGCAAGGTGCTCACCGCGGGCCAGATCGAGGTCGGCCACGTCACCGCCGTGGACGGCCGGGTCGACAAGATCATCGAGAACCTCCCGGTGGTCCGGCCCACCTACATGGCCGCCGTGCCCCGGATCTTCGAGAAGGTCTACAACGGGGTCGCCGCCAAGGCCCGGGCGGGCGGCGGCGTCAAGTACAAGATCTTCCGGTGGGCGGCCGAGGTGGCCCGCGAGTACGCCAAGGTCACCCAGGACAACTTCCGCCGCACCGGGACGGCCTCCGCGCCCGCCGGGCTGAAGCTCAAGCACGGGATCGCCGACAAGCTCGTCTACGCCAAGATCCGCGAGGCCTTCGGCGGCAGGCTGCGCGCCTGCGTCTCCGGCTCCGCCGCCCTCGCCCCGGAGATCGGCTACTTCTTCTCCGGCGCCGGCATCCACATCCTGGAGGGCTACGGCCTCACCGAGTCCAGCGCCGCCAGCTTCGTCAACCCCGGCGAGGCGTACCGCACCGGCACGGTCGGCAAGCCGCTGCCGGGCACCGAGGTGCGCATCGCCGACGACGGCGAGATCCTGCTGCGCGGCCCCGGCATCATGCAGGGCTACCACAAGCTCCCGGAGAAGACCGCCGAGGTCCTGGAGGACGACGGCTGGTTCCACACCGGCGACATCGGCGAGCTGTCGGACGACGGCTACCTGCGGATCACCGACCGCAAGAAGGACCTGATCAAGACCTCCGGCGGCAAGTACATCGCCCCGGCCGAGGTCGAGGGCCAGTTCAAGGCCATCTGCCCGTACGTCTCCAACATCCTGGTGCACGGCGCCGACCGCAACTACTGCACCGCGCTCATCGCGCTCGACGAGCCCTCCATCACGGGCTGGGCGCAGGAGAACGGGCTCGGCGGCCGGAGCTACGCGGAGATCGTCGCCTCCGACGAGGTGCGCGAGCTGATCGACGGCTACGTCCGGCGGCTCAACGCCGGCCTCCAGCGCTGGCAGACGATCAAGAAGTTCCGCATCCTGCCGCGCGACCTGGACGTCGAGCACGGCGACCTCACCCCGAGCCTGAAGCTCAAGCGGCCCGTGGTGGAGAAGGAGTTCGGCCACCTCATCGAGGAGATGTACGAGGGCGCCCGCGAGGCGTAGGACCGGCCCGAAGGGCCGGAGGGGCACCCGCGACCCCGGCGCCCCTCCGGCCCTTCCGCCGTCCGCGGCTCGCTCCGGGGCGTGCCCCCGGCGCCTGCTCTCAGGGCTTGCGCCCCACCCCGCAGAAGGCGTCCACCTCCTCCTCGGGCTCGCCGTCCGGAGCGGGGTCGGGCCGCCACCGGTTGCACGCCACCACACCGGGCTCCACCAGCTCCAGCCCGTCGAAGAAGGCGGCGATCCGCTCGGGGCTGCGCAGGACGAGCGGGGCGTTGCCGGAGGCGTTCCACACCTCCACGATCCGGTCCGACCGCTCGCCGTGGACGACGTTGGTGCCGTCGTACAGCACCAGGTGGCTGCCCGACGGCAGGGGGTCCATCAGGCGGCGCACGATGCCGTACGCCTCCTCGTCGTCGGTGACGAACTCCATGATCCCCATCAGGAGCAGGGCGACGGGCCGGTCGAGGTCCAGGGTCCTGGCGGCCTCGGCCAGGATGGTGTCGGGGTCGCGCAGGTCGGCGTCGAGGTAGGCGGTGGCGCCCTCGGGGGTGGAGGTGAGCAGGGCGCGGGCGTGGGCCAGCACCAGGGGGTCGTTGTCGACGTAGACGATCCGGGACTCCGGGGCGAGGCGCTGGGCGATCTCGTGGGTGTTGTCGGCCGTCGGCAGACCGGTGCCGACGTCCAGGAACTGCCGGATGCCCGCCTCGGTCACCAGGTACCGCACGGCGCGTCCGAGCAGGGCTCGGGAGGCGCGGGCCAGACGGGGCACGTCCGGGAGGATCGACGTGATCTCGTCGCCGACCCGGCGGTCGACCTCGTAGTTGTCCTTCCCGCCCAGCCAGTGGTTCCAGATCCGGGCCACGTGCGACACCGTGGTGTCGATCGCGGGCGGTGCCTGCCGTGCGGAAGCGGGCGATGCGTCACTCACGGGAGAGCCTCCTGTCGGGGCGTCGTGCAGCGGGCCTGCGATGGCCGCCCACCGTAGCCGCGGCCCCACCGTCTTGTGGAGGGGGCGATCGCCGCCGTCCCCGCACCGGGAGCGGCGCGGGAGGGCCGACGGACTCCCGCCCGCCGTTTTCCCGAATGCCGGTGCGCGCGAGGGCGGTCGGGCCCGATGATGAGCCGGTGATCCACCGCATCAGCACGTTGATCTCGGCGTTCGGCGTCCTGGCCGCGACGCTGCTCCTCGCCGGCGCCGTCCGCGAGTACCGGGCGGGCGCGTCGGCCCTCTGGGTGGGGCTCGGCGTCGTGGTCCTCCTCGGCGCCGCCGTCGCCCTCCTGCGGGACGTGGCGCGCGGCCGGAGAGGAGCCCGGACGCGAACCGTCCCGCCGGACCCCGCGCGGCGGGACACCGACGGCGACGACCCCTGGGCCCCGTGGAGAACGCCCTAGCCGTGTCCCTCCGCTCGACCCGTTCGACGTCCGCCGCTCGCCGGCGGGCGGCCGGACCTCGTGGGAGGGGAGGCCGCGGCGCGGCGGCTCGTCGAAGACCGACGGCTCCCGGCTGCGCGGTGCGCCGGCGCACGCGCTCCGAGCCGCGACCGCCGCCGCACTCCTCGGCCGGCTTCCTCCGGCTCCGACCGTGCTCCGTGATCGGGGAGACAGGCCCCGGCCCGCCGGGTCAGTCCACCAGGTCGCGCACCACGGCGTCGGCCAGCAGCCGGCCGCGCAGGGTGAGCGCCGCACGGCCGCGCTCGTACGCCTCCGGGCGCAGCAGGCCGTCGGCCAGCGCCCGCTCGGCGGCCCGCGCCCCCGCCGGGGCGAGGACGTCCAGTGGTACGCCGTCCACCAGGCGCAGCTCCAGCAGGATCCGCTCGACGCGGCGGTCCTCGTCGGTCAGCAGCTCGCGACCCGCCCCCGGCGAGCGCCCCTCGGCGAGCGCCTGGGCGTAGGCGCCGGGGTGCTTGACGTTCCACCAGCGCACCCCGCCGATGTGGCTGTGCGCTCCGGGGCCCGCGCCCCACCAGTCGGCGCCGGTCCAGTACAGCTCGTTGTGGCGGCAGCGGGCGGCGTCCGAGGTGGCCCAGTTGGACACCTCGTACCAGCCGAAACCGGCCTCCGACAGCTTCTCCTCGGCGATCAGGTAGCGGTCGGCGTGCACGTCGTCGTCGGTCGTGGGGATCTCGCCGCGCCGGATGCGGCGGGCCAGCCGCGTGCCCTCCTCGACGATCAGCGCGTACGCCGAGACGTGGTCCGGTCCGGCGCCGATCGCGGCGTCCAGCGAGGCCCGCCAGTCGTCGTCGCTCTCGCCCGGGGTGCCGTAGATCAGGTCCAGGTTGACGTGCTCGAAGCCCGCCGCCCGGGCCTCGGCCACGCACGCCTCCGGACGGCCGGGGGTGTGGGTGCGGTCCAGGACGGCCAGCACGTGCCGCCGGGCGCTCTGCATCCCGAAGGAGACCCGGTTGAAACCCGCCTCGCGCAGTCCGGTCAGGTAGGCCGGGTCGACGGACTCCGGATTGGCCTCCGTGGTGACCTCCGCGCCGTCCGCCAGCCCGAACTCCTCGCGGACCGCGGCGAGCATCCGCCCCAGGTCGGCGGCGGGCAGCAGGGTCGGGGTGCCGCCGCCGACGAAGACCGTCTCCACCGGCCGCGGGTCGTCGCCGAGCACCTTGCGGGCCAGCCGCACCTCCTCGACCAGGACGTCCGCGAAGTTCTCCCGCGAGGCGAGCACGCCGCCCGAGCCGCGCAGCTCGCTCGCGGTGTAGGTGTTGAAGTCGCAGTAGCCGCAGCGCGTCGCGCAGTACGGAACGTGGAGGTAGAAGCCGAGGGGGCGCTCCGCCGCGCCCGCCAGGGCGTGCGCGGGCAGCGTCCCGTCGGCGGGGACGGGCTCGCCGTCGGGCAGTGCGGAAGGCATGGGACCCATTGTCCGACATCGGCCGCCGGTACCGGACGGGCCGGCGCCGGGACCCGGTTCACGGGCCGGTCGGGCCGCCCACCGTGACGTGGTCGATCAGCCGCTCGACCGGCCCCAGCAGGCCCGGCTCCAGGTCCGTGTAGCTCCGCACGCTCCCCAGGATCCGCTTCCACGCCGCGCCGGTGTGCTCCGGCCAGCCCAGCGCCCGGCACACGCCGGTCTTCCAGTCCTGGCCGCGCGGGACGTCGGGCCAGGCGTCGATGCCCAGCGCGGACGGCTTCACCGCCTGCCAGACGTCGACGTAGGGGTGGCCGACCACCAGCACGTTCTCGTCGGTGATCCGCTCGGCGATCCGGGACTCCTTCGAACCGGGCACCAGGTGGTCCACCAGCACCCCCAGCCGTGCCTCGGGGGTGGGGCCGAACGCCTCCACGATCGCCGGGAGGTCGTCGACACCCTCCAGGTACTCCACGACGACGCCCTCGACCCGCAGGTCGTCGCCCCAGACCTTCTCCACCAGCTCCGCGTCGTGGCGCCCCTCCACGTAGATGCGCCCCGCCCGCGCCACCCGCGCACGGGTGTTCGGCACGGCGATCGACCCCGAGGCCGTGCGCCGGGGCGCCGCGGGGGCGGGCGGCGCGACCGCCCGGGGCCGCACCAGGGTGACGACCTTCCCCTCCAGCAGGAAGCCCCGCGGTTCCATGGGGAAGACGCGGTGCTTCCCGAACCGGTCCTCCAGGGTGACGGTGAACCCCTGCGCGGTCTTCTCGCAGCGGACCACGGCCCCGCAGAACCCGGTCGTGATCTCCTCCACCACCAGGTCCGGCTCGGCGGGCACCTCGGGCGCGGGCCGGGTCCGCTTCCACGGCGGGGTCAGGTCGGGGTCGTACCGTCTGCTGCGCATGCGCTCATTGTGGTACGCGGACGCCGTCACGAAACGCCGAAGCGCCGTGCCAGGGCGTCGCGTTGGGCGCGGACGAAGGCGGCGTCCACCACCGCGCCGTGGCCGGGCACGTACAGCGCGTCCTCGCCGCCCAGGGCGAGCAGGCGGTCGACGGCGGCCGGCCAGTGGAGGGGGTGGGCGTCCGGACCGGCCTGCGGCTCGCCGGACTCCTCCACCAGGTCGCCGCAGAAGACGACGTCCCGCCCGCCGGAGACGCCGGGGACGAGGACGGCCAGGTCGTAGGCGGTGTGCGCGGGACCGACGTTGGCCAGGACCGCCTCCCGGTCGCCCAGCGAGACCGTCAGCTCGCCGACCACCCGGTGGTGCGGGTGGACGAGCACGTCGACGGCCTGGGCCGCCTCCTCGGGGTCCGCGCCGTGCCGCACGGCGTCCTTCCACAGCTCGTCCTTGGAGCGCGCCAGCCACGTGTCGGCCCCCACCGCGGCGTAGACCTCCACCCCGGAGAAGGCGGACGTGCCCAGGACGTGGTCGAAGTGCGGGTGGGTGAGCGCCACATGGGTGATGTGCCGGTCGAAGCGCTCGCACAGCTGCCGTCGGATGCGCGCGCCCTCGCCCAGCGAGGAGCCCGTGTCGATCACGAGCACTCCCGAGCCGCCCGCGACGGCCCCGACGGTCTC
The DNA here is from genome assembly GCF_039533145.1 of Streptomyces macrosporus. Lineage (NCBI taxonomy): Bacteria > Bacillati > Actinomycetota > Actinomycetes > Kitasatosporales > Streptomycetaceae > Streptomyces > Streptomyces macrosporus. Next base: position 110,937 of record NZ_BAAASZ010000020.1, read on the forward strand.
GTCCCAGCCGGGCATACGGTGACGAACGACTCCCGGTGCGAGCTCTTCCCATCCGGCCTTCATACGGCGACGCTAGCGCCAACGGGCGGGTGATGCCCGCCGGGCGACGGGAGCGGGTTACCTTCGCTCCACGGCCGCCCTTGCCCTGGTCGTGGTCACCGGCCGTACACTGGCACAGGGAAGCTGGCACTCGACTGTCGAGAGTGCCAGGACAGGAACGAAAGGCACGGCCGGACGGGAGGTGCGCCGAAGTGCTCAGCGAACGCAGACTCGAGGTCTTGCGCGCCATCGTCCAGGACTACGTCGGCACGCAGGAGCCGGTGGGCTCCAAGGCCCTGACCGAGCGGCACAACCTCAAGGTCTCCCCGGCCACCGTGCGCAACGACATGGCGGCCCTGGAGGAAGAGGGGTACATCGCCCAGCCGCACACCAGCGCGGGTCGCATCCCCACGGACAAGGGGTACCGCCTGTTCGTGGACAAGCTCGCGGGCGTCAAGCCGCTGTCCAAGCCCGAGCGGCGGGCGATCCAGAACTTCCTGGCGGGCGCCGTCGACCTCGACGACGTCGTCAGCCGCACCGTGCGGCTGCTGGCACAGCTCACCCGACAGGTCGCCATCGTCCAGTACCCCTCGCTGACCCGTTCGACCGTGCGGCACGTCGAACTGCTGCTGCTCGCGCCCACGCGCCTGATGCTCGTGCTGATCACGGACACCGGGCGGGTCGAGCAGCGCGTGGTGGACTGCCCCGCCCCCCTCACCGAGACGACGCTGGCCGACCTGCGCGCCCGGCTCAACGGCCGGGTGGTCGGCGAGCGCTTCTCCGAGGTCCCCAGGCTGGTGCAGGACCTGCCGGAGTCCTTCGAGCAGGACGACCGCAGCACGATCTCGGCCGTGCTCGCCACCCTGCTGGAGACGCTGGTCGAGGAGCCCGAGGAGCGGCTGGTGATCGGCGGTACCGCCAACCTCACCCGCTTCGTCCACGACTTCCCCCTGACCATCCGGCCGGTGCTGGAGGCGCTGGAGGAGCAGGTGGTGCTCCTCAAGCTGCTGGGAGAGGCCAAGGATTCGAGCATGACGGTACGCATCGGGCACGAGAATGCCCACGAGGGGCTGACCTCCACGTCGGTCGTCTCGGTCGGTTACGGTTCGGGCAACGAGGCGGTTGCCAAGCTCGGCGTGGTCGGACCGACCCGCATGGACTACCCCGGAACGATGGGAGCGGTACGCGCAGTGGCACGTTACGTCGGACAGATCCTCGCGGAGTCGTAAGTGGCGACTGACTACTACGCGATCCTGGGCGTGCAGCGCGATGCCTCGCAGGACGAGATCAAGAAGGCATTCCGCCGGCTCGCGCGCGAGCTGCACCCGGACGTGAACCCGGACCCGAAGACGCAGGAGCGGTTCAAGGAGATCAACACCGCCTACGAGGTGCTCTCCGATCCGCAGAAGAAGCAGATGTACGACCTCGGCGGCGACCCGATGGGTGGCGGCGCGAGCCGGGGCGGCGGCTTCGGCGCGGGGTTCGGGAACTTCTCCGACATCATGGACGCCTTCTTCGGCACCGCCTCGCAGCGCGGGCCGAGGTCCCGTACCCGGCGCGGCCAGGACGCGATGATCCGGCTCGACATCGAGCTGGACGAGGCCACCTTCGGCACCACGAAGGACATCCAGGTCGACACGGCCGTCGTCTGCACGACGTGCAACGGCGAGGGCGCCGCCCCGGGGACGTCGGTGCAGACCTGCGACATGTGCCGCGGTCGCGGCGAGGTCTCGCAGGTCACCCGGTCCTTCCTGGGGCAGGTCATGACCTCGCGGCCCTGTCCGCAGTGCCAGGGGTTCGGCACGATCGTGCCGAACCCCTGCCCGGAGTGCGCCGGCGACGGCCGCGTGCGGTCGCGGCGCAGCCTGACGGTGAAGATCCCGGCCGGTGTGGACAACGGCACCCGCATCCAGCTCGCCGGCGAGGGCGAGGTCGGTCCGGGCGGCGGCCCGGCGGGCGACCTGTACGTGGAGATCCACGAGGTTCCGCACCCGGTCTTCCAGCGCCGCGGCGACGACCTGCACTGCACGGTCACCATCCCCATGACGGCGGCGGCCCTGGGCACGAAGGTCCCGCTGGAGACGCTGGACGGGCTGGAGGAGGTCGACATCCGGCCCGGCACCCAGTCCGGCCAGTCCATCCCGCTCCACCAGCGCGGTGTGACGCACCTGCGCGGCGGCGGCCGTGGCGACCTGATCGTCCACGTCGAGGTGCAGACCCCGACCAAGCTGGACCCGGAGCAGGAGGAGCTGCTGCGCCGGCTGGCCAAGCTGCGCGGCGAGGAGAGGCCGATGGGCCAGTTCCAGCCGGGGCAGCAGGGGCTGTTCTCGCGGTTGAAGGACGCGTTCAACGGGCGGTGAGGCCCCGGCCCGTCGGGGTGTGCCGGGGCGCGGCGCCCGCCTCGGCGGGGCGTGGCAGGATGCGGCCATGTCCTCCGCGTTGACCAGGCTCCTCTCCCGGATCGAGCATCCCGTCGTCCAGGCCCCCATGGCCGGGGGCGCGTCCCGTCCCGAACTGGCCGCCGCCGTCGGCGAGGCGGGCGGGCTCGGCTTCCTCGCCGCCGGGTACAAGACCCCGGAGGCGATGCGCGGGGAGATCCGGCGGCTGCGGACGCTGACCGACCGGCCCTTCGGCGTCAACCTCTTCATGCCCCATTCCGCCGCCGACGGCTCGGGGGCCGTGGCGGCCTACCGCGAGCGGCTCGCGGGGGAGTTCGCCCGGTACGGCGTCGAGCCCGGCGATCCCGACCGGGGTGACGACGACGCGTACGACGCCAAGCTGGCGATCCTGCTGGAGGAGCCCGTTCCGCTGGTCTCCTTCACCTTCGGCCGCCCCTCCCGCCGGGTCCTGGCGGACCTGGCCGAGGTGGGCACCGTCACCGCCGTCACCGTCACCTCGGTCGCCGAGGCCCGGGCCGCCGAGGAGGCCGGGGCCGACGCGCTGTGCGTCCAGGGCGTCGAGGCGGGGGGCCACCAGGGCACGCACCACGACGACCCCGTGTCGGACCCCGCGGCGAACGGCGCCGGACTGGGCCTGCTCGCGCTGCTGGGCCAGGTGCGGGAGGCCGTGTCGCTTCCGCTGATCGCCGCGGGCGGGCTGATGCGCGGCGGGCAGATCGCCGCCGTGCTGGCCGCGGGCGCGGTCGCCGCACAGCTCGGCACGGCGTTCCTGGCCTGCCCCGAGTCCGGCGCGCACGAGCTGCACAAGCGGGCGCTGACCGACCCCGCGTTCCCCCGCACCGAGCTGACCCGGGCCTTCTCCGGCCGCCCCGCGCGCGGCCTGGTCAACCGCTTCACGGCCGAGTACGGCCCCCACGCCCCCGCCGCGTACCCGCGGGTGCACCACCTCACCGCCCCGCTGCGCGCGGCCGCCGCGGCGGCCGCCGATCCGCAGGCCATGGCGCTGTGGGCGGGTCAGGGGCACCGGCTGGCGCGCGCCCTGCCCGCCGGGGAGCTGGTCGGGCTGCTGGCCGACGAGCTGGCGGCGGCCCGCGCCGCGCTCGCCCCGGGGAGGGGCGCGTGACCGCCCCCGTCTTCGTCGCCGACTCCCTCGCCGGGGCGGCCCCCGGCGCCACGTTGACGCTGGACGGACCCGAGGGCCGGCACGCCGTCGCGGTGCGGCGGCTGCGGGTGGGCGAGGAGATCGTCCTCACCGACGGCGCGGGCACCGGGGCCCTCGGCACCGTCGCGGCCGTCGAGGGCAAGGAGCGGCTGGAGGTCGCCGTCGCGGAGGTCCGCGTCGAGCCGGAGCCGAGCCCGAGGATCACCGTCGTCCAGGCCCTGCCCAAGGGCGACCGCGGCGAACTGGCCGTGGAGACGATGACCGAGACGGGCGTGGACGCGATCGTGCCCTGGTCGGCCGCGCGCTGCGTGACGCAGTGGCGGGGCGAACGCGGGGCGAAGGCGTTGCGCAAGTGGCGCGCGACGGCGCGCGAGGCGGGCAAGCAGTCCCGCCGGCTGCGCTTTCCGGAGGTCGCCGAACCGGCCGGCACCCGGCAGCTCCTCCCGCTGCTGGCCTCGGCCGCCTTCGCCGCCGTCCTCCACGAGGAGGGCTCCGAGCCGCTGGCCACGGCCGACCTGCCCGCGGACGGCGAGCTGGTGCTCGTCGTCGGCCCGGAGGGCGGGATCGCCCCGGAGGAGCTGGACGCCTTCGCCGGGGTCGGGGCGCGGCCGTACCGGCTGGGCCCGAGCGTGCTGCGCACCTCGACGGCGGGGACGGCCGCGGCGGCGCTGCTGCTGGGGCGGACCGGCCGCTGGTCCTGAGCGGCGTCTCCTCCGGCGGGCACCGGGCCGTGCCCGCCGTGCCCGCCGGGCCGGACCGGTGCCCGAGCGGGTACGATCCGCTGCGTAACCGACGGATCAAGCCCATCCACAGCGGGAGGCGCCACCGTGGCGGGAGAACCACAGGCCGACTGCCTGTTCTGCAAGATCGTCGCGGGCGAGGTCCCGGCGACCGTCGTCCGCGAGTCGGAGACGACCCTCGCCTTCCGGGACATAAACCCCCAGGCGCCCACCCACGTCCTGGTGATCCCCAAGGCGCACTACCCCGACGCCGCGTCGCTGGCCGCCGCCGCCCCGCAGTTGGCCGCCGACGTGCTGCGCGAGGCGGGCGAGGTCGCCGTCCAGGAGAAGATCACCGCCGAGGAGGACGTGCCGAGCAAGGGCTACCGCATCGTGTTCAACACCGGCGCGGGCGCCGGGCAGACCGTCTGGCACGCGCACGCCCACGTGCTCGGCGGCCGCGGTTTCAACTGGCCGCCCGGCTGAGGGCAGGCCGTTGTCCGTCCGTGAACTGGTCGTGCTGGGCACCGCCAGCCAGGTGCCCACACGCCGCCGCAACCACAACGGCTACGTCCTGCGCTGGGACGGCGAGGGCCTCCTCTTCGACCCCGGCGAGGGCACCCAGCGCCAGATGCTCCGCGCCGGCGTGGCCGCCCACGACCTCACCCGGCTGTGCGTGACGCACTTCCACGGCGACCACTCCCTCGGCCTGGCCGGGGTCATCCAGCGCATCAACCTCGACCGGGTGCCGCACCCGGTCACGGCGCACTACCCGGCGAGCGGGCGGCGCTTCTTCGACCGGCTGCGGTACGCCACGGCCTACCGCGAGACGGTCGAGCTGCGCGAGGAGCCGATATCCGGGGACGGCACGCTGGCCGTCACCGCCGCGTTCACCCTCCAGGCGCGCCGGCTCTCCCACCCGGTGGAAGCCTACGGATACCGCCTGGTCGAGCCCGACGGGCGGCGGATGCTGCCCGAGCGGCTCGCCGCCCACGGCATCACCGGCCCGGACGTCGGCCGCATCCAGCGGGAGGGCGAGCTGCGCGGCGTCACCCTCGACGAGGTGAGCGAGCCCAGGCCGGGCCAGCGCTTCGCGTTCGTCATGGACACCCGGCTGTGCGACGGCGTGTACGAGCTCGCCGAGGGCTGCGACATGCTGGTCATCGAGTCCACCTTCCTGGACGCGGAGGCCGAGCTGGCCGAGGAGTACGGCCACCTCACCGCCGGCCAGGCCGCGTCCGTCGCCGTGGAGGCGGGCGTACGGCACCTGGTCCTCACGCACTTCTCGCAGCGCTACGACGACCCGGCCGAGTTCGTCCGGCAGGCGCGGGCGGCGGGGTACACCGGGGAGCTGACCGTGGCCGAGGACCTGGTGCGGGTGCCGATGCCCCGGCGGCGCCGACCGCCCGCGCCCCCCGGCCCCCGACGGACGGGGGCGCCTCCGCCGTACCGGTGAAAGCGCCCCGTTCCGCCCGGTGTGCGCCCGCCGTCGGGCACACTGGCCGCATGCTCGACCCGCTCGCCTCGCTCCGCACCCCCGACGACCCGCCCTGCGACGTCTACCTGACCGGCACGGTCTTCCTGGACATCGTCTTCACGGGCCTGGACTCCGCGCCCGTGCGCGGCACCGAGTCCTGGGCGCGGGGCATGGGGTCGAGCCCCGGCGGCGTCGCCAACATGGCCACCGCCCTGGCCCGGCTCGGCCTGCGCACCTGGCTCGCCGCCGCCTTCGGGGACGACATGTACGGCGAGTACTGCTGGGAGGCCCTCGAACAGGGCGAGGGCATCGACCTGTCGCTGTCGCGCACCGTGCCCGGCTGGCACTCCCCGGTCACCGTCTCGATGGCCTACGAGGGCGAGCGGACGATGGTCTCCCACGGGCACGAGGCCCCGCCGCCGGAGGAGCCCGCCCCCGACGTGCCGCCCCCCTCCCGCGCCTGCGTCGTCTCCCTGCAACCGGGCGTCCGCCAGGAGTGGGTCGAGACGGCGGCCCGCCGCGGCAGCCGGATCTTCGCCGACGTCGGCTGGGACGAGAGCGGCCGCTGGGACCCGGCCGACCTCGCCGACCTGCGGTACTGCGAGGCGTTCCTGCCCAACGCCGAGGAGGCGATGCGCTACACCCGCACCGACTGCCCCCGCGCCGCCGCCCACCGGCTCGCCGACGTGGTGCCGCTGGCCGTGGTCACCCTCGGCTCGGAGGGCGCCTACGCGGTGGACGGGGGCAGCGGCGAGACCGCCGAGGTGCCCGCCATCGCCGTGGAGGCGCTGGACCCCACCGGCGCCGGCGACGTGTTCATGGCCGGCTTCGTCACCGGCACCCTGGCCGGCTGGCCGCTCGCCGACCGGCTCGCCTTCGCGGGACTGACCGCCGCCCTGTCGGTGCAGGAGTTCGGCGGCTCGCTCTCGGCCCCCGGCTGGGCCGAGATAACGGCCTGGTGGCAGCACGTCCGCTCCTTCGACGACCAGGACCGGGAGGCCCTGCGCCGCTACTCCTTCCTGGACGCCCTGCTGCCCGGCACCGCCCGGCCGTGGCCGCTGCGCCGAGCGGTGCCGACCATCGGGTTCCGGCGGGTGTGAACGGCCCGGCGGGGCCGGATCGGCGCGCGGCGGTCCCGCCGCGATCTCGCGGCGGTCCCGCGGTGGCGGCGTGAGGCAAATCCCTACTGACCTGTCGGTCCCACGGCGTACCCTTGGACTCGAAGCGCACGCCAGCCACAGAGAGGGACGCGCAGGCCACAGAGCCGGCCCATGACTGAGACACAGACAGACCAGGCACGTTCGAACCACACGAGTGCCCAGTTCACCGTTCCGGCCAAGCACCCGATGGTGACGGTGCTCGGCTCCGGTGACTCCCTCCTCCGCGTGATCGAGAAGGCCTTCCCGGCGACCGACATCCACGTGCGCGGGAACGAGATCAGCGCCACGGGCGACGCGACGGAGGTCACCCTCGTCCAGCGGCTCTTCGACGAGATGATGCTGGTGCTGCGCACCGGTCAGCCGCTCACGGAGGACGCGGTGGAGCGCTCGATCGCCATGCTCCGCGAGGCGGAGGACGGACACGGTGGAGAGACGCCCGCCCAGGTCCTCACCCAGAACATCCTGTCCAACCGCGGTCGCACGATCCGCCCCAAGACGCTCAACCAGAAGCGCTACGTGGACGCGATCGACAGGCACACCATCGTGTTCGGCATCGGGCCGGCCGGTACGGGCAAGACGTATCTGGCCATGGCCAAGGCCGTGCAGGCACTGCAGTCCAAGCAGGTCAACCGCATCATCCTGACCCGACCCGCGGTCGAGGCGGGGGAGCGGCTGGGCTTCCTGCCGGGCACCCTCTACGAGAAGATCGACCCGTACCTGCGTCCGCTGTACGACGCGCTGCACGACATGCTCGACCCCGACTCGATCCCGCGCCTGATGGCCGCCGGGACGATCGAGGTCGCCCCGCTGGCGTACATGCGCGGTCGGACGCTCAACGACGCGTTCATCATCCTCGACGAGGCGCAGAACACGAACCCCGAGCAGATGAAGATGTTCCTCACCCGGCTCGGCTTCGACTCCAAGATCGTCGTCACCGGCGACATCACCCAGGTGGACCTGCCGGGCGGCACGAAGAGCGGTCTGCGCCAGGTGCAGGAGATCCTCGAAGGGGTGGACGACGTCCACTTCGCGCGACTCAACAGCACCGACGTCGTCCGGCACAAGCTCGTCGGCCGTATCGTCGACGCCTACGACCGTTACGACGACCGCAACGGCACGACCAACGGCAGCGACCGCGGAAAGTAGCGGTCGCGGAGAGCAACGGAGAGCGTCCACCACCCCCATGTCGATCGACGTCAACAACGAGTCCGGGCGGGAGATCGACGAGCGCGCGATCCTCGACATCGCCCGCTACGCCCTCGCCCGGATGCGCATCCATCCGCTCTCGGAGCTGTCGGTGATCGCCGTCGACACCGCCGCCATGGAGCAGCTCCACCGGCAGTGGATGGATCTCCCCGGCCCCACCGACGTGATGTCCTTCCCCATGGACGAGCTGCGGCCGCCCACGAAGGACGACGACGAGCCCCCGCAGGGCCTGCTCGGCGACATCGTCCTCTGCCCGGACGTCGCCGAGAAGCAGGGCGCCGAGGCCCCGACGAAGCACTCCATGGACGAGGAGCTCCAGCTCCTCACCGTCCACGGCGTGCTGCACCTGCTCGGTTACGACCACGAGACCCCTGCCGAGCGGGCCGAGATGTTCGGCCTCCAGGCGGCGATCGTCGACGGCTGGCGCGCCGAGCGCGGCCTGACCGGGCCCTCGCCGGCCCCCACCACGACGTGAGCGCCCAACTGATCGTCGCGGCGGTCGTCCTGGTCGGCGTCGCCTGGCTCGCGGCCTGTGCCGAGGCGGGCCTGGCCAGCACCACCAGCTACCGCGCCGAGGAGGCCGTGCGGTCCGGGCGGCGCGGCAGCACCAAGCTGGCCGCCGTCGCCGCCGACCCCACCCGCTACCTCAACCTGGCCCTGCTGCTGCGCGTCGCCGCCGAGATGGCGGCCGGGGTCCTGGTCACCTACGGCTTCCTCCACACCTTCGACGAGACCTGGCAGGCCCTGGCCGCCGCCATCGGCGTGATGGTGCTCGTCTCCTACGTCGCGGTCGGCGTCTCGCCGCGCACCATCGGCCGCCAGCACCCGCTGAACACCGCCACGGTCGCCGCGTACGTCCTGCTGCCGCTCGCCCGCGTGCTGGGCCCGCTGCCGCAGCTCCTGATCCTCCTGGGCAACGCGCTCACCCCGGGCAAGGGCTTCCGCAAGGGCCCGTTCGCCACCGAGGCCGAGCTGCGGGCGATGGTGGACCTGGCCGGGCGCGAGTCGCTGATCGAGGACGAGGAGCGCCGGATGGTGCACTCCGTCTTCGAGTTGGGCGACACCCTGGTGCGCGAGGTGATGGTGCCGCGCACCGAGCTGGTCTCCATCGAGCGGTTCAAGACCATCCGACAGGCCCTCACCCTGGCGCTGCGCTCCGGCTTCTCCCGCATCCCGGTCACCGGGGAGAGCGAGGACGACGTCGTCGGCATCGTCTACCTCAAGGACCTCTCCCGGAAGGTCCACATCAACCGCGACGCCGAGAACGAGCTGGTCTCCACCGCCATGCGGCCGGCCGTCTTCGTCCCCGACACCAAGAACGCCGGCGACCTGCTGCGCGAGATGCAGCGGGACCGCAACCACGTCGCGGTCGTCATCGACGAGTACGGCGGCACGGCCGGGATCGTCACCATCGAGGACATCCTGGAGGAGATCGTCGGCGAGATCACCGACGAGTACGACCGGGAGCTGCCCCCGGTGGAGGACCTGGGAGGGGGCCGCCACCGCGTCACCGCCCGCCTCGACCTCGGCGACCTGGGCGAGCTGTACGGCCTGGACCTGGAGGACGAGGACGTGGAGACGGTCGGCGGTCTGCTGGCCAAACTGCTGGGCCGGGTCCCCATCGCGGGCGCCACGGCCGTCGTGGACGTCTCCGAGGCCCGCGCCGACCGCAGCGCCGACCCCACGCTGGAGGGACTGCGGCTGACGGCCGAGTCCCCGGCGGGGCGCCGCAACCGCATCGTCACGGTCCTGGTGGAGCCGGTCCGCGCCACCGTCCCCGCGCCGCAGGACGAGCCCGCGGAGAGCGGCGGCTGACTCGCGGCCCGCCGGCCGTGCCCCCACGGCCGGCGGGAGCGCTCCGTGGGACTCCCGTGATCCTCCGTACGGGGAGCGCATATGCTCGGCCCCATGAGCGAAGCCGCCGCCCTGGACCCCGAAGACCGCAAGATCATCACCCTCGCCCGCAGCGCACGGGCCCGCAACGGCGTGCCCGAGGGGGCGGCCGTACGGGACGAGACCGGGCGCACCTACGTGGCCGGAACCGTCGCGCTGAAGTCGCTCAAGCTGAGCGCCCTGCAGACGGCTGTCGCCATGGCGGTGGCGTCCGGCGCCGAGTCCCTGGAGGCCGCGGCCGTGGTCTCCGAGGCGCCCGCCGTGCCCTCCGCCGACCTCGCCGCCGTTCACGACCTGGGCGGACCGGCCACCCCGGTGCTGCTCGCCGGGCCCGACGGCACGCTGCGCTCCACGGTCACCGCGGGCTGAGCCGCCGCCGTACGGCGTTCACCCCGGCTCCGGGGTGAACGCCCCGGCGCTCCCGGCGGTCGCCGGCTCGGCCGGGCTCGGCCGCGTCCCCGGCCGGAGGCACTCGGTCCCCTGGTCCGCGACACCCCGGAGATCGGGGAGAATGGCCCCCATGAGCGACCGTTCCCCCTCCTCCCGGCCCACCACGCGGACGGACTCCGCGCCGCACCGCGCGGGCTTCGCCTGCTTCGTCGGCCGTCCCAACGCGGGCAAGTCCACCCTCACCAACGCCTTGGTGGGAACGAAGGTCGCGATCACCTCCAACCGGCCGCAGACCACCCGCCACACCGTCCGGGGCATCGTCCACCGCCCCGACGCCCAGCTCGTGCTCGTCGACACCCCCGGCCTGCACAAGCCGCGCACCCTGCTCGGCGAGCGGCTCAACGACGTGGTGCGCACCACCTGGGCCGAGGTGGACGTGATCGGCTTCTGCCTGCCCGCCGACCAGAAGATCGGCCCCGGCGACCGGTTCATCGCCAAGGAGCTGGCGGCCCTCAAGCGCACCCCGAAGGTCGCGATCGTCACCAAGACCGATCTGGTGGACTCCAAGGCCCTGGCCGAGCAGCTCCTCGCCGTGGACCGGCTCGGCAACGAACTGGGCATCGAGTGGGCCGAGATCGTGCCCGTCTCGGCCACCGCGGGCACGCAGGTGGACCTGCTGGCCGACCTCCTCGTCCCCCTCCTCCCCGAGGGCCCGGCGCTGTACCCGGACGGCGACCTCACCGACGAGCCCGAGCAGGTCATGGTCGCCGAGCTGATCCGCGAGGCCGCGCTGGAGGGCGTGCGCGACGAACTGCCGCACTCCATCGCCGTCGTGGTCGAGGAGATGGCGCCGCGCGAGGGTCGGCCGGCGGACCGGCCGCTGCTGGACATCCACGCCAACCTCTTCATCGAGCGGCCCAGCCAGAAGGGCATCGTCATCGGCCCCAAGGGCAGCCGGCTGAAGGAGGTGGGCACCAAGTCCCGCAAGCACATCGAGGCCCTGCTCGGCACGCCCGTCTACCTCGACCTCCACGTCAAGGTCGCCAAGGACTGGCAGCGCGACCCCAAGCAGCTGCGCAAACTGGGCTTCTGACCGGCGGTTCTCCGGGGCGGGACGGTCGGGCGCACACCGGCGTTCACTCGTGCGGGTTCTCGCATGGTGATACACGCCGTCGTCCGTGCCCGCCCTCGGCTATGTTTGAGGGGTCATGCGTTTTGGGCTGCTTCTCCTTAGCTGCCGCGGCGAGGGCCTGTAGACATACGGCCGACCCCCTCACCGCGGAGTTCGGTGTTGCCGTCGTCGGCCACCCTCGAAGCCCTCTCACTCCGCGATCAGGAGACCAAGCCCACCATGAGCGATTCCTCTTCCCGCATCGGTCGTCCCACGCCCATCACCGCGGCGACCGTCGCCCAGAAGCCCTCGGGGATGCCGATCCACAAGTACCGCGGCTACGAGGCCGTGGAGCTGCCCGACCGCACCTGGCCGGACAAGCGCATCACCAAGGCCCCCCGCTGGCTGTCCACCGACCTGCGCGACGGCAACCAGGCGCTGATCGACCCGATGTCGCCGGCCCGCAAGCGCGCGATGTTCGACCTGCTGGTCCGCATGGGCTACAAGGAGATCGAGGTCGGCTTCCCCTCCTCCGGCCAGACCGACTACGACTTCGTGCGCTCCATCATCGAAGAGGGCGCCATCCCCGAGGACGTGACGATCTCCGTCCTGACCCAGGCCCGCGAGGAACTGATCGAGCGGACCGTCCAGTCCCTGGTGGGCGCTCCCCGCGCCACCGTCCACCTGTACAACGCCACCGCGCCCGTCTTCCGCCGCGTGGTCTTCCGGGGCACCCGGGAGGACGTCAAGCAGATCGCCGTGGACGGCACCCGCCTGGTGATGGAGTACGCGGAGAAGATCCTGGGCGACGACACCGTCTTCGGCTACCAGTACAGCCCGGAGATCTTCACCGACACCGAGCTGGACTTCGCCCTGGAGGTCTGCGAGTCGGTGATGGACGTCTGGCAGCCCGAGGACGGTCGCGAGATCATCCTCAACCTGCCGGCCACCGTCGAGCGCTCCACGCCCTCCACCCACGCCGACCGCTTCGAGTGGATGTCGCGGAACCTGTCCCGCCGCGAGTTCGTCTGCCTGTCCACCCACCCCCACAACGACCGCGGCACCGCCGTCGCCGCCGCCGAACTGGCCGTCATGGCCGGCGCGGACCGCGTCGAGGGCTGCCTGTTCGGACAGGGCGAGCGGACCGGCAACGTCGACCTGGTCACCCTGGGGATGAACCTGTTCAGCCAGGGCATCGACCCGCAGATCGACTTCAGCCGGATCGACGAGATCCGCCGCACCGCCGAGTACTGCAACCAGATGGAGGTCCACCCGCGCCACCCGTACGCGGGCGACCTGGTCTACACGGCCTTCTCCGGCTCCCACCAGGACGCCATCAAGAAGGGCTTCGAGGCGCTGGAGGCCACCGCCGCCGAGCAGGGCAGGACGGTGGACGAGATCGAGTGGGCGGTACCGTACCTGCCCATCGATCCCAAGGACGTCGGCCGCTCCTACGAGGCCGTCATCCGCGTCAACTCCCAGTCCGGCAAGGGCGGCGTCGCCTACGTGCTGAAGAACGAGCACAAGCTGGACCTGCCGCGCCGGATGCAGATCGAGTTCTCCAGGATCATCCAGGCGAAGACCGACGCCGAGGGCGGCGAGGTCAGCCCGCGGCAGATCTGGGAGGTCTTCCGGGACGAGTACCTGCCCAACCCGGAGAACCCCTGGGGCCGCATCCAGGTCAAGAAGGGCCAGACCACGACCGACACCGACGGCGTGGACAACCTCACCGTCGAGGCCACCGTGGACGGCGAGGAGACCGTGCTGACCGGCAGCGGCAACGGCCCGATCTCCGCCTTCTTCGACGCGCTGGAGAAGATCGGCGTCGACGCCCGGCTCCTGGACTACCAGGAGCACACGATGAGCGAGGGCGCCTCCGCACAGGCCGCCTCGTACATCGAGTGCGCCATCGACGGCAAGGTGCTGTGGGGCATCGGCATCGACCCCAACACCACCCGCGCCTCCCTGAAGGCGATCGTCTCCGCCGTCAACCGCGCCTACCGCTGACGGACGCCCGAACCTGGACGGGAGCGGCCTCGTCGGACCGTCGGTCCGACGAGGCCGTTCGCCTTTCGGTGGAAGACCGCTCAGCCCTTCCCAGTCGGCGCCCCGACGGCGGAACCGAGGGCCGTGTTTACCTCGGGGCCCCTCCAGCCCTCTTGGGACTGCCAGATCATCGAGACGCCGAAGGCGCTGGCGACCGTGTCCACAGCCCATGGCTCGGCCGGAGCCTCGGGGAGCACCAGGAAGAGACGGTCGGCCTTGGCACCGGAGGCGTGGCGGACCTCCATCAGCCGCAGCACACCGTCCCGCATATGCCGATACGACACCATGCCCTCTCCCAGGACTTCGAACAGCAGGGAACCGTGCGGGCTGCCGCAGTGGATGTCCACCAGAGGGGAGTCCGTGGGGCGCAGTCCCTTCCGGAGCAATGCGGCCCTCAACTCAAAGCGCAGCGCTTCGTGGATGTGGCACTCCCGGTCGGACGCCACGGAGGCGGTGAGTTCGTCAAGGAACGACGGCGCCGGGGACTCGGAAGTCGAGGAGCGCACCGGCTGAGCGGGGACGGACGGCTGCGGCATCGGGTGTTCGTTCTCCTCGATGGTGTTCTCGGGGATGTCTTTCTCAGGCGGGTCGTCGACGGCGCCCTCTTCGGCATCGGGATACGAGAGCCTGGAACGAGCATCCGCCAAGGCCCGCTTCCAATCACTCGCGGCGAAGTCGGCGACCAACCGCCGGACGGTCGCACGGTCTTCGGCCACAACGGCCGCTCGTGCTTCCTGCGCGAGATCGCGCAGTTCCGTGAGCCGTTCGGTTGTCGGTTCACCCAGAAGCCGCCAGACCTCCAACCAGTCGGCCTGGTCGTTGCGCAGGCAGCGGTTGGCCATGCCCTTCAGTTCCGACAGACGCTCTTTGACGTCTTCCGGCGGGGCGCCTCCCGTCAGTTCGTCGAAGACGGCGAGAGCGGCGGCATAGCGGGGTGCCATGCTGGCCGAGATCGGCTTCCGGCCGAAATCGCCGACCTTGACGAGATCCGCTCCGGCGGCGTGCCGGAACACCCAGCCCGTGAGTTTCGATCCGACCTCGGGCGCCCGGGTGGACGGACCGAGGCACAGGAGTATCCGCGCGGGGGTTCCGGGTTCCAGCGCCTTCGCGTGCCAACGCCGCTCCGTGGCGCGCCCCAGGACTCGTACCATTACCTCCGTGCCGATGGGCAGGCTCCGGTGTTCCACGGTGGTGTGCTGCTCCTCTATCAGTGCGGGGCTCTCCGCGTCCTTGACGGTCATGCGGTTGCGCTTGATCCGGGAGGGCACTCCGGCTTTGTACTGCGCATGGCTTCTCTCCGCGTGAATCGTCTGGTAGGCGGTGACCGTCGTACCTCGTGGGCTGAGTTCGAACCGGTACCCGTGGTGATCCAGCAGCCAGCAGCCGTTGGCGCGGCGGCTGTGGTGGGCTTCCGCCAGGAAGTCCGCGACGGTCTCCCTCATCTCGTATTCGGCCTCCCGAGGGCTGCCGCCATGGGAGGAGACGAAGTCGTCCAGAGCACGGTGGGAGATCCGCAGCGACCGGAGATCGGCTTCGCTCAGCTCCAGACGCTCCTGCCGGTCGGTGTGCCCGGGGGTTTCGGGGGCGGGGCGCCACGGTTTGGGCGGCATCGGTTCCGCCGTGCGGTAGCCGTCGCACAGCACCTCCCGGCACCAGCCGTCGGGGTGTGTGGTGTGGTTTCCGCAGTGGCTTCCGTCAGCGCGGTACCGGGTGCACTGCCGATGCCCCGTCATCGTGCCTTCGGACACCGAGGTACCTGCGTCTCCTATGAGAACGGCGGGCAGGGGCGCGCAGTGCAGAACGGTCAGGCTCTGGGTGCACCGGGTCAGCGCCACGTAGAGGCTTCGGAGCCCGGCGGCCCCCTGGGATACGACCGTCGCTGGCTCCAGCACGATCACATGGTCGAACTCCATGCCCTTGACCTGGCCTGTCGTCACGACCGAGAGGGTCGACCGGGTCCTGTCGTCCAACTCGTCCGATGCCTGGACTCGTTGCCGGACCTCTTCCTGCCAGCCGGTTCCGTCGGGGACGACCAGCGCGATGGACCTCGGCCTCTCACCATCCGACCCGAAGAGCCGGGAGGCCCGTGTCACGGCCTCGTCGAGCAACCGCCAGGGTTCCACGGGCACCAGGCTCACGGCTTCGGGGCCCGCTCCGCGCACCGCGATCGGGAAGGGCACCGCAGGAGCCACGGCCGTGGCGAGCGGTGCCACGAAATCCATGACCTCCTGGGGGACTCGGTAGCTCGTGCCGAGCTTTGCCAGGTGCCAGCCGTCCTTTCCGGCCAGGATCCGGGCCAGCCTGTCCCAGCTGCCGTACGTGTGGGGACCGGTGGCCTGCGCGAGATCGCCCAGGACGGTCATCGACCCCTTGGGGCAGCGCCGGGCCAGCGACCTGGCCTGCATGGGAGTCAGATCCTGGGCCTCGTCCAGCACGATGTGGCGGTACGTCGCGGGTATCTCGCTGGCGATGAGGAAACGCAACTCCTCCAGCAGGACCAGATCGTCGGGCGTCCAGGGCTCCTCGTCGATCTTCTTGGCCCTCGACCGCCGGATGGCGTCCTGCTCGCCTTCGCCGAGCACGCCGTCCGCGCACTCCCGCAGCCTGTTGGCCGAGTCGAACAGGCTGCGCAGCGCCTCCTCGGGGCTGAGCTGCGGCCAGGTTCGCTCAACTAGCGACACGACCTGCCGGTGGCGTTCGATCCTCGCCCGCGCCGCTTGGTCCAGGCTGCCCCTGGAGGATGAACCGGCCGCCGCGGACACCAGCCGGTCGACCAACAGGGCACGGAACCGGTCACGGTGCTGGCGGTAGGACCCGGCGGTGTCGCGTGCCTGCTCGACGAGGCCGATCACTTCCGAGCGCGGGACGCGGACCGGCCTGCCCTCGACCGTGACGACGAACTCCTTTTCATCCCGTTCGTCGGCGGCTGGGGTGGTGAAGGAGTCGACCGCGTCGGGACGGCAGGTGCCGTGCACCCGCCGTCGCAGGACGATGGCCATGCGCTCGTCCGACTTGATCCGCCGGGCCAGGGGTGAGTCGGTTCCCCTGGCCTCGCCCGCCCACAGCAGCGGCAGCTCCACGGCCGTCACGTCGACGGTCCCCAGAGTGGGCAGGACACGGCCCACGTACTCCAGGAAGCGGCGGTGCGGCCCCACCACCAGGATGTCCTCCGCCCGGAAGTGGTTGTTGTCCACCAACCAGGTCACGCGGTGCAGGCCGACAGCCGACTTGCCGGTGCCCGGACCGCCCTGGATGACCAGGACGCCCTGCGGGGCGTTGGTGACCAACTCCAGTTGGTCACGCTGGATCGTCTCGACGATGTCCCGCATGTTGCCGCTGCGCGAGCGGTTGAGCACCCGGAGGAGGAAGTCGTCGACCTCCGTCTTCCCCTTGGCTCTCCTCGTGGCCTTCTTGGCCACGTCCCCGGGAGTGGGCGAGCGTTTCCGCTGCGGAGGAACGGCAGGAGCATCCTTCTGAGGCAGCAGGGATATCTCGTCCCGATAGTCCCGCACCGTGCGGCCGTCGCACATCAGGGCCCGGCGGAGGCGTACGTCCCCCGGCGCGTCCTGTGAGGCCTTGCGCCACTCGACGGCCATCTTGCTGGTCCAGGAGACTACGACGGTGTCCCGGGTCTTGACGTCGAGGACCGTCCTGCGGCCGATGTACCAGGGGACAGGTCCCTCCGCACCCGGTTCCACCGCGTCGACGCGCATGACGACCAAGGACTCGCCGTTGAGGTCGTACGCGTCCGCAGCTGCCTGGGCGTTCGCCTTGGTGGTGATACTGTCCTTTCCGCTTGCTGCCGCCCGCGCAGCCGAGCCGTCGATCATCTCCCTGAAACGTGCTTCGTAGCAGTCGTAGGCTCGGTCGACGGCCTTCTGCTCGGTGGCGATGACCGATTCTCTGGACAACGTGCTCATGTCGTACCCCTCCCGCCGCTGCTCCCCAGAGCGGCAGTGGGCCCGGAGGCCCACACTCCCATACATGATTCATCAACCGGTGGGATGGTTGCGCTCAGTCGTCCGATCTATCCAGCAGGGTGAGTGCTCTCCGCACCTCGGCCCGCCAGTGCCGCAGCTGGTCGAAGGTGGGAGGAAGCTCGTAGTGGTGGTAGTGGCAGGCCATGGACAGGGCGTGCCAGACGGCCATGGCCGCACGGGCCGCCTCCCTGTCGGCGTACACGGTGAGGCAGATGAACTTGGCGCGCATGGAACAGCGGGCCGCCGCCGGGTACCTGCGGGTGTGGTACTGGTCGATGCGTTTCTCCAGAGCGCTGCGCAGGGCGAAGCAGGCTCCCCGGCGCCACGTACCGCTGCTGGGGGACGAGGCGCTCGCGAGCAGGCGATCAGCAGTAGCAAGGAGGCGGACCGTTTCGGAGGGCGTGGTCACAGGGCACGCACCGCCTCCGCCGCCGTCTTCACCCGCCGGACGAAAGTCCGGGGGTTCACCGTCGGTTCCAGCCCCTCGTGGGCCGCGCGGTTGCAGTCGCTGACGGTTTCACGCACCGACTGCCCACATCGGTGCCCCAGCTGCCTGTAGACCCTCGTCTTGTAGTCGCTGTCCTTGAACAGCTCGGTGGTGTCGGTCCCGAAGAGCGCCAGGGCGGCCAGGTTCACCACGGGACCGGCGTCCCTGATCAGCTTCTCCACATCCTCCTCGGTGCACCCGTCCGCGTACAGCCTCCGGCGGGCCGACTCGGTGAAGGCGGTCTCCAGAGCGGTGCGGCAGATGCCCGGCAGAACGCCCCGCTTGTCCTCGTCGGAGAGCCGCGGCGTGCGGACGAGATCGGACGCGTCCTTGAGGACCTGGCGGACGGGATCCGTTTCCGTCTCCACGGCCACCACCGAGTCGTCCCCGCGCTCCACCTTGAGCACGGTTACCGGAAGGCCCTGGTCCCGGAAGGCACGCGGCAGGCGCGTGTCGTGGGTGAAGACCACCACCTGCCGGGTCCGCCCCAGGCCGTGCAGCACCTTCGCCAGACCGCCGACCTTGGCGGGGTCCATCGACTGCACCGGGTCGTCGATCACCACGAAGTTGAACGGGCTCTCCTCGGCCGTGGCGCGCGGCAGGAAGAGAGCCAGGGCGAGGGAGTGCAGCTCCCCCTGGCTCATGACACTGAGGGCCGAGGCCTCACGGCCGTCCACCGCCACGTCCATGGCGATTTTGCGCATGTGGGCGGCCCCGCTTAGCCGGATGGACTCCAGCGAGACATTGCTCTGCTGCCGCAGCTCGTTCCAGATCTGCTGCGTCTGGTCGGCGAAGGGGCGCCAGCGCTCGGCTCGCAGCTCGTCGGTGGTGGCCTTGAGCCAATCGTGCGCCTGCTTCAGCCGGTTCTTCTGGTCGCGCCCGGCTTCGGCCGTCCGCTTCCGGTGCAGCCAGCCGCCCAGCCGTGCACAAACCTCGCGCCACTGGCCGTCCTGGTCGGCCAGCCGCTTGATCGCCTCGTCGCGCAGGGCCAGGCAGGCGTCGGAGAGCACCCGCGCCGCCTGCTCGGCTCGGTTGGCGAGTTCGACCGGGTCGACCAGTTGCCTGCAGAACGTCCACTCTCGCCACGGATCGGTCAGCGACTCCGGCAGCCAGTCGGGTGCGGAGGTAATGAGGAACCGCAGGGCCTCGGTCGCGTCGGTCAGCTCCTCCCGGGCCTTCCGGGCCATGGCCGCCTCCCGCCGCAGCATCTCCACCTCGTCGGTGGCGCGGGTGAACCACTCCTCGTCCAGACGCCCCCGGGCGCCGCAGACCGGGCAATCCAGAGGCTCGGAGTGCTGCTCGGCGTGGGCCAGGGCACGCTTCAGCAACTCGGCACGCCGATGGGCCGCCTCGGCGTCGGAGTCACGCACGTCCTCCAGCACGGCGATGGCCTCTCGCAGCCGGGCGACCGCCGTCTCCACCGCGGCGAGGTCCGGCCCGGTGAGCTGCTCGGCCACGCGGCGCAGCCGGGCGATCTCCTGGCCGTCGGCCTCCGGCGTCCCGCTCACCAAGTCCGCGATCCGGTCCAGGTGCGGCGTGCCGCCGTCGAGCGCCGCGAGGGCGGCGGAGGCCCGGCTGTCGTCCAGCTCGCCGAGCACCGCCCGGAGCGACTCCAGTTCGGTATCGACCTCCTTCAGCGCGGTGTCGTGCTCCTTCCAGGCCGTCTTGAGCCGTTTGGCGGCGTCCGTGAGCTGCTCAAGGCCCAGGATGCGGGCCACGGCGTCGTACGCCTCGGTCGGCCTGCCCGTGATTATTTGCCCCAGCTCGGCGTAGGACAGGAAGGGACGGTAGAGGGCGAGGGCCTTCTCCCAGCCCAGGTCCGCCACCGTTCCTTGGGCTCGCCCGGGACGAAAGAGCTCGGTGCGCGAGTCGTTCACGCCGTCGCCGTCCCAGGACCGGCGCAGGGTGGTGGTGCCGGCGTCGCCGTCGAGGCACATCTCGACGGCGACCTTCGACTTCCCGTTCCAGTGCAGGTTGCGCCAATTGCGGGTCCACACCGCGGAGCGGTCCCGCCAGCGAGCGTTGTCGCCGGTGAGGGCGATCTCGACCGCCTCGGCGAAGCTGGACTTGCCCGAGCCATTGCGACCCACGATAAGCGTGACGCCGGGCGCGGGCGACAGGTCCAGCCTGGCGGTGTCCCCGATACCCCGGAAACCGCTGACGGTAACCGACCGGAGGTAGGCGCGCGTCGCCGTGGCATGTGCTGCGCTGCTGCCTTCCTCGCCGAGGGTGTCCAGCAGTAGCTCCCGTGCCTCAGGAGTGAGCTGCGAGGAGGCCAACCGTGCCTCCACGTGATCGCGGAGGGTCGCCGGGGGCCGGGACTGGTGCTGTTCCGTCACGGGTGCTCCAGGTGTTCTGGGACTGACAGGAGACCGGGGCGTACTCGGCGACATTGGAGGGAGCGCCGAGTACGGACGACCCGGTGAAAACAGCACCGTAGAGATGTGACACCTCTCGACCAACTCCCCTTTTTGATAAGGGGAGTTATCGATTTCTCGTGACTACTTGTTCCCTCTTCCTGAGACTGAAACAACGGCGGACGACCGGCATGGATCGAGACCGGACGGAGCAGGGGCCGAGCGGATGGCAAGCGACGAAGTGAACTCGCGCAGCAGAAACGGAATTTACGATTCGGGTGAATCGTGGGCTTTAGTCAAACTGTGTGGTTGTTCCGTCTTAATCTTCCCGGTGGCGGCGTTCGATCAGAGGGCTGTTGTGCGGATGCGGCTCGGAGCTGTGCGGCCTGTGCGAAGTGTCGGCCGGGGACGGGCGCCGTTGGGTATCACGTGTACGACAGGAGGCAGTACGCATGAGTGTGAACGGCGCGGGCACGGAACGCAGGAACCATACGACGGACGGTGCGGACGAGTCGTGCTGGGACGAGGACTGGGACGACGAGTACGGCCCAGTGGTCAAGGCCACCGGTCACCAGATCAAACTATGGCGGGAAGCGGCTGGCCTGACACAGACTGAGTTGGGCGACGCCATCGGCTATAGCCTGGGCATGGTCTCAGCCGTGGAGCGCGCCAAGCGCCTGCCGCATCCGGAGTTCCTGGCGAAGGCGGACGAGGCGTTGGGCGCGGGTGGCAAGCTCGTGGCGCTGAGCAAGGATGTGGAGAAGGCCCGGTACCCCAAGAAAGTCCGCGACTTGGCCAAGCTGGAGGCTCAGGCCGTCGAGTTGGGCGCGTACGCCAACCACAACATGCACGGTCTGTTGCAGACGGAGGAGTACACGCGGGCGCTGTTCGAGATGCGGCGCCCGCCGTACAAGGAGGAGGAGGTCGAACGGCAGGTGGCCGCTCGGATGGCTCGGCAGGAGATCCTCAAGCGGCGATCTGCGCCCCTGCTGACCTTTGTCCAGGAAGAGGTGACGCTCCGGCGCCCGCTCGGGGGCAGAATGGTCCTGCGACGCCAGCTCGAACACCTGCTGGAAGTCGGGCAGTTGCGGAACGTCGAGATCCAGGTGATGCCGACGAACCGCGAGGACCACGCCGGGATGGGAGGCCAGCTTCAACTGCTGAAACTCAGCAAGGGCACGGCCGTGGGGCATTGGGAGGGGCAGCTTTCCAGCCGCTTGATCTCCGATCCCAGGGAGGTCCAGATCCTCGAGATGCGGTATGGGATCATCCGAGCCCAGGCTCTCACGCCGCGTGAGTCGTTGGCCTTCA
Organism: Streptomyces macrosporus; assembly: GCF_039533145.1. Lineage (NCBI taxonomy): Bacteria > Bacillati > Actinomycetota > Actinomycetes > Kitasatosporales > Streptomycetaceae > Streptomyces > Streptomyces macrosporus. Next base: position 132,674 of record NZ_BAAASZ010000020.1, read on the forward strand.
TCGAGAAAGTGCTGGGAGAGACATGACCCTCAAGCCCTCTGCCGGAGACGGTTCCGCGCTGGAGTGGACCAAGAGCAGCTACAGCAGCAACGACGGCCCCGAGTGCATCGAGGTCGCGGCCACGCCCGGCACCGTCCACGTGCGGGACTCCAAGGACCTGGGGCGAAAGTCCCTGTCGTTCCCGCCCGCGGCCTGGCATGCGTTCGTCGACCTCGCCGCGGAGGCGACGATCGCGGAGTGAGCTGTGTGGGGCCGCCCGGATGGCCAGGCGACCCCACACACGTCACTCGCTCCAGGCATCGGCGAAGGTCTCCGCCTGACGGAGAACCCGCTCGATCGCCGACGGCTCCGCGTCCGGCGGGTACCCGTGACGCTTCAGCAGCCGCTTGATCTTGCTCCGCATACGGGCCTGCACCTGCTCTTGGCGCTGCCAGTCCACCGTCGCGTCATTTCGTATCTGCTTCACCAGGTCCCGGGCAATCGCCGCGAGTTTGGACTCGCCCATGGTCAGGGCCGACTCGTTCTGCGTCACCGCGTCGTAGAAGGCCAGTTCGTCCTCGGTGAGGCCAAGTTCCTTGGCGCGGCCACGGTCGGCGGAGACCTCCTTCGCCAGCTTGACCAGTTCGGCGATGATCGCCGCAGCGGTGAGACTGCCGTTCTTGTAGCGGTTCATCGTGCGCAGAAGCTTCTCCGTGAAGCTCTCCTGCTTGATCACGTTGTGGGGGTGCACCGAGCGCACCTCCCGTTCGATCGCCCGGCGCAGCGCCTCGATGGCGAGTTGCGGGCGCGTGCTCTCGCGCATACGGCGCACGAAGTCCTCGTCCAGGTGGGACAGATCCGGCTTCTCCAGCCCGGCCGCCTCGTAGATATCCACCACATCGTCGGCGGCCACCGCGCCAGCGGTGAGCTGGCGAATGGCCAGTTCCACGTCGGCGGCGGTGGCGTGTCCGTTCTCCTTCCGTTTCTCGGCGGCGAGCTTTCCCATGTACCGGCGGACGGCCTCGAAGAACTCCAGATCGGGGCGGATGGGCCGGAGCTCGGGCGCGGTCGGGCACAGCGTGTGGGCCCTGGAGAGGTGCCGGGCCTCCTTGACGTAGCGCTCGGTGAGGGTCGGCCTGCCCTCCTCCAGATCCGGCTCGGGCTGTTCCAGGTAATCGATGACGTCCAGTACCGCGTTGACGAAGGCACGCGGCCGGCCGGAGTCGCGGCGCTGCCTCCACGGCACGCCGTGGAGCATGTCGCACAGCTTGCCATGCTGCTCCTGGACAATCTCGACGGCCTCGGCGACGCTCTGGCCGATGGGCTTGGTCGCCTGGTCATCCTTCGTGTACTCGGCCAGGGCCGCGGTGAGCTTGTCGGCGATGCCCAGGAAGTCCACGACGAGGCCGGACGGCTTTTCTCCAAAGCGGCGGTTGACGCGGGCGATGGCCTGCATCAGTGCGGCCCCGCGCATCGGCTTGTCCAGGTAGAGGGTGTGTAGGGGAGGAGAGTCGAAGCCGGTCAGCCACATCGACTGCACGATGACCAGTTCTAGCTTGTCGGCCGGGTCGGTGGCCCTACGCTGGATGGTCTTGATCTCGCCGGGGGAGCGGACGTGCGACTGCACCGGTTCGGGATCGGAGGCGTCGCCGGTGAAGACGCACTTGATGACGCCGTCGGCGTCGTCGTCCGAGTGCCACCCGGGACGGAGGGCGGTGATCTCCCGGTACAGCTCCGCGCACACCTTGCGGCTGATGCACACAATCATGCCCTTACCAGGGACCGGCCTGCCGCCGGTGATGAGCAGCTTGGACATCTCCGCGCGGCGCTGCTCCCAGTGGGCCACGATGTCGGCGGCCAGCTTGCGGAGCCGTTTCGGCGCGCCGACCACGTCCTCGTACGCGGCGAGTGCGCGGCGAGCTTTCTTCTGCTCCTCTTCGTCCAGCTCGGCGGTCAGCTCCTCGGCCACGTCGTCCAGCTCGTCAGGATCGACGTCCTTCGGGATCTCTACGGGAATGTGCCGGTTCTCGTAGTAGACCTTCACGGTTGCCCCGTCTCGGACGGCACGGGTGAGGTCGTAGATGTCAATGTAGTCGCCGAAGACGGCCTGGGTGTTGGCCTTGTCCGTGGAGACCGGGGTACCGGTGAAGGCGATGAAGGCGGCGTTGGGTAGCGCGTCGCGGAGGTTTTTGGCGAACCCCTCCAACAGGCCGTAGTGGCTGCGGTGCGCTTCGTCCACGATGACGATCACGTTGCGCCGGGTGGTCAGCACACGGTGGTCGAGACCAGCCTCCTTCTCCTCCTTGCTGACGCGGAACTTCTGGAGGGTGGAGAAGACGATGCCGCCGGAGGGGCGTTCGAGGAGCTGACGGAGGAGTTCGGTGCGCTCGGCCTTCTTGGGCTCCTCTGGGAGCAGGTCGGACTGGGCGAAGCCGGTGTAGAGCTGGTTGTCCAAGTCCAAGCGGTCGGTGAGGACCACGATGGTGGGGTTGCGCAAGGCGGGGTGCTTCATTGCCTTGGCGCTGTAGAACTCCATCTCCTTGCTCTTGCCAGAGCCCTGCGTGTGCCAGACGACGCCGATCCGGCCGTCGGAGGCGACGGCGGTGACGGTCTTGTCCAGCGCCTTATTGACGGCCGTGTACTGGTGGGCCTTGGCGAGGCGGACAGTGTCGACGGCGTTGCCGTTGTCGCGGGAGAAGGCCAGGAAGTTGGCGAGCAGGTCGAGGAAGCGGACGGGGTCGAAGACGCCCGCGATGAGGATTTCCAGGGCGGTCGGGTGGTCCTCGTCCTCGCGGGTCTCGGCGGGGGAGAGCGGATCGCCGTTCTCGTCCACGTCCCAGGGAGCCATGTGCTCCCAGGGGGTGTGGAGGGTGCCGACGCGGGCGGTTATGCCGTCGGAGGCGACGGCGAACGCGACGGAGGCGAGGGCGGTGGCGCCGTACTCGTCGCGGTAGGTGACGAGCTGGTCGTACGCCTCGCGGGAGCCGTCACCTGAGCCGGCGGCCTTGAGCTCGAAGACGGCGAGGGGGAGGCCATTGACGTAGGCCACGATGTCCAGGCGGCGGGTGCGGTTCCGAGAGCCGGTGGACAGGGGGTCTTTGAGGATGACCTGGCTGGCGACGGTGAAGTCGTTGGCGAGGGGATCGAGGAAGTCCAGCGCCCAGGCGGTCTCGGTCCTCGTCTCCCCGGTGGCGGGGTCAGTGACATCGACCTTCACGCCCCGGGTGAGGAGGGTGTGCAGGCGGTGGAACTCGTGGAAGGCGTCCGCGCTCTCCCGCTTGGAGAACTCCGCCATCACCTCGGTGACGGCGTCGGGGGTGAGGTGCGGGTTGAGCCGGGTGAGCGCGGCCCGGAGGCGGGAGGGGAGGAGGAGCTTGTCCCACGCAGAGCGGCGCTCGCCGGAGTCGTCACCCCGGCGCGGGGCGATCTCCGCGCCGGGGACGTGCTCCCACCCGGCTGGCTCCGCTAGCCACTCCAGAGCCCACTGCTCCCACTGCGTCTCGTCGGGATCGCGGGGATAGGCGGTCGGGTCGGGGCCGGGCGTGGTGTTGTAGGACGAGCTCATATTCCCCCTCCGTTGGATTTCGATGGTGCGATGCACGGTGAGTAACGGTTTCGAATCCCGCCACTCACCTCACACGGCATCTTCCACCTGTTTTTCGGCGTCCTTGATTCGCAGCTCGCCTGAGATCAGCTTGGGTAGCAGAGTGTCGCGCAGTTGGGTGAGGCTACGGTTCTCCAAGCGCGCGATTGCTGCACGTCGAGAAAGTGCCTCCGCTTGACCGCGCTCGTTGTTAAAAGCGCGAGGGTCGACCACTGTTGATGTCATCACTTCTACAGGACGAACACGTTGGTGACTCTTTGACGTGCCAGTTACTTTGGAGGTCAGCGATTCAAGGAAGTCGCGCTGTCTTGTGACTCCCCAAAGCTCGGATGTGCTCACACCCTTACGTGGCTCCAGAACCAAAAATTCAGTCGACGCGAGAGCCGGGATCCCCGGCTCGGGTGTCATGTTCCAGATCCTTGGAATTTCAGGGTTGAGCTTGGAGAGCAAAACAGCAGACGTGTTCACCAAGAACTTTGCGCTCTTGATAGTGCAAGGGGATACGTATTCAGGTGTCCTGTCGGCGTCATATGCTGGAAGGCTGAAGTGAGCTACCACCGGATCGGTCACTTCAGTTGGTTTAACCTGCTCCTTGCGAAGGGTGCACAAGTTTTCCAGTTTTGTTTGTTTGTTTGATCGATCCGGGCTAAATAGTGCTTCGATGAGCTCCTCGGAAGTTCTAGCTACCCGCTCGTTGGCCGCAATTTTTTTGTCTAGTGCGCCTGCGAGTTCTGAGATTCTAATCTGTGCGCCTCGTGGGGCGACGGGAATCCTGATATTTTCGATGTAGTTCCTGTTGAGGGAAGGTTGTGCGCTACCCGAGTTGTATGCGGTGAAATCAATCGTCCTTAGTAGATGGTAAACGTAGTATGGTTCGTTTCCGAGGAAGTCTTCAACGAAAAGCGTGGTGTTGAGGGGCCAGAAATCTCCCGGGCAGTATGTTGCGTTTCCCATCGAAGATCCGCTTCGTCCTAGCGTGACGCCGGGCCCTGAGGCTCGCTTCTCGAAGTGCCAGCCGCTGACGCCAGCGGACCCCACAACCGGATATGGCCCCTCGGATCTTGCTGAGGTAGGCAAGTCAAAACCACGTTTCAAGTGGACTACCTCGCCTAGGGATTTTTTAGGCCAGCGTTCATGGCTCATGAAATCCTCCCCAGTTGCTCCCGCACTGCAGCTTCCAGTCGCGCCGACTCTTCGAAGTGGGCGAATAGTTCCTTCGTTAGTCGGGCGATTTTCTCCTCCACTGGCTCGGCGTCCGGGTCCTCCTCGACCTCCGCAGCGCCCACGTATCGACCCGGGGTGAGGATGAAGTCGTGTTCGCGGATCTCTTCCAATGGCGCCGACTTGCAGAAGCCGGGCACATCCGCGTACTCGATGCCGCGCTTCCGTGCAGACTCCGTGCCGCGCCAGGCGTGGTAGGTGTCCGCGATGCGGGCGACTTCCTCGTCCGTCAGCGCCTTCTCCGTGCGGCTGACCATCTCGCCCAGTTGCCGGGCGTCGATGAACAGCACCTCGCCCCGCCGGTCCGCGAGCTTCTTGGGGCCCTGCGGGGACTTGTCCCGGGCCAGGAACCACAGACACGCCGGGATCTGGGTGGACCGGAACAGCTGACCCGGCAGGGCGACCATGCAGGCCACCAGGTCGTCCTCAACCATCGCCTTGCGGATCTCCCCCTCGCCCGACTGCTGGCTCGCCATCGAGCCGTTGGCCAGGACGATGCCTGCCCGCCCCTTCTTCGGGGACAGCTTGCTTGCCATGTGCTGCAGCCACGCGAAGTTCGCGTTACCCACCGGCGGTTCGCCGTACCGCCAGCGCGGGTCCATGCCGAGCCTGTCACCGCCCCAGTCGGAGATGTTGAACGGCGGGTTGGCCATTACCACGTCGGCACGCAGATCCTTGTGGTGGTCCTCGTGGAAAGTGTCGCCCCATCTGGGACCCAGGTCGGCGCTGATGCCGTGGATGGCGAGGTTCATGTTCGCCAGTCGCCAGGTGTTCTGGTTGAGCTCTTGGCCGTAGACGGCGATGTCGAACATCTTGCCGCCGTGGGACTCCACAAACTTCTCGGCCTGCACGAACATGCCGCCCGAGCCGCATGCAGGGTCGTAGACCCGCTCACCGGGCTGCGGTTCCAACACCTCCACCAGCAACTTCACCACGTGGGCGGGGGTGAAGTACTCGCCGCCGCGCCGCCCCTCCGCCAGTGCGAACTTCGCCAGGCAGTACTCGTACACCTCGCCCAGCACGTCACGGGCGCTGCGGCGACGGCCGTCCTCGCCGAGCTGGTTACCGAAGCCGATGCGGTTGATGAGGTCGACCAGTTCCTTCAGCCGCCGCTCGTCCACGCCACGGGCGTTGAACAGGCCGACCGGCAGGGAGTTCTTCAGCGTCGGGTTGGTGTCGCCGACCGCCTTCATCGCCGCGTCCAGCAGTTGTCCGATCGTCTCGCTCCCGGACTGGCTGCCCGCGCGCTCAGCGATGAATTCCCAGCGCGCGGCTGGCGGCACCCAGAAGACGCCGTAACCGGTGTACTCGTCGCGGTCCTCCAGCAGCTCCAACAAGTCGGTCTCGCTGTAGCCGCCCTCCTCCCGCAGCTCCGCCTCCAGCACCTCACGCCGCTCGGCGAAGGCGTCGGAGACGTACTTGAGGAAGATCAGACCGAGTACGAAGTGCTTGTACTCAGCGGCGTCCATGCTGCCGCGCAGCTTGTCGGCCGCCTTCCACAGCGTGTCCTTGAGGTCCTTGCTGTCGGTCGTGGCCGACTTCTTCCTCCGGCCGCGGGCGGCCGGTACGGTGCCCGCGCGGGTGGTTGCCACGGTGGCAGGTCCCCCTTCTTTGCTTTCTTTAGTGTTCTTGCTGTTATTGGCGTCGCCAGCGTCATCCGGGCCGCCCCCACCGCCGTCCACGGGGAAGGCCAGTTGTTCCTGGGGGCTGTCGTCGGTCGTCATCTCACTCGCAGGGTCAGTGCGCCGTCGGCCACTCCGGCGGCGAGGTCTGTGCCCAACCGCTCGATAGCGGCGAGGCGGCGTTTGAGGTTCTCGGTGTGCAGGGCCAGATCACGCATCACGTGATCCAGTTCGGCGGTCTCCTCGGGGGAGAGCACGGGGATCTCCAACGAATGCAGGTCCACCCGCCGTACCAAGGAGCCGCGTGCGCGTCTCGCGTTGCGGCGAGAGCTGATCATCGCGGCGAGTTGGTGAGGGCGCAGCCTGAGCCGGGCCTCCCGCCCCAGCGCCTGCGCGTTCGGGCCGCGCAGCTCACCGTACGCGCGGATGCGGAGCCCCTGGACGGGGAAGAGGAGCACGCTGCCGCCCGCCTCGTCCACCACCGCCCGCAGGCCGTCCTCGGGGAGGACGACGACATCGCCCGGTTCGGTGACGGACGCTGCCGGGTAGTCGGCCAGGACCAGCGGATCGATGCGGCGGTCTCCCACCGCCCGCTCGCCGGTCAGTTCCTCACGCCCGTACACGCGCTGCCCGCGGGTGCCCAACCGGCCAAGCGGGATGCGGTGGCCGGGCAGCAGGCGGATCTGGCCGCTGCGGATCAGGTTGCCCAGCCGCTCGTGGTGGACGGGCGTGACACGGGGAGCGGTCTCCAGTCGGGACAGCCACTCCGCCACGGAGACGGGCTCGGGTGCAAAGGCGACGGCCGCAGCCTGCCGGGAGATCGCCGTGGTATCCAGGTGGTCGGCGGCTCCGGCGACCGGGGCCAGGCGGAGGGAAGGCAGTAGAGGGCGGTCGTCCAGCAGGTGGTCGGGCCGGAAGTCGCGGCACAGTTCGGGGTGCGCGGCGCGGTCGCGCGCCCGGCCGATCAGCCGCGCCGTCTCGCGCGCCCATGCCGCGATCCAGCCCGCGCGACCGGGCGCTCCGTGCCGTACGGCGATCCGGTCTGCGTCGCACATGGTGATGGTGGGAGCCCCTCCGCCCGGGGTCAGGATGAGCAGGGCCAGCTCTGAACCGGTCAGGAACGGGTGGACACGGCGGGGAAGCTGGATGACGGCCCGCAGGCAGCGCCGACGCAGGAGGGCGTCACGGACGCGCACGACAGCGGGTGTGATGCCACCCCGTGAGGTGGTGTAGAGGGACCACTCGGGCATCACAGCGAAGCCGTAACCGCCGGGGCCAAGACAGTCCACGATCCGTTCCGCCCACCGGAGCGGATGATCATGGCTCTCCGCTTTCTCGGAGGGGTGGAACGGTGGATCCGCGAGGACGACATCCGCGTCGGTGAAGGGCGGCTCCGGCCCCATGGCGTCGGGCACGATCACGGGATCGGTGAACCTGTGACAACGCAGCCGCAGCCGCAGCAGTTCACGCAGCTCCTCCGCCGACTCCGCAGCTTGCACGGCGCGTGGTTTTCCCCCACCGAGGAGCAGCGCGGCCAAGAGGGCGCCGCTGCCGGCAGCCAGGTCGGCGACCACTAGATCGTCGATGCCGTCGGCCAACTCCTGGACGAGCCCGGCCACGAGGGCACACACGGCGGGCGGGGTGACGGTGGAGGCCCAGGAGGTACGGAGCCGCTGAGCTGTACCGAGCAGTTTCTCGGCGGTGGCGGGGACGCCGATCTCGGCGGCGAGACGGGTCAGGTGGAGATGGGCACCTCTTGTATAAGAGGAGGTCTCTTGACGCGGCTTGTCGGACGCGGTGGACGAGACGGCCGACTCGGCCAGTGCGGTCAGGGCGTCGAGGAGGACGGCATCCGACGGGCGTCCGTCAGTGGCGGTGATCGCGCGGAGCCGCAGACCATCCCGGAACACGTCGCCATAGGTGGGGCAAGGCGCGTTTTCCGGTAGGTCCGGAGCTGTAGCGGAGCTTCGAGGGAGGGTGCGACGGTCGAGCCAGGCTGCGACCGCCTCGGCATCGAAGAGGGGGACGGTCGGCGTTCCTCCGACTGGCGGGGGGAAGTCGGCGTGTCGACGGCGCCAGTTGCTCACACTGGGACGTCTGACCCCGGCGAGTTCGGCAATCTCCGCCAAGGTGACGGGGGAGTGCGTCTCCATGGCGACCCCCTCCCTATGTGAATGCTCCCGAGTGGCCTGGCAGTGACGCTCGGTCATGGATCGAGGCGCCAGGGTAGACCGACGCAGTGAATTCTCGCATCGATCCTCTCGTTAAGAGGGCTTATCAACGATTCCAGGTAATTTCCTTGCCTGTTAAGTAGGCGGACGGAACGAGAGCCAAGCTCAGACAGACGGCTCTATCAGGCGGTCCCGGCGCGCTCCAGCAGCGTGCGGAGAATCTCCTCGGCGTGCGTCCACAGCACCGCGCCGCCGATGCCGGGGACGAGGTGGCGGACAGCTCTCGGGATGCGTGACGCCAGGGAGGCGCCCAGGTCCGGGGAGTGGGCGGTGTCCTCCTCGCCGTACCACAGGTCCACCGGCACGGTGATCTCCGACAGGTCCAGTCCCCAGCGGCTCCAGCGGCCCATGGCCAGGGCGGTGTCGCGGGCGTAGCCGTCCGGCCCCTGGGCGAAGCCCTCCTCCAGCGCCCGCCGCCAGGCGGCGGCGAACGCGGGGTGCCGGTAGACCGCGAGGTCGCACTCCGGGCTGCCCGCCGTCACCATGTCCTCCATGGCCCGCGGCGAGAAGCCGGCGAAGATCCGCTCCGCCGCGGCCGGGTCGGCGACGGCGGTGTCGACCAGTCGCCGCAGCTCCTCGGGGAGTGCGTCGGCGAACCGCGGATCGGCGATCTCGTCCGCCCCGGAGACCACCGCGAGCGCGCCGACCACGCCCCGCGCCGCGCAGGCGAGGGCGAAGGGCGCGCCCTGCGAGTTGCCCACCATGGGGGGACGTTCCAGGCCGCGGCGGGCGGCGAACGCGCGGACGTCCTCGGCGAAGTCCGCGAAGGTGCGCCCCGGGGCCGGGGTGGAGGCCCCCAGGCCGGGCCGATCCAGGGCGATCAGCCGCACCCCGAGCGCGGCCGGCGCGTCGGCGCCGAGCCCCAGCCGTCGACTGGTGCCCGCTCCCGGCGAGAGCAGCACGGGGACGCCGTCCTCCGGCCCCCACTCCGCCCAGCCCAGCAGCCTCCCGTCGGGAAGCCGCTCCTCTCCCAGCCGCTCCGGATCGGTGATGTTCACGTCCACGGAAACCATGAGGGCCATCCTGCTGGCCGGGGCGGCCGGTCCGCGACGGAATTCGGCGCGGTGTTCAACGTGGGTTCAGCGCGGCGTCCAGTACGGCGTTCAGCGCGCAGTACGGCGTTCAGCGCGGTGGCGGGGGCAGGCGGCGGGGCTCGACGCGTTCCTCCACCGCCCTGTCGCCCTCGCGCACGACGAGGTAGGCGCCCTTCCCCGGCACCTCGCAGACGGCCTCCACCAGCTCGGTCCCGCGGTAGACCAGGCCCACCCCGTCGTCGGTGCAGTGGGCGGTGGGCAGGGTGCCGTCCGCCACGAGCCGGTGGATCAGCGGACGGCGGCCCTCGTCGCTGTCGTAGTGGACGCCGTTGCCGTAGGGGAGGAAGCCCAACGCGTCGGTGATCGGGCGCAGCTCGGGGCCGTAGGAGTCGGTGGCACCGCCCCGGAACCAGCAGATCGACCCGGCGCTGACGCCGCTGAGCACCACGCCGGCCTCCCAGGCCCGCCGGAACACCGCGTCGAGTCCGTGCACGCGCCACACCGCCAGGAGGTTCGCCACCGAACCGCCCATGACCCACACGACGTCCTGGTCGAGGACGGTGCCCTCGACGTCCTCCAGGTTCGGCATGGGGAAGAGGTGGAGCGGCGTGAGGTCGAATCCGGCCACCCGCGCGGCCTCGTGCATGCGCGCGGTGAAGTGCTCGGCGTCGCCGATCGCCGTGCCGACGTACAGGAGCCGGGGCCGGCGCCCGTGGACCCCCGACAGCTCGACCGCGTGGTGGACGAGGGAGTCGAAGGCGACCATGGTGCGGCCTCCGGCGCGGTGGCCGCCCGAGGTGGCGAGGATGGTGGGCTCCGGTGCGGGCATGGTCGGCGACCCTACCAACCCCCTTGCGGCGCACGGATCTCCGGACGGCGCGGGAAGGACCCGCACCGCCGACGGGCCCTCCGCCCGACCAGTGGGAACACCGTTCCACCCGGTGCGCAAGGGCCGAACGGGTCGGGACGCGTCCCGTCCGGGGTACTGACGACACCTCACGAATGTGGTTAACATCACGCCCACGCGGCAATGGCGCTGAAGCGTGACGGAGGTACGGAGTGGTGCACTCCCGGAACCGGGACGGCCGGACACTGCGCGTGGCGGGCGTCCGTACGGCATGGCGCACGATCGACGACGGCGAGTTCTTCTGCCCGTCGTGTGGCGGGGACCGCAACTACAGGCGCCGCACCGGACGCCGCCGGCTGGTGGTGCTGGGCGTGCCCGTCCTGTCGCGCGGGGACGTCGGACCCGTGCTGGAGTGCGCCGCGTGCCACGAGCACTTCGGCACCGACGCCCTGGACCACCCGACCACCACCCGGCTGGGCGCCATGCTCCGCGACGCCGTGCACGCCGTCGCCCTGGCGGTGCTCGCGGCGGGCGGCTCGGAGTCGCGCACGGCCCGTGAGACGGCCGTGGAGGGGATCAGGGGCGCCGGCTTCACCCACTGCTCCGAGGAGCAGCTCGTCGCCCTGCTCGCGGCGGTCGGCGCCGACAGCGTGACCATGGACATCGAGCTGCACGAGGCCCTGGCCCCGCTCGCCCCGCACCTCGCCGCGCCGGGCCGGGAGAGCCTGCTGCTCCTGGGCGCCCGCATCGCCCTCGCCGACGGCGCCTACACCCCCGCCGAGCGCACGGTGCTGGCGTCCGTCGGACGGACCCTGAACCTGTGCCGGGACGACACCGAACGGCTGCTCGACGTCGCCCGCAGCACCCTCTCCTGATCCCCTCCCGGCCCCGCGGACGGGGGGCGGGTGCGGGAGAATGGGGGAATGAGCCTGTTCCGCGACGACGGTGTGGTCCTGCGAACCCAGAAGCTGGGCGAGGCGGACCGCATCATCACGCTGCTCACGCGCGGACACGGCAGGGTGCGGGCGGTGGCGCGGGGGGTGCGGCGCACCAAGTCCAAGTTCGGGGCGCGGCTGGAGCCCTTCTCGCACGTCGACATCCAGTTCTTCGCGCGCGGCAGCGAGCTGATCGGCCGCGGGCTGCCGCTGTGCACCCAGACCGAGACCATCGCCCCGTACGGGCGGAACATCGTCACCGACTACGCGCGCTACACCGCCGGCACGGCCATGCTGGAGACGGCCGAGCGGTTCACCGACCACGAGGGCGAGCCGAACGTCCAGCAGTACCTGCTGCTGATCGGGGCGCTGCGGACCCTCGCCGCCGGCGAGCACAGCCCGGGGCTGGTGCTGGACGCCTTCCTGCTGCGCTCCCTGGCCGTCGGCGGCTACGCGCCGAGTTTCGACGCCTGCGCCCAGTGCGGGCTGCCCGGCCCCAACCGGTTCTTCTCCGTCGCCGCCGGCGGCGTGGTGTGCGCCGACTGCCGGGTGCCGGGCAGCGTCGTGCCGTCCCCCGAGGCGCTGCGGTTGCTGGGCGCGCTGCTGACGGGCGACTGGGCGACCGCCGACGCCGCCGAGCCCCGGCACGTGCGGGAGGGCAGCGGCCTGGTCTCGGCCTACCTGCACTGGCACCTGGAGCGCGGCCTGCGCTCCCTGCGCTACGTCGAGAAGGGCTGACCGGCTACGCTCGCCGTTGTCCCAGACCCACCGAGTCCGTACCCAGGCGCGGCCCGCCGCGGCCCGCCCGAGTGGAGATGAGAGCCCCATGGCACGGCGCGGAATGCTGTCCCGGCAGCGTCGCGAGTACCTCACGCCCGATCCGCACCCCTCCGGTGCGCGCCCGCCGAGGATTCCCGGCAACCTGGTGCCCAACCACGTGGCGATCGTCATGGACGGCAACGGCCGCTGGGCCAAGCAGCGGGGGCTGCCGCGCACCGAGGGGCACAAGAAGGGCGAGGGCGTCGTCATGGAGGTCCTCAAGGGCTGCCTGGAGATGGGCATCGAGAACCTCTCGCTGTACGCCTTCTCCACCGAGAACTGGAGGCGCTCGCCCGAAGAGGTCCGCTTCCTGATGAACTTCAACCGCGACGTCATCCGCCGCCGCCGCGACGAGATGGACGCCCTGGGCATCCGCATCCGCTGGGTGGGCCGGATGCCCAAGCTGTGGAAGTCGGTCGTCCAGGAGCTCCAGATAGCGCAGGAGCAGACCAAGGACAACGACGCCATGACGCTGTACTTCTGCGTCAACTACGGAGGCCGGGCCGAGATCGCCGACGCGGCGGCGGCCATCGCGGCGGACGTGCGGGCCGGACGGCTGGACCCGTCGAAGGTGACGGAGAAGACCTTCGCGAAGTACCTGTACTACCCGGACATGCCGGACGTGGACCTCTTCGTCCGGCCGTCCGGCGAGCAGCGCACGTCCAACTACCTGATATGGCAGAGCGCCTACGCCGAGATGGTCTTCCAGGACGTGCTCTGGCCGGACTTCGACCGCCGCCACCTGTGGGACGCCTGCCTGGAGTACGCCCGCCGCGACCGCCGCTTCGGCGGGGCGGAGCCCAACCAGGTGCCCGCCCCCGGCGAGGGGCCGGACGGCGTGCCGGGAGAGGCCGCCCCGTCCGGCGCCTGAGCCCGCCGGCCGAGAACGCACGGGACGCGCCGCGGCCCCCGCACGCCCGTGCG
>NZ_BAAASZ010000020.1:145909-200035 GCF_039533145.1 Streptomyces macrosporus
GTGCGTGCGGAGGCCGCGGCGCGAGCGGCGGCGCGGGCCGTCAGCTTCCGGAGCGTCCGGCGGCGGCGCACTCGCCGCAGGTGCCGAAGATCTCGATGGTGTGGGCCACGTCGACGAAGCCGTGCTCCTCGGCGATGGAGTCCGCCCACCTCTCCACGGCGGGCCCCTCCACCTCCACGGCCCTGCCGCAGTGGCGGCACACCAGGTGGTGATGGTGGTCCTCGCTGCTGCACCGGCGGTAGACGGCCTCGCCGTCGTCGGTGCGCAGCACGTCCACCTCGCCCGCGTCGGCCAGCGACTGGAGGGTGCGGTAGACCGTGGTCAGACCCACCGAGTCGCCTCGGTGCTTGAGCATGTCGTGCAGCTCCTGAGCGCTGCGGAACTCGTCGACCTCGCTGAGAGCCGCCGCCACAGCGGCGCGCTGCCGGGTCGACCGGCCGCGTACGGGGGGACCTGCGGTCGCCACCATTGCCTCCTCATGTCGGCGCTACCTCGCGTAGCTGATCGGCCATTGTGCCAGGGTGTGGTGGGCGCGGTCGGGGAGCGCTCCTTACCGGTGCGTCCACCGGTGTGTCTCCGTCCGTGCCGCCGCCGACGACCGTGGTCGCCTCACCGCACGACCGTAGCGCCCTCGGGCGTCTCCTGGGCCCTGTGGTGTTCCTCATGCCGGGTTCCCACCCGGCTGCGTACCCGCGCCACCAGGGGTGTCACCACCGCCAGGAGCGCGAACAGCGCGATGGCCAGCAGCACGATGCTCGCGCCGGGCGGCACGTCCGCGTAGAAGGACATGGCGGTGCCGGAGAGGGCCACCAGCACGCCGGCGACCACCGACAGCGCCAGCGTCGTCACGAAGCCGCGCGTGACCTGCTGGGCGGCGACGACGGGCAGCACCATCAGGGCGCTCACCAGCAGCAGGCCCACCACCCGCATCGCCACGGTCACGGTGACGGCCGCGGTGACGGCCAGCAGCAGGTTGAGCGCCCGCACCGGCAGCCCGGTGACCCGGGCGAACTCCTCGTCCTGGCAGACGGCGAACAGCTGCCGCCGCAGCCCCAGGCAGACCGCCAGCGCGAACGCGGACAGCGCCACGATCGCCGTGACGTCCTCGGGCGAGACGGTGGTGATGGAGCCGAAGAGGTACGTCATGAGATCGGCGTTGGAGCCGCCCGGCGACAGGTTGATGATCATGACGCCGCCGGCCATGCCGCCGTAGAACAGCAGCGCCAGGGCGATGTCGCCACGCCCCACGCCGTACCAGCGGATCAGCTCCATCGCGATCGCGCCGAGGGCGGAGACCAGCACGGCCGTCCACACCGGGTTGGTGCTCAGCAGGAAGCCGAGCGCCACACCGGTCATCGCCACGTGCCCGATGCCGTCGCCCATGATCGCCTGGCGGCGCTGCACGAGGTAGATGCCGACGGCCGGAGCGGCGACGCCGACCAGCAGCGCCGCCAGCAGGGCGCGCTGCATGAAGGGGTAGTTCAGCAGTTCGATCATGTCAGCAGTCCGGTCCGGGCGGGGGCGGAGGGGTCGGGGTGCGGGTGGCACGCCTGGTCGTGGAGGTGGGTGGTGCCGTCCACGCGCTCGACCCGGCCGTCGTGGAGGACGACGGTGCGGTCGATCAGCGGGGCCAGCGGGCCCAGCTCGTGCAGCACCAGCAGGACGGAGGTGCCCCGCGCGGTCTGCTCGCGCAGCGCGTCGGCCAGGACGCGCTGGCTGACCAGGTCCACCCCGGCCAGCGGTTCGTCCATGACCAGCAGTTCGGGCCCGCCGGCCAGCGCGCGGGCGATCAGCACGCGCTGGTGCTGGCCGCCGGAGAGCGCGTTCACCGAGTCCCGGGCCCGGTCGGCGAGCCCGACCAGCTCCAGGGCGCGGCGCACCGCCTCCCGGTCCGCGCGGCCGAGCGGTCCGAACCGCCTGCGGGCCAGCCGCCCGGCGGAGACCACCTCGCGCACGGTCGCGGGCACGCCCGCGGCGGCGGTCGAGCGCTGCGGCACGTAGCCCACGCGCCGCCAGTCGCGGAAGCGCCGCAGCGGGGTGCCGAACAGCTCCAGCTCGCCGCCCGTGGGCTGCACCTGGCCGACGACGGTCCGCACCGTCGTCGACTTCCCCGAGCCGTTCGCGCCCAGCAGGGCGACGACCTCGCCGCGCGCCACGGTCAGGTCGATCCCGCGCAGCACCTGACGCGCTCCGAGGGAGGCGGTCACGCCCCGCAGGGAGAGCGCCGGTGCCGCCGTGGTCTGCTCGTCTGCCATGGGTGGCCTCCTCGGTGGGCTCGGTGGGCTCGCTCGGCCCGTCCGGTCGGTCCGTTCCGTTCGGTCCGTTCGGTTCACTCGGCGCCGAGCGCCTTCCGCAGGGCCTGGAGGTTGGCGCGCATCACCTGGAGGTAGTCGTCGCCGCGGGAGTTCTCGCCGATGCCCTCGATCGGGTCGAGGACGTCGGTGCGCAGGCCCAGGTCGTCGGCGAAGGTCCTGGCCGTCCGGTCGCTGGCGGCGGTCTCGAAGAAGACGGTGTTCACCTCGTCCTCCTCGGCGATCTCGTGCAGCTCCTTCATCCGGGCGCCGCTGGGCTCGGACTCGGGGTCGAGGCCGGCGATGGCCTCCTCGTGGAGGCCGTAGCGCTCGGCGAGGTAGCCGAAGGCGGAGTGGGTGGTGATGAAGGTGTCGGTCCGGCGGTTCTTCAGGCCCTCGCGGAAGTCCGCGTCGAGGTCGTCCAGCTTCGCGGCCAGGGCCTTGGCGTTCTCGCGGTAGTCGGCGGCGTGGTCCGGATCGGCCTTGGCCAGGGCCTCGCCGACGCCCTCGGCGATCTCGGCGTACTTCACCGGGTCGAGCCAGACGTGCGGGTCGACGGCGTCCTCGCCGTGGCCGTGGTCGTGGCCCTCGTGCTCCCCGGCGTGCTCGCCGTGGTCGTGGCCCTCGTGCTCCCCGGCGTGCTCGTGCTCGTGTCCGGAGCCGCGCTCCTCCAGTTCGGTGTACGAGCCGGCCTCGGCGACGTGCTCCACCCCGGACTGCTCGACGGCCTTGTCCACGGCGGGCTGGAAGCCCTTCAGGTAGACGACGAGGTCGGCCTCGCCCAGCTCGGCGATCTGCCGGGGGCTGAGTTCCAGGTCGTGCGCCTCGACGCCGGGCTTGGTCAGGGTGTCGACCGTGACGTGCTTCCCACCGACCTCCTCGGCGATGAACCGCATCGGATAGAAAGAGGCGACGACGTTCACCTCCTCACCCCCGCTTCCGCCTCCCGTACCGGTGCCGCACGCGGTCAGGCCGAGCACGCCCAGGGCGGCCGCGCCGGCCAGAGCCGTGCGGGAGGCGACGCGGGGGCGGGGTATGAGGGGGCGACGTCGTCGAGCGTTCATGACAGTCATTTTCAGCCGAGATGGAAATGATTGTCAAATGAGATGGGGAGTTTCCGCCTGATCCGCCCGGGTTCCCGTGGAGTGCCGTGCGAGCTTCCCCGGACCGATTTGGTCAGGCCCCCTGTCTCGCCGGTAACCTGAGATGTTCCGTCGTCTGCATTGAAGAGAGCACCGTGGCCGCCGACAAGATCGACACCATCGTCAGCCTCAGCAAGCGCCGTGGCTTCGTCTACCCCTCCAGCGAGATCTACGGAGGGACGAGGGCCGCCTGGGACTACGGTCCACTGGGCGTGGAGCTGAAGGAGAACATCAAGCGCCAGTGGTGGCGCTCCATGGTCACCTCGCGCGACGACGTGGTCGGCATCGACTCGTCGGTGATCCTCGCCCCCGAGGTGTGGGTGGCGTCCGGTCACGTCGCCACCTTCACCGACCCGCTGACCGAGTGCACCTCGTGTCACAAGCGGTTCCGCGCCGATCACCTGGAGGAGGCGTACGAGGCCAAGCACGGGCGTCCCCCGGCGGGCCTGGCGGAGGTCAACTGCCCGCACTGCGGCACCAAGGGCCAGTTCACCGAGCCCAAGCAGTTCTCCGGTCTGCTCGCCACGCACCTCGGTCCCACCCAGGACTCCGCCTCGATCGCCTACCTCCGTCCCGAGACCGCGCAGGGCATCTTCACCAACTTCGCCGCCGTCCAGCAGACCTCGCGCAAGAAGCCGCCGTTCGGCATCGCGCAGATGGGCAAGTCCTTCCGGAACGAGATCACTCCGGGCAACTTCATCTTCCGGACCCGCGAGTTCGAGCAGATGGAGATGGAGTTCTTCGTCAAGCCGGGCGAGGACGAGAAGTGGCACGAGTACTGGATGGAGCAGCGCTGGAACTGGTACACCGACCTGGGCCTGCGCGAGGAGAACATGCGGTGGTACGAGCACCCCAAGGAGAAGCTCTCCCACTACTCCAAGCGCACCGCCGACATCGAGTACCGCTTCCAGTTCGGCGGCAGCGAGTGGGGTGAGCTGGAGGGCGTGGCCAACCGCACCGACTACGACCTCACCGCGCACTCCAAGGCGTCCGGCCAGGACCTGTCGTTCTTCGACCAGGAGGCCGGCGAGCGCTGGACGCCGTACGTCATCGAGCCCGCCGCCGGTGTCGGCCGCACGATGCTCGCGTTCATGCTCGACGCCTACGTCGAGGACGAGGCGCCCAACGCCAAGGGCAAGATGGAGAAGCGCGTCGTGATGCGCCTCGACCCGCGCCTGGCGCCGGTGAAGGTGGCCGTCCTGCCGCTGTCCCGCAACCCGCAGCTCTCGCCGAAGGCCAAGGAGCTGGCGGCCGCGCTGCGCAAGCACTGGAACATCGAGTTCGACGACGCGGGCGCCATCGGCCGCCGCTACCGCCGCCAGGACGAGATCGGCACGCCGTACTGCGTCACCGTCGACTTCGACACCCTCGAGGACAACGCGGTGACCGTGCGCGAGCGCGACTCGATGAAGCAGGAGCGGGTCTCGCTCGACCAGGTCGAGTCCTACCTCGCCGGCCGCCTGCTGGGCTGCTGAGCGACTCCGTCCGCCCTCCGAAGGTCCCGGACCCGCCCGCGGGTCCGGGACCTTCGACGTACCCGCGGCCCGCGGCGGCCCGCGGCGGTCACCGCGCCCGGAGACGCCCGCCCGAAAACGGAAGCAAACCGGCCGGTTCACCGGGCTTCGTACCGCGCATCCTGCCGGGATCCGGCAGCCGGACGGCCCCCGACACTGCTGCCATCACCCCTGCCGCACCGGCCCGCCCCGCGCCAGACTCGGTCGGGACGCACCACGGTGTCGGAAGGGGGACACGGATGCCGACGACGAGCGTGGTCAGCGGTTACGGCACGGACGGGCGCCTTCACGAGGTGCGGATCGTCCGAGCCCTCTCCTTCCGCCGCGGCACGGAGGACGCCCGGATCGTCTGCGGCACCTGCGACCACCGGGGGACGGCCCGGGGCCTCGCCCGGTCCGAGGCCGCCCACCACCTCGCCGAGCACGGCGCGGCGCGCGGCGGCGGCACACGGCAGCGGCTGAGCCCCGCGCCCTGGATCCTGGGGCTGATCGGGGCGGCCGGCTTCCTCGTGGTCTTCACCGCCGGCGTCCTGGGGCACTGAGCCCGCCGCCGGCGGGGCCGAGGGCCGGTCCGGACACCGGAGCGGATGGGGGACGGCGAATGGGGGACAATGAAGGATCGTCCCCCCGAAGCGACCCCCAAGCGACAGAGGATGCCCACGCCCATGACACAGCAGCTCGCCATCGGCCCGCACACGGTCCGGCCGCCGGTGGTCCTCGCGCCGATGGCCGGGATCACCAACGCGCCGTTCCGGACGCTGTGCCGCGAGTTCAGCGGCGGCAGGGGGCTGTTCGTCAGCGAGATGATCACCACCCGGGCGCTGGTGGAGCGGGATGCGAAGACCATGCGGCTCATCCGCTTCGACGCGAGCGAGAAGCCGCGCTCCATCCAGCTCTACGGCGTGGACCCGGCGACCGTCGGCAAGGCCGTCCGCATGATCGCCGACGAGGACCTGGCCGACCACATCGACCTCAACTTCGGCTGCCCCGTCCCCAAGGTGACCCGCAAGGGCGGCGGCTCCGCGCTGCCCTACAAGCGGCCCCTGCTGCGGGCGATCCTGCGCGAGGCCGTGGCGGGCGCGGGCGGGCTGCCGGTGACGATGAAGATGCGCAAGGGCATCGACGACGACCACCTCACCTACCTGGACGCCGGGCGCATCGCGGTGGAGGAGGGCGTCACCGCCATCGCCCTGCACGGCCGCACCGCCGCCCAGCACTACGGCGGCACCGCCGACTGGGAGGCCATCGCCCGGCTGAAGGAGGCCGTCCCCGAGATCCCGGTGCTGGGCAACGGCGACATCTGGTCGGCCGACGACGCCGTGCGGATGATGCGCGAGACCGGCTGCGACGGGGTCGTGGTCGGACGCGGCTGCCTGGGACGGCCGTGGCTCTTCTCCGACCTGGTCAACGCCTGCTCCGGCTCCGACGAGCGCGCCCGGCCGACGCTGCGGGAGGTCGCGGCGGTGATGCTGCGGCACGCCCGGCTGCTGGGGGAGTGGCTGGAGGACGAGGCGCGCGGCGTGATCGACTTCCGCAAGCACGTCGCCTGGTACACCAAGGGCTTCTCGGTCGGCTCCGAGATGCGCCGGAGGCTGGCCGTCGCCTCCTCCCTGGCGGAGCTGGAGGACCTGCTGGGCGAGCTGGACCTGGACCAGCCCTGGCCGGCGGGGGCCGACGGTCCGCGCGGTCGCACCTCCGGCCGCAACCGGGTCGTCCTGCCCGACGGCTGGCTGGACGACCCCAACGACTGCGCGGGCGTCGCGGCGGACGCCGAGCTGGACACCTCCGGCGGCTGATCCGGCCGCCGGGGGCGGCCGGGCTCACCGGGCCGCTTCGCCGCTCCCCACCGGGGCCCCGACGCGGGCCTCGACCCGCGCTTCGACGCGCGCCTCGACGCGGGGTTCCGCGAGAGCGGCGGCCCGCTCCGGAGCGGGCTCCGCGGCCGGTGCGCTCTCCGCGGCCGGTGCGGTCTTCAGCAGGTCCAAGGCGAGCGCCGCCGTCCAGCTGAACTCCCGGCTGCCGTACCCGGCGCCGGTGCGCGGGTCGACGTACTCGGCGAAGTCCGAGGCGGCGGCGGCCGTCACCACCGCGGCCCGCAGGGCGTCGGCGCGCGCGGTCTGCCCGTGCTGCCGCAGGCCGCGCTCGACCAGCCAGTTGACGTTGAACCAGGCGGGGCCGCGCCAGTAGCGGCGCGGGTCGAAGGCGTGCCCGAGCAGGTCGTAGCTGGGCACCAGCCGCACGGTGCCGCCCAGCCCGAAGTGCTCGCCGCAGACCGTGCGCAGCAGCGCGTGGACGACGTCCCGCGGCAGGCCCGGCACGATCAGCGGCAGCAGCCCGGCGACACCGCGCTCCCGGATCGGCTCCCCGGACCGCACGTCGCGGCAGAGGAACTGTCCGGCCTCCGCGTCCCACAGCCGCTCCACCAGCGCGGCGGTCAGCTCGCGGGCCCGCCGGCGGTGCGCGTCGGCGTCGGCGCACAGCGCGTCCCGGGCCTCGGAGACGGGGTCGGGGACGACCTCGGGCGCGATCTCGTCGGCGATGTCCGCGAGCGCGTGCTCGGAGGCGATCAGCAGGGCGTTGACGCCGGGGTCCTCGACGGCGAACCGGTGCGGCGCCTCGGCGTCCAGGTAGTCGTGGTCGCGGTAGTCGGCCGCCAACCGCACGTACCGGGCGTAGTCCAGGTCGGTCGGACGGTCCGCCGCGGAGCCGTGGTCGAGGTCGGCGCGGCGGAAGGAGCCGGGCGGGGCCGGCTCGACGCGCGCCAGCGGCTCGTCCCAGCAGGGGCTGTTGTCCATGCCGGGCTCCCACGGGTGGACGACCGACACCAGGCCGTGTCCGCCCAGGTCGCGGTGGGTGGTGAGGTAGCGGTGCCAGGCGACCAGCTTCGGGTACAGCCGGCGCAGGAAGCCGCGCCGCCGCGAGGTCGCCGGGTCGGCCCGGTGCACCAGCCAGGCGGCAAGGGCGTGGACGGGCGGTTGCACGATGCCCGAGGTCTCGACGCCCTCCGGCGCTCCGGCCGCGGCTCCGGCGGTCGAGGACCGCCAGAAGTCGGGGCTGGGGAAGTAGGCGTCCAGCGGGACGGCCGGGTTGAAGACGATGTGCGGGACGCGTCCGTCGCCCCACTGGGCGGCCAGCAGCGTCTCCAGCTCGCGCTGGGCGCGCTCCGGCGACACGTGGCGCAGGCCGATCGCGACGAACGCCGAGTCCCAGCTCCACTGGTGCGGGTACAGGCTGCGCGAGGGGACGGTCGAGTTCCCCACCCAGTTGCGCAGCAGCACCCGCCGCGCGGCGTGGCGCAGCGCGCTCGCGGTGACGTCGGCCGTGGAGCGCTGGGCGGGGATGTACGGCCGAACGGGCGGAGACGGGTTCATCGCACCGCCGCCCGGTGACCGGTGGACACGACGGCCCGCGCGGGGCCGGTGCCGCCGACCGGCACGTGTGCGCCGGTGGAGGGAACGGTCGGACGCGGAAGGCGGAACCGCGGGTATCCGGTCGAGGGCCGGGGGACGTCCCCCGGGACGGCAGCGGGTTGGGGAGGGTCGATGGACTGTGCGACGCGCTCCACGAGAACTCCGGAATCTGGATGTTACGTCTGGATTACGTCTACGTAAGCCTAGGGTTTTGTCTTATGGAAAGGCAGAAATGGGGTTGTGAAACCTGACACAGGGAGAGTCGGGAGGCCGAGGAAGAGCGCGCGGGAGCACGTGCGCCCCCGTCAACTCCGATGCGGAGCATGGGTGTCGGCCGTGGTGCTCTGCGCCGGCCTGCTGCCCGGCTGTTCGGGTGAGACGAACGTCACACCCGACGACAGGATCACGGTGTGGTCCCTGGAGAACCTCCCGCCGCGCATGGCCGCCACCGAGGAGATCGTCGCCCGGTTCGAGGAGGAGACCGGCATCGAGGTCGAACTGGTCGGCGTCGCCGAGAACCAGCTTCCCCAGATGGTCATGTCGGCCGCCGCGGCGGGCGATCTGCCCGACGTCATCGGCGCGGTGACCCTCGGCCAGGTCTGGCAGATGTACGCCAACGACCTGCTGGACACCGACGTCGCCGGCGACGTCGTCCGCGCGCTGGGCACCGACACCTTCACCCCCGACGCGCTGCACCTGACCGGCGACGGCGACCGCCGGCTGGCGGTGCCCTCCGACGCCTGGCTGCAACTGGTGGTCTACCGCGCGGACCGCTTCCGCCAGGCGGGCCTGCCCGCCCCGGACACCTACCGGAACCTGCTGCGCGCCGCGGAGGAACTGGACGGCGACGGGCGCGTCGGGGTGTCCCTGGCCACCGACCCCGGAGACGTCGCCACCCAGCAGAGCTTCGAGGACCTCGCCCTGGCCAACGACTGCGAGATGGTGCGCGCGAACGGGGACGTGACGTTGGACACACCGGCCTGCCGCCGGACCTTCGCCGTGTACGACGCCCTCGCCCGCGAGCACGGGGCCCCCGGCACCCAGACCGTCGACTCCACCCGCGCCACCTACTTCTCCGGCTCCTCCTCGGTGCTGGTCTGGTCCTCCTTCGTCCTCGACGAGTTGGCCGGGCTGCGCGAGGACGCCCTGCCGAGCTGCCCGGAGTGCGCCGACGACCGCGGCTTCCTGGCGGAGAACAGCGGGATCGTCACCACCCTGGAGGGGCCGGACGGCACCGGGCCCACCCAGTTCGGCGAGGTCACCTCCTGGGCCGTCACCAGGACCGCCGAGACGAGGGCGTCCCGGACCTTCGTCGAGTACATGATGGGCGAGGGCTACGAGGACTGGTTCGGCATGGCCCCCGAGGGCAAGATCCCGGTGCGCACCGGAACCCCCGACGACCCCGGGGGGTTCCTCCGCGCCTGGCGCTCCAGCTCCCTGGGCGTGGACCGGCGCGAGCCCATGGACCGGGTGTACCCGCCCGAACTCCTCGACCGACTCGCCGACGGCGTGACCGAGATGCGGCGCTGGGGCATCACCCAGGGCCAGGGTCCCCTCGTCGGCGCCACGGGCGGCGAACTGCCCGTGCCCAAGGCCATCGGCGCCATGACCAGCGGGCAGCTCTCCCCCGACGAGGCCGCGCGCGACGCCGACGAGGAGGTCTCCGCCCTGCGGGACTCCCTGCGCTAGTCCCGCGCTCCGCCCCACTCCGACGGCCCCCGCCCCCCCACACGCCCGAGGTGCACAAGCCCATGACGACAACGGAGAGCCGCGCCGTCCGGCGCCGCGACCGCCCCCTCACCGCCGCCCAACGGGAGAACCGCGCGGGACTGGCCTTCGTCGCCCCCACCCTCCTGGTGGTCCTGGTGGTGGTCGTCCTGCCCATCGCCTGGACCGTGCTGCTGGCGTTCCAGGACGCCCGGCTCGTCGACATCCAGGGCATGGGCCTGCTCGGCGACTGGACCCTGGAGAACTTCGCCGGCGTCTTCGGCTCGCCCGGCTTCTGGACCAGCCTGGTCACCACCCTGGTCTACGCGGTGGGAGGCACCGCCGGGTCGATCCTGCTGGGACTGGTCGCCGCCCTCGCGCTGCGCAGGCCGTTCCGCGGTCGCGGCCCGCTGCGCGCCGCGATGCTCCTGCCGTACGTCGCGCCGGTCGTCGCCGTGGCCTTCGTCTGGCAGGTGGCCCTCAGCCCGCAGTACGGCGTCGTGGGCGAGTGGGGCCGGCGGTTCCTCGGCTGGGACCAGGCGCCGGCCTTCCTCTCCACGCGCGACCACGAAGTCTCCCTCCTGGGTCTGGACTTCGAGATCCCTCTCGCCCTGCTGACCGTCATCGCCTTCGAGACCTGGCGCTACTTCCCGTTCGCCTTCCTCTTCCTGCTGGCCCGGCTCCAGGCCGTGCCCGCCACCCTGGAGGAGGCCGCCACGGTGGACGGCGCCACCGTCTCCCAGCGCTTCCGGTACGTCCTGCTGCCGCAGTTGATGCCGGTGATCGCGCTGCTGTGCGTGCTGCGCTTCATCATGACGTTCAACAAGTTCGACGACGTCTACCTGCTGACCGGCGGCGGTGCGGGCACCGACGTCGTCGCGGTGCGGGTCTACGACTTCCTCACCGCCCGCTACGACGTGGGCGCGGCGGCGGCCCAGGCGCTCGTGCTGGCCCTGGTCCTGGTGGCCCTGTTGGGCCTGTACTTCCGGTTCTTCGCGGGCAGGGCGCGGGAGGAGGCGTGACGAGTCGCGCTCGGATGGAGGAGAGGGCCTTCGCGGTCCTGCGCCGGGTGGTGATCGCCTTCCTCGCGCTGATCACCGTCGCGCCCTTCTGCTACATGCTGCTGCTGTCGGTGAAGTCGATCGACGCGCTGCTGCTCGCCCCCGGAAACCTGTGGGTGAGCGCGCGCGAGCTCACCACCGCCACCTACCGGGAGGTGCTGCGGCCCACCTCCGAGGGCGGCCAGGGGTTCGTGCGGATGCTGGCCAACTCCGCCGTGGTCTCCCTCGGCACCGTCGCGCTCACCCTGCTCGCGGCGGTCCCCGGCGCGTACGCCGTCGGCCGGCTGAGGTTCTTCGGCGGCCGGCACGTCGGCGCGCTCTTCCTGGCCGTCTACCTCTTCCCCGCCACCCTGTTGGCCGTGCCGCTGTTCGTGCTGTTCGCCAGGATGGGGCTCCAGGGCAGTCTGACCGGGCTCGCGATCGTCTACATCGCGCAGACCGTGCCCGTGTCGATCTACATGATGCGGAACTACTTCGCCACCGTCCCCCGCAGCGTCGAGGAGGCGGCGGCGCTCGACGGCTGCACCCGGCTGCAGACGGTCCGCAAGGTGGTGCTGCCGCTCTCGGTGCCCTCCCTGATGGCCACGGGCCTGTACATCTTCATGATCGCCTGGAACGAGTTCCTGTTCGCGCTGCTCTTCCTCGTCGCGAAGCCGGAGAAGTGGACGGTCTCCCTGGGGCTCCAGCAGCTCGCGGGCGGCATCGAGGTCTCCAAGACGGTGCTGATGGCCGGTTCGGTCGTGCTCACCGTGCCGGTGGTGCTGCTGTTCTTCGCCGCGGAGCGGCTGCTGGCGGAAGGGCTGACCGCCGGCGCGGACAAGGGCTGAGGGGCGAGCGTCCCGCGCGAGCGGCGAAGATGGCGGCATGATCGGAAACCAGTCGAGCGCGGGACACCTGCTGCACCTCATCCGCAGCGGGGAGGCGACCACCCGCGGCGAGCTCCAGCGCGTCACCGGACTGTCCCGCTCCACCGTCGGCAACCGGCTCGACCGGCTCTTCCGGGCGGGCTGGATCCGCGAGGGCGCCACCGTCCCCGTCGGCGGGGGCGGCGGACGCCCCGCGGGACGGCTGGAGTTCGACGGCACGCACGCCGTGGTCCTCGCCGTGGACCTGGAGACCCGGTACGGCCGGGCCGCCGCGCTGGACCTGAGGGGCCGGGTGCTGGCCGAGCACACCGGGTCCCTGAACGTCGAGGACGGCCCCGACGAGGTGATCGACCGGCTGGCGCGCTGGTTCCCGCCGCTGCTGGAGCGGGCCGGGGCCGCGCCCGGGGACGTCTGCGGCATCGGCCTGTCGGTGCCCGGGCCGGTGGAGTGGGAGTCGGGGCAGGTGGTCCAGCCGCCGATCATGCCGGGCTGGGACCGCCATCCGATCCCCGAGCGGATGCGACGGGCCTACCGCGAGCACGTCCTGAGGGACGCCGGGACGGGGGAGGACGGGACCCCCGTCGTCCTGGTCGACAACGACGCCAACCTCATGGCGTACGCCGAGCAGCGCGTCCACTACCCCGACTGCGGCGCGTTCCTGCTGGTCAAGGTCTCCACCGGCATCGGCGCCGGACTGGTGGTGGACGGCCGGGTGTACCGCGGCATCGACGGCGGCGCCGGGGACATCGGGCACATCCGGCTCCACGACCGGACGGACGCCCTGTGCGTGTGCGGGTCGTACGGCTGCCTGGCGGCGGTCGCCGGCGGCCGGGCGCTGGCCGAGCGGCTCTCCGCCGCCGGGGTGCCGGTCGCCCCCGGCACCGGGGTGCGCGACCTGCTCGCCGCGGGCCGGCCCGAGGCCGTCCGGCTGGCCCGGGAGGCGGGCCGCAGGGTGGGGGAGGTGCTGGTCACGGTCGTCACGGTGCTCAACCCCGGAGTGCTGGTGGTCGCGGGCGACCTGGCCGGGGCCCCGTTCGTCACCGGCGTCCGCGAACTGCTCTACCAGCGGGCCATGCCCCGCAGCACCGCCCATCTGACCGTGGTCACCTCCCGGCTCGGGGACCGCGCGGGCCTGATCGGGGCCGGCGCCATGGTCGTGGAGCACCTGTACTCCCCCGACCGGGCCGACGCCCGTCTGGCCGCCATGGGCCTGTGACGCGCGCCCGTGGCACCCCGTGGCACGGGCCGGCGGACGGGGTGGGACACGTCGATTCGGCGGGCGCCCGTGGTGCGCTCGTTTGAGCGGCAGGGGGCGCGTATGTGTCCAATGATTGAGACGAAGTGGATGTCAAGGGCGTGATCCTCGCCACTTTGATATGACTCCCGCTCATATGAGCGGCTAAAACCGTCCTGCATTTCTCCAAGGGGTGGCACTGAGTGCCACCCCTTGCGTCTTCAAGAAGTGACGACAAAAATCACTCGAAGTGATGAGGGAGCGCTCTCCGTTCACTGTCTGCGCGGAGGGACTTCGAGCGATGAACTCGCCTGTTTTCGGCCCTTGAACAAGCCTTTGCTTTAGATCCTTCAACTGATGGGCGGTTACACCCTCATGGCCTAACGATGGCCGTACTCCAAAGCCTTCGATCTGGGTACTCTCCCCGCCGTCAGGGCAGCCTCCCCCGGACCCGTCCGGGGGGATCCAGCGAGGAGCGCGATTCTCGTGCCGGAAAACGAAGAGCCTCACGTAACCACGAAGTTCGTCTACGACTTCACCGAGGGCAACAAGGACCTCAAGGACCTCCTCGGCGGCAAAGGGGCCAACCTCGCCGAGATGACCAACCTCGGCCTCCCGGTCCCTCCCGGGTTCACCATCACCACCGAGGCGTGCAAGGTCTATCTCGAATCCGGTGCCGAGCCCCCGGCGCTCCGCGACGAGGTGAGTGCGCACCTCGACGCCTTGGAGCGGAAGATGGGCAAGAAGCTCGGCCAGGCGGACAACCCCCTCCTCGTGTCCGTGCGGTCCGGCGCCAAGTTCTCCATGCCCGGGATGATGGACACCGTCCTCAACATCGGCCTGTCCGACGCCTCGGTCGCCGGACTCGCCGCCCAGGCCGGGGATGAACGTTTCGCCTGGGACTCCTACCGCCGCCTCGTCCAGATGTTCGGCAAGACCGTGCTGGGCGTCGACGGCGACCTGTTCGAGGAGGCCCTGGAGGAGGCCAAGCGCGCCAAGGGCGTGGCCACCGACGTCGACCTGGACGCCGACGACCTGGAGAAGCTCGTCGAGCGCTTCAAGGGCATCGTCGCCAAGGAGGCCGGACGCGAGTTCCCGCAGGACCCGCGCGAGCAGATGGACCTCGCCATCCGCGCGGTCTTCGACTCCTGGAACGGCGAGCGGGCCCGTCTCTACCGCCGCCAGGAGCGCATACCCCACGACCTGGGCACGGCCGTCAACGTCTGCTCGATGGTCTTCGGCAACCTCGGCCCCGACTCCGGCACCGGCGTCGCCTTCACCCGCGACCCGGCCAGCGGCCAGCAGGGCGTCTACGGCGACTACCTCGCCAACGCCCAGGGCGAGGACGTCGTCGCCGGCATCCGCAACACCGTGCCGCTCTCCGAGCTGGAGAGGATCGACAAGACCTCGTACGACCAGCTCATGGAGATCATGGAGACCCTGGAGAACCACTACAGGGATCTGTGCGACATCGAGTTCACCATCGAGCGCGGCAAGCTGTGGATGCTCCAGACCCGCGTCGGCAAGCGCACGGCCGCCGCGGCCTTCCGGATCGCCACCCAGCTCGCCGACCAGGGCCTGATCGACGACGCCGAGGCGCTCCGCCGCGTCAACGGCGCCCAGCTCGCCCAACTGATGTTCCCGCGCTTCGACGAGAACATGATCGGCGACGGAGGGGCCGAGCGGATCGGCAAGGGCATCGCCGCCTCGCCCGGAGCCGCCGTCGGCCGGGCCGTCTTCGACTCCGCCACCGCCGTCAAGCGGGCCCAGGAGGGCGAGAAGGTCATCCTGGTGCGCCGCGAGACCAACCCCGACGACCTCGACGGCATGATCGCCGCCGAGGGCATCCTCACCAGCCGCGGCGGCAAGACCTCGCACGCCGCCGTCGTCGCCCGCGGCATGGGCAAGACCTGCGTGTGCGGCGCCGAGGAGCTGGAGGTGGACACCAAGCGGCGCCGGCTGACCGCGCCGGGCGGCGTGGTCATCTCCGAGGGCGACGTCATCTCCATCGACGGCTCCACCGGCAAGGTCTACCGCGGCGAGGTCCCCGTCGTGCCGTCCCCGGTCGTGGAGTACTTCGAGGGCCGCATCCGGGCGGAC
This sequence comes from Streptomyces macrosporus, assembly GCF_039533145.1. Lineage (NCBI taxonomy): Bacteria > Bacillati > Actinomycetota > Actinomycetes > Kitasatosporales > Streptomycetaceae > Streptomyces > Streptomyces macrosporus. Next base: position 161,235 of record NZ_BAAASZ010000020.1, read on the forward strand.
GAGGACGCCGACGAGCTGGTCAGGGCCGTGGACCGGATCATGACCCACGCCGACCGGATCCGCCGCCTCGCGGTGCGGGCCAACGCCGACAACGCCGAGGACGCCGCCCGCGCGCGCCGCTTCGGCGCCCAGGGCATCGGCCTGTGCCGTACCGAGCACATGTTCCTCGGCGAGCGGCGCGAACTGGTCGAGCGCCTGATCCTGGCCGAGACCGACGACGAGCGCGAGGCGGCGCTGGACGCGCTGCTGCCGTTCCAGAAGGGCGACTTCGTCGAGTTGTTCGAGGCCATGGACGGCCTGCCGGTCACGGTGCGGCTGCTGGACCCGCCGCTCCACGAGTTCCTGCCGGACCTCACCGAGCTGTCGGTGCGCGTCGCGCTCGCCGACGCCCGCGGCGAGCGCGACGAGAACGACCTGCGCCTGCTCCAGGCCGTCCGCCGGCTGCACGAGCAGAACCCCATGCTGGGCCTGCGCGGCGTACGCCTCGGCCTGGTCGTCCCGGGCCTGTTCACCATGCAGGTGCGGGCCATCGCGGAGGCCGCGGCCGACCGCAGGGCGGCCGGCGGGGACCCGCGCGTGGAGATCATGATTCCGCTGGTGGGCACCGTCCAGGAGCTGGAGTGCGTCCGCGAGGAGGCCGAGAAGGTCGTCGCGGAGATCGAGCGGGCCCGCGGCGTGGAGCTGGAGCTCGCCATCGGCACCATGATCGAGCTGCCGCGCGCCGCGGTGACGGCCGGGCAGATCGCCGAGTGCGCCGACTTCTTCTCCTTCGGCACCAACGACCTCACCCAGACCACCTGGGGCTTCAGCCGGGACGACGTGGAGGCGAGCTTCTTCACGACCTACCTGGAGAAGGGCATCTTCGGCGTCTCCCCCTTCGAGACCATCGACAAGGAGGGCGTCGGCGCGCTGGTGCGCACCGCCGCCGAGGCCGGCCGGGCCACCCGCCCGGACATCAAGCTCGGCGTCTGCGGCGAGCACGGCGGCGATCCGGAGTCGGTCCACTTCTTCCACGAGGTCGGCCTGGACTACGTCTCCTGCTCCCCGTTCCGCATCCCGGTCGCCCGCCTGGAGGCCGGCCGCGCGGCGGCGATGGAGAGCGGCGGGGGCAGCGACAGCCGCTGACCCGTCACCCGATACCACCTGACACCGGAGCCGACCGCCGTCACGTCCCACCCTCACCGGCGGAGGACGGCTCCGGGGCTCGAAGGAGGGGGCGGCGCCTGTGCGGAGGCGCCGCCCCTTCCGCCATGACCCGCGCGGATGCGTTGGGTTCGCCTCTGACCAGCGCAGACGCTTCTCACCGCATCTCGCCGTTTCGCAGTGATGTCCGCCCGCATGTGCCCTGAGAGTGCCCTGGTCGCCACACGAGAGGCGATGACCCGGTGCCCCTGAGGAACCGGCCCGGCTGGCTCGCCAACGAGATCGAGAACCCCGCTCCCGGAGATCTCGCCCGGCTTGCCGACGCGCTGGACGAGTTGTTCTCCGCGCTCGGCGGGCCTGGGACCACTTCCGGTCTTCGGCCACAGCTCGTAGCTCCACCCGTCCCAGAGCCGGCGTGGCCGCCTGCTCGGCAAGGAAGTCCCGCTGCTCCGCGATCCGGTCTCGCCGGCTCTTGAGCGTCCACGCCGCCGCCGCTGCGGCCGGGGCGGCGAAGACGGCACCCAGCCACGTCGGGGCGTCCCCCCGGTCGATCCCTCCCACCGGCCGGCGTAGAGCGACCATGTGACAACGCTCCGGTGGCCAAGTCGAGTTGGGCGGCCACCAGCGGAAACGCTTCCTTGGCGTGAACGGCTCCCCGGCCGAGGCGAGGCGAGGCAGGATGACCTGCTGTGAGACATGGGGGACAGAGTCAGGTACTGAAGCGTGTGGGCGTACGGTCGCTGCTGTTGGTCGGGCTGACGACGGCCGGAGCCTTGCTCCTGGCCTGGCGCTTCGATTCGAAGGTGGCCGAGACGGCGGCCACGGCACTGCTCGCCGCAGGGCCGCTCTACATCGCCTGGAAGGCGTTCAAGCACGATCGCGTCGAGGCCGCCGCCGTGGACCTGACGGCGGTGACCGACCGGCTGGCGGACGCGGTGCGCACACAGTGGGAAGCCGAGGCCGAGGTCCGCCGGGTCAACGATCCCTACCCGCTGCCGGTCGCCTGGCGGGCCGCCGACCCGGATCTGGTGGAGTCCTGGGAACTGCTGACCGACCTCGCCCGCACCTGGCCGGGCGGACCCCCAAACGACCCGGCTCGGTGGCCCGCAGACGCCGATGGATTGGCGGACAGTGACGCCCGGATCGGCGAGGTGTTCAGCGAGCGCGTGCCCACCCGTCGTCTGGTCGTGCTGGGCGAGCCGGGCGCGGGCAAGAGCGTGCTGCTCATCCACCTGCTCCAGGACCTCATCGCACGGCGCCCTGCGGGCGGGCCGGTGCCGGTGCTGTTCTCCCTGGCTTCCTGGAACCCCAATCAGCAGCGGCTGCAAGAGTGGATGGCCGACCAGTTGCGGCGTGCCCATCCGGGCCTGCACAACCCGGCCTCTGCCCCGGCCTCGGCCGTCACCTCCCGGCCCGAAGCCCACGACCTGGCCCGGGAACTGCTGGACGCCCGGCTGATCCTGCCGCTGCTGGACGGTTTCGACGAGCTGCCCCCGGCCCTGCACGCCGTCGCGCTCGATGCGATCAACCGCGCCCTGCCCGCGAAGCAGCCCCTGGTCCTGGCGGCCCGATCCGCCGAGTACCGGGCCGCGGTGGCCCGCTCGGACGCCGTGGTGCGGCTCAACGGCGCCGCGGGCATCCACCTGCTTCCCGTCACCCAGGAGCAGGCGGCCGACTACCTGCGCCGGGACGCGGGCGGATCGCACACGCCTGCCGCCCGGCGGTGGGACGCCGTCACCGCCCACCTGGGCACCGACACCCCGGTCGGGCAGGCTCTTGGCACCCCGCTCGGGCTGTTCCTGGCTCGCACCATCTACAACCCCCGCCCCCAGGTTGTCCCGCCCTCGGCACCGGTTCCGCATCCGGACGAACTGTGTGACACGACTGTCTTCCCCGACCGCGCCACCGTGGACCGGCACCTGTTCAACGCCTTCATCCCGGCGGCGTACACCCCCCGCGGTCCCAGCTTGCCTCGCTGGTCGGTCGCCCAAGCACGTCGCACCCTGACCTTTCTTGCCCGGCACTTGGAGCTCGACCGCGGCGGAACCGCTGACCTGGCCTGGTGGGAACTCCACCACGCCACCCCCACCCCCATTCGTCGCCTCATGGTCGGGCTCGTGCTCGGGCTCCTGGTCGCGTTCCTGGGCGGGCTCGTATCCGAGTTCCTGATCGGGCTCATGTCCGGGCTCCTGATCGGGCTCGTGTTCGGGCTCAGAGGGAGCGACGCAAACGCTCCGAGCGTACGACTGCGCTGGTCGCCTTCCACGTCCGCAGCCGTGCTCAGACTCGGACTCGTGTTTGGGCTCTTCGTCGGGCTCCTCGTCGGGATCACAGTCGGGTTTGTGAGCGGGCTCACGATCGGGCTCGCGTTCTGGCTTGCGATCGGGTTCGTGGGCGGTTTCATGGCCGGGCTCACAACGGAGGAGCCTGATCTGACCACCACAGTGGGGCCTGCGGCGCTGCTCGCCCAAGACCGCCGGATCTACCTCACGGGCGGGCTCGTGCTCGGACTCTTGCTCGGAAGCGGACTCGGGCTCGCGGTCGGGTTCGCGACCGGGGACATGGCCGTGTTCCCGTTCGGGCTCGCACTCGGGCTCATGGGCGGGCTCCCGCAGACAGCGTGGACGGGTTGGGGTACAGCCAAGCTGTACCTGGTGGTGCGGCACCGACTCCCGTGGCACCTCATGGCTTTCCTTCAGGACGCACACCAACGCGGCGTGTTGCGGCAGGTCGGGCCGGTGTACCAGTTCCGACACATCGACCTGCAACGCCACCTCGCCCAGCAGCCCTGGCCGCCTGCCACGTGAGGCCGGGACCAGCTCGGCGGCCATTCGCCTGCATCGTGTAGTCGGAGGCCTCCACCACGGCGTCCGACTGCAAAATCTCCCCGAATGCCAGGTGGCGGTCCTGCGCGGCCTCACCGCGTCCCGGCGGCGCCGCAGCGGCGTGCTCACGTCGAGCGCGTACCCGGTACCGGCCGCCACCCCGGACGACGGACCGAGGACCGCCGTGTCGGTGGCCGTTGCGTTGGTGTTCGTGACGACGAGCCGTTGACCGCCGGGGCCCGCCGTGTCGAGCGGCACACCGCCCACGGTGGCGTCCACCGTGATCCGTCCTGCCGTGGCGGCCATGTTGCCCACCCCTCGTGTCGTTGCTCGCCGGTCACGCCTGCCGGTCTTCTTCGCGCCCGGCGCGTACGGCGACATCGCGCCGGTGCTCCAGGGCGCTGAGCCTGGAGCGGGCCCGGCCGCACCGGGGGCACTTGCCCCCGGCCGATCGCCGCCGTGCCACGGGGCCGGGCAGGTCGGGAACCGGTGGCCGCGACGGCGGGGACCCGGCTCCGTCCGCGAGAAGGGGGTCCGGCACAGGCTTCGCGGTGGGATTGACGCGCGTGTCCGAGGTGACTCGGCGCGGTGTCCGTTCCGCGGCACCGTGGGCCGGTGGCGGCGGCACCCGACCGGGTGGCGCCGGCAGGGACGCCGGGCCGGGTGCCGCCCGGCAGGCGAAGGAGTCGGGACGTGCGGGAACCGGCGATCATCGAGGCACCGTCCGTGCTCGGGCTGCGGCCGTCCGGCGTCCAGGACCTGCCGGGGGCTCTACTCGACGCCGGTCTGTCGGCCCATCCCGGGGTGGTGCGGGCCGATCGGGTCGAAGCCCCGGCGTACGACCCGGAGCGGGACGCCGACACCGGGGTCCTCAACCCCGTCGGCATCGCGCGGTACTCCGTCCGACTGGCCGACGCGGTCGGCGGCGTTCTCGACGCCGGCCGCTTTCCCGTGGTCCTCGGCGGCGACTGCAGCATCCTGCTCGGCGTCCTCCTCGCCCTGCGCCGCCGCGGACGACACCACGGCCTGCTGTTCCTCGACGGCCACACCGACTTCTACCAGCCGTCGGCGGAGCCGACCGGCGAGGCGGCCTCGATGGAACTGGCCCTGGCCACGGGCCGCGGTCCTCGGCTGCTCGCCGATCTCGAAGGCCGCGGCCCCCTGCTCCGGGACGAGGACGTCGTCGCCTTCGGCTTCCGCGACTCCGCCGAGTCCGCCGAGGCCGGGATGCAGCCTCTGCCGCCGCGGCTGCACGCGATCGACCTCGACGGTGTGCGCGCGGCCGGCGCCGCCGCGGCAGCGCGCCGGGCGGTCGGCCGACTCGCCGGCGGCGCCCGCGCGGGGTACTGGGTCCACCTCGACGTCGACGTCCTGGACGACGCGGTCATGCCCGCCGTCGACTACCGCCTGCCCGGCGGGCTGACCTGGGCGGAGCTGGAGAGCGTGCTGCGGACGGCGCTGGCCGACGAACGGGCCGTCGGCCTCGACGTCACGATCTTCAACCCCCGTCTCGACCCCACGGGAGGGATCGCGGTCCGCCTCGCCGAGTGCCTGCGCCGAGGGCTGTCGGCGCGGACCGGGGACAGGGGGTGAGCCGGAGTCCGCCCCGGTGCGCGGAACCGACGAAAGGGACAATAAGGCGTCAACTCTTGAACGGGTCAAGGCTGTTCGAGATCGTTTCTGTCAAAAAGCTTGACGGTTATTTATCTGAAATTTACGTTGCCGGAATCTGAGAGCGCTCTCACCCCCCCTCACCCCCCTCATCCCCCACGAGGAGCCGTTCGTGAGATTCCGTAGACGTCCCAGACGTCCCGTCGCGCTGTCGGCCGTGGTCGCCACGGCCGTCGCCGCCACCTGCCTCGGCGTCGTCGGAGCCGGCAGCGCCGGCGCCGCCACCGTCCCCGTCGGACAGGGCGGCTACAGCGACACCCGCCCCGCCGGCGCCGCGGGGCCCCAGAACAACGCCGGCGCCCCCGTCAAGCCGAAGGTCACCTCCGCCGCCGCGGGCAAGCCGGTGCCCACCAACGACTGGTGGTCGTCCCTGGTCTTCCAGCGCTACCCCGACAACCCGTACTCCGAGAACATGTACGGGCACCCCCTGACCTACCGGGCCGTCGCCGGCGGGCTGGAGGTCGGCCACCCCACCTCGCACGCGATCGTGGGCGAGGGCCGCCAGTACGAGTTCGCGCACAAGCGCGACCTGACCCTCGGCCTGCAGGGCCTGAACTCGCCCGACGCCAAGGCCGACTCCTGGAGCGACTGGACCGTCACCCCCTACTGGTCCGACGGCACCCGCACCCTGCGCACCACCATCGGGCACGGACTGCCGTACGTGTACGCGCAGGGCAGCGGCGGCGCGGCGCAGATCTCCACCGCGAGCGCCCCGAACGTCTTCGCCGACGACGGCAACGTCCTGGGCGTCACCATCGGCGGCCGGCACTACGCGCTGTTCGCCCCCACCGGCAGCGACTGGACCGTCTCGGGCAACGACATCCGCGCGAACCTGGGCGGCAAGGACTACTTCTCCCTGGCCGTCCTGCCGAGCACCGACGCGCTGGCCACCTACCGCAAGTACGCCTTCAGCTTCGTCACCGGCTCCAAGGTGAGCTGGCAGTACGACCAGGCCGCCGGCCGGGTGAAGGCCACCTACGCCCTGACCACGACCGCCAAGGAGGGCAGCCAGACCGGCACCCTCCAGGCGCTCTACCGCCACCAGTGGCTGCACACCTCCGACGCGCTGACGTCCTGGACCTACCCCTCGCCGCGCGGAACGATGAAGGTCCGCGAGGGCACCTCCTTCACCACCTCGCAGAAGGTCCCCGGAGTCCTGCCCGCCCTGCCCCGGGCGTCCGGCGTGGACAAGACCAGGATCACGGGGTACCTCAACGAGGTGGCGAACGCCGCCGACCCGTTCCAGGGGGCCACGGACACCTACTGGACGGGCAAGCAGCTCGGCAGGCTCGCCCAGCTCGTGCCCATCGCCGACCAGATCGGCGAGACGGCCGTCCGCGACAAGCTGCTCGGCCTGATCAAGGGCCGGCTCCAGGAGTGGTTCACCGTCGGCGGCGCCTCGGAGTTCTCCTACGACCGCGACTGGCGGACGCTGATCGGCTACCCCGCCTCCTACGGCAGCGACAAGGAACTCAACGACCACCACTTCCACTACTCGTACTACGTGATGGCCGCGGCCGTCGTCGCCCAGTACGACCGGGCCTGGGCCGCGGACTCCGCCTGGGGCGGCATGGTCAAGACGCTCGTCAGGGACGCCGCCAACCCCAGCCGCACCGACGAGCTCTTCCCGTTCCTGCGCGGCTTCGACGTCTACGCCGGGCACAGCTGGGCCGCCGGCCACGCGGGCTTCGCCGCGGGCAACAACCAGGAGTCGTCCTCGGAGTCGATCAACCTCAGCGCGGGCCTGGTCCTGTGGGGCTCGGCCACCGGTGACACCTCCCTGCGCGACCTGGGCGTCTACCTGCTGACCACCGAGTCCGAGGCCATCGCCCAGTACTGGTTCGACGCCGACCAGGCCGTCTACCCCGGCGACTTCGCCCACGACGTCGTCGGCATGGTGTGGAGCAGCGGCGGCGCCTACTCCACCTGGTGGACCGCCAACCCCGAGGAGATCCACGGCATCAACGTCCTGCCGGTGACCGGCGGCTCCCTCCACCTGGCCCGTGAGAAGGACGCCATCCGGCGGAGCATCGCCGAGATGGAGCGGAACAACGGCGGTCCGGCCGTCGAATGGCGCGACGTGCTCTGGGAGTTCCAGGCCCTGGCCGACCCCGCGAAGGCCAAGGCCGCCTGGGACGCGCAGGGTGGGAACTACGGTCCGGAGGCGGGCGAGAGCAAGGCCCACACCTACCACTGGATCGCCACCCTGGACGCGCTCGGGGCGCCCGACCCCTCCGTCACCGCCGACAGTCCGACCGCCGCGGTCTTCACCAAGAACGGCACCCGCACCTACGCCGCCCACAACTTCTCCGACACGGCGAAGACGGTGACGTTCTCCGACGGCGGCAAGCTCACCGTCCCGGCCCGCTCCACGGCCACGGGCACCGGCACGGCCGACCCGGGCGACCCCGGCGACCCGCCGGCCACGGGCGACACCCTCCACCTGCGCTCCGGCGGGACGCTGAGCACCACCGAGGCCGGCTCCCCGGCCACCGACACCATCGCCTCCGCCGACGGCGTCAACCACGACGGCACCCCGTACCGGCCGCTGGCCTACGAGATCAGGAACGTCAACGGCACCCACGAGGCGGGCGGCACCACCGACTTCCGCCTGAAGGTGGACGCGGGGACGACGGTCGGCCTCGGCCAGCAGGCCCGGGTGTCCTACGACCTGACCGGCGACGGCACCTTCGACCGGGTGGAGACCTACCGCTACTTCGCCACCGACCCGGTGAACGGCTGGGAGGAGTACGCCGCCTCCCGCGCCGGACTGAAGTCGGCCTCGGGCAGCCTGGGCGACCTCAGGGGCGGAACGGTCCGGGTGGAGGTGTGGAGCGCGATCGGCAACGGCCCGTCGAAGCTCCAGGTGGACTCCGGCTCGGTGCTCACCATCCCCTTCGGGTGACCGACCCCCGTCGGCTCCGGGAGGCCGCGGAATCCGGGCGGCCTCCCGGAGCCCCGGGGGGACGGGGAGGGGAGACGGGTCAGGACCGGAAGGGGCCCGTCACCTCGTAGGTGATCCCGCCCGAGCTGCTGCCGCTGGTGCCGCGCTGGCTGGAGAAGTACAGCCGCCTGCCGTCGGGGGAGAAGGCCGGGCCGGTGATCTCCGAGGACGACTGGCCGTTGATCCGCAGGAAGGGCGCGACCACGTCGTCGGGGGTGATGACGCAGATCTCCATGTTGCCGCCGTCCTCGGCGACGAAGAGGTCGCCGGAGGCCGAGCCGGTGACGTTGTCCACGCCCGTCAGCGGGGCGCCGCCGGAGACCAGGGAGTCGTCGTAGGCGAGCTCGATCGTGTCGCTCGCCGCGTTGAGCCGCCACACCCGGCCGTCGCCCTTGGTGGTGAACCAGCAGGTGTCGTCGGCGTAGTGGCAGCCCTCGCCGCCGTTGAAGTGCTTGGCCGCGGAGACCTGGTGGCGGGTGGCGGTGGAGGCGGCGGACGGGTCGGGGACGGGGGCCCAGCCGATCGCGCCGGAGGTGCCCGAGCCGCCCGTGAGCACCTCCAGGCGCCCCGAGGACAGGTCGCCCCAGGTGTCGGGGCGGAAGCGGTAGAGGCAGCCGTCGGAGACGTCCTCGGTCAGGTAGATCACCTGGCGGACCGGGTCCGCGGCGGCGGCCTCGTGCTTGAAGCGGCCCATGGCGTCGCGGCGGACGGCGGCCTTCACGCCCCACGGGTCGGTCTCGTAGACGTAGCCGCGGTCGACCTCCTCGCACGACAGCCAGGTGTTCCACGGGGTCTTGCCGCCCGCGCAGTTCTGGCGGGTGTTCGACAGGACGCGGTAGGCGTCGGTGATGTTCCCGGAGGAGTCGAAGCGGATCGCGCTCGCGCCGCCGCCGGGGTTGATCTCGGAGTTGGAGACGTAGATCCAGCCGCTGCCGTCGGCGTAGCAGGCGCCGCCGTCGGGGGCGTTGTGCCAGGTGTGGGAGGTGCCGGGGACCCTCTGTCCGGAGCGGGCGATCACCCGGCTGGTGAAGCCCTGGGGCAGTTGGATTCCGTTGGCGTCGGCCGGGCGCAGGGCCCCGTAGGGGCCGGGGCCGGGCTGGGCGGGGGCGGCGTGTGCGGCGCCGCGCCACAGGGAGCCGCCGAAGGCGGCGACCGATCCGGTGAGCACGGCTCCGCGCAGGAAGTCACGACGTTCCACGATCAACTCCACCGAGGTCGTCTGGCCCCGCGACCGGTCGGCCGCGGAGTCGAACGATCAGGAAAGGTAGGAGCTGTGCTTTGACGGGGCATGAACGGACGGTCGCTCCGGGTGGCCGGTTGCCCCAACGTCGGTTGTCCCGTCCGGCTCGCCGACCGGTTCCCCCGACCCCCGGCGGCCGTAGGGTCGTCTCCGGGAACGGCGCGGCGAGGGAGGACCGATGACGGAACGGGACAGGACGACCGTGGACTTCTGGTTCGATCCGATCTGCCCCTACACCTGGCTCGCCTTCCGGTGGCTGCGCGAGGTGGAGAAGGTCCGCCCGGTCCGGATGCGCCCGCGCCTGATGAGCCTGCGGGTGCTCAACGAGGGCCGGGAGGTCGATCCGGAGGACCCGGACGGCCGGTGGGGCGACTACCTGTGGTACCCGGTGCGGCTGTGCGCCGCCGTCGAACGGGAGTACGGCGCGGACGCCCTCGTCCGTCTCTACGAGGCGCTGGGCCGGCGCCTCCACGTCCGGGGCGAGTGGGACGCCTTCCCCGACGCCCTCGCCGCCGCGGGGCTGCCCGCGCGGCCGGCGGCGGCGGTGGAGTCCGCCGCGTACGACGGGGCGATCCGCGCCTCCCACGCCCGGGCCGTGGCCCTGGTCGGCGAGGACGTGGGCACGCCGGTGATCGGCCTCCCCGCCCCGGACGGCGGGCGCGTGGGCCTCTTCGGCCCGGTCGTCTCCCCGGCGCCGCGCGGCGAGGACGCCGGACGGCTGTGGGACGGCCTCCTGCTGCTCGCCTCCGTGCCCGGCTTCTTCGAACTCAAGCGCACCCGCACCGGTGAGCCGGACGTCGGCTGAGGAGGCCCCGCGCGGCCGACCGGTCGACCCTCCGCGCCGCCCCGGGGTCGCCCACCCCGTCCCGGACGTGCCCGCCCCGCGGGAGGACGGCGGCGCGGCGGTCGCCGGGCACCGTCACCCGAGGGCGGCGAGGAAGCCGGCGACGGCGCGGGCGACGCCGTCCGGATCGTCGTCGTGGATCCAGTGCCCGGCCGAGGGGAAGGTGACCAGTTCGGTGCGGGGGCGGCGCTCGACCATCTCGCGGGCCAACCAGGCGGGCAGCAGGGTGCTTCGACCGCCGTGCAGCACCAGGGCGGGGCAGGTGGAGGCGAGCCAGTCCGGCCACCAGTCGCCGATACCGCCCTCCTGGACCGCCATCATGTCGTCCCAGTCGAACAGCAGCCGCCACCGGTCCCCGTCCCGGACCGCGCTCCGCATGAAGTAGCCGCTGTCGGGGACGCCGGCCGCCTCGATCCGGCGGGCGAGCTCCTCCCTGGTCCGGCCGGTGGTGGGCCAACCGCGCACGTCCAGGATCGGGTGGGCGATCTCGGGGCGGCGCATGACCGGACCGACGTCCTCGACGATCAGCGCGCTCACCGACTCCGGGTGCCGGGCGGCCAGTTGGCAGGCCGTGATGCCGCCCAGGGAGTGACCGAGGACGACCGCGGGGCCCAGGTCCAGTGCGCGCAGCAGGTGCGCGGCGTCCTCGACGAAGCCGTCGCGGCCGTAGTCGGCCGCGCGGTCGCTGAGGCCGTGGCCGCGCTGGTCGGGTGCCACGATCCGGGCCCGGCCCGCGAGGTCCCGGGCCAGGCGGGCGAAGACCGAGCCCCGGCCGAAGGTGCCGTGGAGCGCGAGCACGGGGACGCCGTCCCCGCCGAAGTCCAGGCAGGAGAGGGTGCGGCCGGCGATTCGGAGGCGGAGGTGTTCGGGCATGTCGAACACCCTGCCACGTTCCGCTCGGACGGCCGTGGCTACCGGAGCGCGGGGAACTCGTAGCGCACGCCGGTGAGGCGTTCGGACACCGCCCACAGGCGTTCGGCGGCCGTGTTGTCCAGGGTCCAGGGGGCACGCCAGGACGGGCCGGGATCCCCGCGCACGCCCAGCCGGCTGGGCCCGGTGAAGGAGTCCTGGCGGACCAGGGGAGCGGTCGCGGCGTAGAGGATGGGGACCGCCCCGGCCTCGGGGGTGGAGGCGAGGAGCCGGTTGAACAGGCGCATGGCCTTCTCCTGCGTGCGCCTGCCCGCCATCCGCGGCCCCTTGGCCTGGAGCTCGGTCGAGGAGTACCCGGGGTGCGCGGCGGCGGAGAGGACGTGGTGGGGCGCGGCGCGGCGTGCCAGCTCGCGGGTGAACAGCAGGTTCGCCGTCTTCGACCGGGCGTAGGCGATCCAGGGGTTGTGGCGGCGCTCGCCGCGCGGGTCGCCGAGGTCGACGTTGGCCAGGGCGTGGGCGAGGCTGGAGACGGTGACGACCCGGGCGCCGCGGGCGGCCAGCAGCCGGGGCAGCAGCAGACCGGTCAGCGCGAAGTGGCCCAGGTGGTTGACCCCGAACTGCGTCTCGAAGCCGTCCACGGTGCGGGAGTACGGGATGGCCATCAGCCCGGCGTTGTTGACCAGCAGCTCCAGGCGGTCGCAGGGCAGCGCGTCGGCGAAGGCCCGCACCGAGGCCAGGTCGGCGAGGTCCAGCGTCCGCACCTCGGCCCGTGCGTCCGGCACCTCGTGCAGCAGCCGGCACAGCGCCGTCGCGCCCCGCTCCCGGTCGCGGCAGGCGAGCACCACCCGCGCGCCGCGCCGGGCCAGCTCGCGCGCCGTGACGAGGCCCAGGCCGCTGTTGGCGCCGGTGACCACGGCGGTGCGTCCGTCGAGGTCGGGGATGTCCCGCGTGGTCCAGTCCATGCCCTGCCGCTCCTCGCCTCGACGTCCGCCCGGTCCACCGTGACGGCGCGATCGGTCACCTTCGCGCGGCACAGCGTAGGCCGGGGGAGGACGTCGAGGCGAGGAGTCCGGCGCCGCTCGGGTGGGCGCCGGGGCCGGATGGGTCAGGGACGTCAGGAGGCCCGGACGCGCACCTCCGTGCCGCAGGACATCCGGCGGTCGTGGCCGACCGTGCGCTCCGGCCCGGTCAGGGTCAGCGGCACGGTGTGGCGGACGTCGGCGCTGGAGGCGGCCAGACGCAGCTCCACGGCGCCGGGTTCGACGATCCGCCGGCCGGGCCGCACGGTGTACGAGGCCAGGTCGGCGTGGAAGTCGAAGACGACCTCGGCGGCCTGCCCCGGCTCCAGCGGCACCCGCGCGTAGCCGATCAGCCGGACGACCGGCTGGGCGGTGCGGGCCACGGGGTCGTGGAGGTAGAGCTGGACGACCTCGGTGCCGGCCCGCTCGCCGGTGTTGCGGACGGTCAGGCGGACGGCGGTGCCGCCGTCGGTGGCGACGGTGTCGGAACCGGCCTCGGGCGCCTCCCACTCGAAGGTGGTGTACGACAGGCCGTGCCCGAAGGCGTACAGCGGCGTCGGGTCGATGTTGCTGGCCTCGCCCTTCCGGCCCAGCGGCGGCGCGAGGTAGGTGGAGGGCTGGCCGCCGGGCGAGCGCGGCACGCTGACCGGCAGCCTGCCCGAGGGGTCGACCCGGCCGGTGAGCACCCCGGCGACGGCCGGACCGCCCTCCTCGCCCGGGAAGAACGCCTGCACGGTGGCGGCGAGCCGCCCCTCCCACCGGCCGAGCGCGTACGGGCGGCCGGTGAGCAGCACCAGGACGACGGGACGGTCGGTGCTCTCCAGCAGCTCGTCCAGGAACGCGGCCTGGCCGTCGGGGAGGGTGAGGTCCTCGGCGTCGCAGCCCTCGCCCGAGGTGCCGCGGCCGAAGAGGCCGGAGCGGTCGCCGAGCACGGCGATAACGATGTCGGCGTCACCGGGGTCGTCGGTGAGGACGGCTCCGGGCAGCTCGGCGCCCAGGGAGTCCAGCAGCGTGGGGATCTCCACGCCGATGGGCAACTCGGGGTGCTCGACGCCGACGTGCCGGGGGAAGGTGTAGCAGCCGAGCATGGCGGCCGGCTCGTCCGCGTACGGGCCGACCACGGCGATGCGGGCCGTGGGGTCCAGGGGCAGGACGCCCGCCCGGTTGTCCAGCAGGACCACGGACTCCTCGGCGACCCGCCGGGCCAGGGCCCGCATCGCGGGCGGGTCCAGGTCCACCGGGCCGTCCGTCCCGACGGGCGGGACGGCCGACCAGTCGGGGTCCAGCAGGCCCAGTTCGCACTTCTGCCGCAGCACCCGCAGCGCGGCCCGGTCCACCAGGGACTCGGGGACCTCGCCGGAGCGCACGGCCTTCAGCAGCGGCTCGCCGTAGCAGCGCAGGCCGGGCAGCTCCACGTCCACGCCCGCGGCCAGCGCCAGGGCGGCGGCACGGGCGGGGGAGTCGGCGACGCGGTGGGCCATCTCCAGGAAGGAGACGCCGAAGTAGTCGGAGACCACCGTGCCGTCGAATCCCCACTCCTCGCGCAGCAGGTCGGTGAGGAGCTCGGTGTGCGCGGCCGCCGGGACGCCGTCGAGGTCGTTGTAGGCGTGCATCACCGAGCGCGCCCCGCCCTCGCGCAGGGCCATCTCGAACGGCGGCAGGATCACGTCGGCCAGCTCGCGCGGGCCGATCGAGACGGGGCCGTGGTTGCGGGCGGCGCGCGAGGCGGAGTAGCCCGCGAAGTGCTTGAGCGTGGACACGATCCCCGACGACTCCAGCCCCGCCACGTAGGCGGTGGCCAGGGTCGCCACCAGGTACGGGTCCTCGCCGATGGACTCCTCGGTGCGGCCCCAGCGCGGGTCGCGGACCACGTCCAGGACCGGGGAGAGGCCCTGGTGGATGCCGACCGAGCGCATCGACGCGCCGATCGCCGCGGCCATCTCCCGGACCAGCGCCGGGTCGAAGGTCGCGCCCCAGGCCAGCGGGGTGGGGAAGATGGTGGCCTGCCAGGCGGTGAAGCCGGTCAGGCACTCCTCGTGGGCGATGGCCGGGATGCCGAACCGGTTCGCCGCGGCGACCTTCGTCTGGAAGTCCGCCAGGGCCCGCGCGCCCTCGGCGGGCTCGACGGGGGCGGTGCCGAAGGGGCGGGTGAGCTGGCCCAGGCCGTGGGGCAGCAGGGCGTCCAGATCGACCTTCTCGGAGACCTCGTGCTGGAGCGGAGCGACGTCCTCGCCGTCGGCCTCGGAGCCCGGCCAGACGCTGGAGAGCTGTGCGAGCTTCTCCTCCAGCGTCATCCGGGACAGCAGATCGGCGGCGCGCTCCTCCACGGGTCGGGAGGTGTCCTGCCAGGGGTGGTGATGCATGAGGCTCCTTGTTCAAGCGTCAGCGTGTCTCGGCGCGTCCCCGCGAGGCGGGTCAGCGCCCGCCGGCGCCCATGAGGCCGTTGACGAGTTGACGGCGGGCGAAGAGGTACACGACGAAGATCGGCACGATCGACAGCACGACCGCGGCGAGCAGCGCGGGGATGTCCACCCGGAACTGACCGACGTAGTCGTAGAGGCCGAGGGTGAGGACCCGGCTCTCCCGGGACTGGGTGAGGATCAGCGGGAAGAGGAAGTTGTTCCAGGCCTGCAGTGCCGCGTAGACGCCGACGGTGGAGATCCCGCCGCGGGAGAGCGGGACCACGAGCTGGAGGAGGACGCGGGTCTGGCTCGCCCCCTCCAGCGCCATCGACTCGTACATCTCCTCCTCGATGTCCCGCATGGTGCCCGCCAGGATCAGCACGCAGACGGGCAGGCAGAACGCCGCCGTCGGCAGGATGATCGCCAACAGGCTGTCGTACAGGTTCATCTGGGTGATCAGCAGGTAGATCGGGATGATCACCGCCTGGGCCGGGATGGCCAGGCCCAGCAGGAAGAACTGGAAGACGCGCTGGGAGGTCCGGCTGAGGGTGCGCACGACGGTGTAGCCGACGCCCACCGAGAGCACGATGACGATGGCCGCGGTGGCGACCGTGACGATCGCGGTGTTGAGCAGGTAGGTGAGGAAGTCGCTCTCCAACACCGTGCGGTAGTTGTCCAGCGTCAGGTCGCCGGGCAGGGCGAGCGACCCCTCGTCGAAGTAGGCGTCGCGGTCCCGGAGGGTGGTGAGGACCAGGACGTACAGCGGCAGGCCGACGACGACCAGCCAGGCGAGGGCGGCGACGCCCGCCGGGACGTTCCACCTGCGGACGCGGCGGAGCCCGCCGCGCAGGCCCCGGTCGTTCCGCGGCTGCGGGGTCCGCGGACTCGGCTCGACGTGCCGGGGCTGCCGGTGGTCCGGCCGGGTTGCGGTCTTCACATCCCCTCCCGGGTGCTGCGCATGGCGCTGAAGCCGGAGATCCGGACCATCAGCAGGGAGATGGCGGTGGCGACCACGACGAGGACGGTGGCGATGGCGCTGGCGTAGCCCATGTCGTACGCCTGGAAGCCGGTCTCGTACATCAGGTAGGGCACGATCGTGGTGTCCGTTCCCGGTCCGCCCTCGGTGAGGATGAGGACGGTGTCGAAGAAGGTCAGCGCGCCGACCACCATCAGCACCGAGGAGGTGACGATGGTGTTGCGCAGCTGCGGCAGGGTGATGGAGAAGAACTGCCGGACGGTGCTCGCCCCGTCGATGGAGGCGGCCTCGTAGAAGGACTTGGGGATCTGCCGGGCGCCGCCCTGGTAGAGCAGGGTGTGGAACGGGATGAACTGCCAGGCGGCGACGAAGGCGATCGCGGCCATGGCGCCCCGTCCGGTGCCGAGCAGGTTGCCGTCCTCCAGGCCGAACCACGGGCCGATCTCGGATATCAGGCCGAAGTTGGGGTCCAGCAGCGACTTCCACAGCAGTGCCAGGGCCACCGAGGAGGCCAGCAGCGGCAGGAAGAAGATGGCGCTGAGGACGGCCCGGGCCTTCTGCCGGCCCGCGGCCCACACCCCGAGCAGGAGGGCGATCGGCGTCTGGATCAGCCAGCTGGCCGCCGTGAGGACGATGCTCAGCCACACGGCCTGCCGCATGGTGGGGTCGTTCCACAGCCGTTCCCAGTTGCCGGTGCCGCTCACCGAGGGGAAGGAGCCGAGTCCGTCCCAGTTGGTGAAGGAGAGGTAGACGACCAGGGCCATGGGGCCGACGGCGAACAGGACGAAGAACAACACGCCGGGGACCGCCCAGGCAATGCCCGGGCGGCCCACGCGCGGCGACGCGGTCGGTGCTGCTTGCTTCACTTGAGGGCCTTCATGGCGTCGACGAACTCTTCGGGGCCGAGCTGCTTGTTGAAGAGCTTCTGGATGTTGGTCAGCATCGGCGACGCCTGCTGCGCCGGCAGGGCCTGGTCCCAGGAGAGGGTGAAGGACGGGGCGTCGCGCACCATGTCGTACTGGTAGACGGCGTAGTCGGGGGCGTCGTGCTCGGCGACCAGGTTCTCGGAGTCCGAGGTGGTGGGGACGTCACCGTTGTCCACCAGCGTCTCGGCGTACCAGTCCTCGCTCGCGGTCTTGACGAACTCGATGGCCGCCTCGCGCTGCGCGCCCTTCAGCTTGGAGCTGATGGACCAGAAGTTGGTGGGGTTGCCGACCACGCTCTTGGGGTCGCCCTTGCCGTCGGGGAGGGCGGGGAAGGTGGTCCAGCCCAGGTGCTTCTCGGCGAACTCCGGCTGGTTGGCCTTCTGGTTGGAGTACTCCCAGCTGCCCATCAGGTGCATGGCGGCCTTGCCCTTGGCGAAGAGGGTGGAGGCGCCGTCGGCGGTGTAGTTGACCGACTTGTAGTTCTTGCCGAACGCACCGCGGTCGACGAGGTCCTGGACGGTCTCGGCGGTCTTCAGGACGGCCGGGTCGCCCCACGCCTCGGAGTCGCCGTTCTGGATGCGCTGGAAGACCTCCGCGCCGCCGATGCGGTCCAGCAGGTACTCGACCCACATCAGCTCGGTCCAGGCGTCGGTGCCGGCGAGGGCGAAGGGGGTGACGCCCTCCTTCTTGAAGGTGTCGATCAGTCCGAGGAGGTCCTTCCAGGTGTTCGGAGGCTCGACCCCGGCCTTCTCGAAGACCTCCTTGTTGTAGAAGAGGATCACCGGCTGCATGCCCCGCATCGGGACGCCGTAGTACTTCCCGTCGACCTTGCCCGCTTCCAGGATGGACGGGATGAAGGACTCCTTGAACTCGGCGTCCTTCTCGAACTCGGGCGTGAGGTCGACCAGCATGCCCTTCTCGACGAAGTTGCCGATGCTGCCGCCGCCCCAGTTGAAGAAGACGTCCGGGGCGTTGGGGGTGCCCATGGCGCTGCGCATCTTGTCCTGGTAGCCCTCGCCGGGCACCTCGACGAGCTCGGCCTTGACGTCCGAGTTCTCGTTGAAGCGCTTGATCGCCTCGCGCTGCACCTTGGTGGAGGCGTCCTGGTAGACCCAGACCTCCAAGGTGTCGCCCTTGGCCTCGCCGGGACCGCCGCTGCCGCAGGCGGTGAGCAGGGAGGCGGCCAGGGCGGCCGCCGTCAGCGTGGCGGCGTGGCGCCGCCGGAACCCTCGACGGCCCGCCTTCGCAGAGCCCAGCAGTGCTGTTCGCATCGCATACCTTCCGGAAGGAATCCGAAAATTATCGGTAGTGGTGTGGGGAACGTACGGATGCGACCTGCGTGTGTCAACGGATCTGACAAAAAACGGGCGGGGCGGGCGACGATGTGACGTTCTCGTGACCTCCGGATGTCCGACGGACCGTCGGAGACTCAGCCGCGCGGAGGCGCCGTGCTGGCACGAACGACCAGTTCAGTGGCCAACTCCACGCGTGGGGAGTCCAGTTCCTCGCCCCGGGCCTGGCGCAGCACGGTGCGGGCCGCGACCTTCCCCATCTCCACCAGCGGCTGGCGCACCGTGGTCAGGGGCGGAGCGGACCAGCGCACTTCCGGAAGGTCGTCGAAACCGACGACGCTGATGTCCTCCGGCACCCGCATCCCGCGGCGCCGCAGCGCCTCGATGGCGCCCAGCGCCATCTGGTCGCTGGAGGCGAAGAGCGCGGTGGGCGGCTCGTCCAGGTCCATCAGCCGGTTGCAGCCGGTGAAACCGGACTCGTGGTAGAAGTCGCCGGGCACCATGAGCCGGTCGTCCACGGGCACGCCCGCCGCCTCCAGCGCGGCGCGGTAGCCGTCCATCCGGGCGCGGCTGCACAGCAGGCGCGGCGGACCGGCGATGAACCCGATCCGGCGGTGGCCCAGCTCCAGCAGGTGCTCGGTGGCCGCCATGCCGCCGGCCCAGTTGGTCGCGCCCACCGTCGGCGCGTCCAGGGCGGGCGACCCGGCCGGGTCCACCACCACCAGCGGCACGCCCAGCCGGTGCAGCTCCTCGTGGAGCACCGGCTCCAGGACCGAGGTCACCAGGATCACGCCGCCCGAGGCGCGGGCCCGCAGGTTGCGCATCCACTGCCGGGCCGAGCCGGCGCGGTCGTGGATCGCCGAGACCACCGTGCCGAAGCCGACCTCGTGCGTGGTCTCCTCCACCCCGCGGATGATCTCCACGGCCCACGGGCTGTCCAGGTCGTTGAAGACCAGGTCGATCAGGGCGGGACGGTCGCCCGAGGAGGAGGTGCGGCGGCGGTACCCGTACTGCCGCAGCAGCTCCTCGACCCTGGCCCGGGTCGCGGGCGCGACGTCCGACCGGCCGTTGACCACCCGCGAGACCGTGGGCACCGAGACCCCCGCCTCCTGGGCGATGGCGGTGATCGTCACCTTCTGCTCCACTTTCGGCGCGACCCGCTGCTCGGCGACCCCGTCGGCCGTGCCCGCCGCGCCCTCTGCCCTGCCGTCTGCCATGCCCCTGCTCCTCCACCGTTGACGGGCGTTCTCATCGGCTCTACCGTTCCCGGCGCACCCTCGAAACCTTCCAACAGTCTTCCGGAAAGCGTTCCGGGGCGTCGAGAGAGGGACACCCCAGCATGAGGCCACACCGTGTACGCACCGTACGTCGTTTAGCCAGGGCGGTCGTAGCCGCCTCCGCCGCCGCGGCCACCCTGGCCTTCGGACTCGTCGGCACGAGCCAGGCCGCCGACCCCACCCTGAGGGAGGTGGCCGAGCCCACCGGCCGCTTCATCGGCACGGCGATCAACGACGGCCTGCTGAGCAACAGCACCTACCGGAACATCGCCGCGACCGAGTTCGACAGCGTCACCGCCGAGAACGTCATGAAGTGGGACACGGTCGAGCCCCAGCGCGGCCAGTTCAACTGGTCCGGCGCCGACCGCCTGGTGCAGTTCGCCCAGCAGAACGACCAGCTCGTCTACGGCCACACCCTGGTCTGGCACAGCCAGATGCCGGGCTGGCTGCAGAACGGCTCGTTCTCCAACAGCGAGTTCCGCACGATCATGACCGACCACGTCACCACCCAGGTGAGCCGCTACCGCGGCCAGGTCCAGCGCTGGGACGTGGTCAACGAGGCGTTCAACGAGGACGGCACCTTCCGGCAGAGCAAGTTCTACCAGCAGCTCGGCTCGTCCTACATCGCCGACGCCTTCCGGGCCGCCCGCGCCGCCGACCCGAACGCCAAGCTCTTCATCAACGACTACAACACCGAGACCGCCAACGCCAAGAGCGACGGCCTGTACCGGCTCGTCAGGGACCTGAAGGCCCAGGGCGTGCCCATCGACGGGGTCGGCTTCCAGAACCACCTCATCGTCGGCCAGGTGAACGGCTCCGCCATCCAGCAGAACCTCAAGCGCTTCGCCGACCTCGGCCTGGAGGTCGTGATCACCGAGCTGGACATCCGGATGCGGACGCCCGCCGACAGCACCAAGCTCCAGCAGCAGGCCCGGGACTACCGGGCGGTGGCCGACGCGTGCCTGGCGGTCTCCGCCTGCTCCGGCATCACCGTCTGGGGCATCAGCGACCGCGACTCGTGGGTGCCGGACGTCTTCCCCGGCGAGGGCGCGGCCTGCCCCTGGGACGACAACTACCGGCCCAAGCCGGCCTACGAGGCGCTGCGCGCCGCTTTCGTCGCGGCGGGCGGCGGCGACCCCGGGGACCCGGGCGACCCCGGTGATCCGGGCGACCCCGGCACCGGAAGCTGCACCGCCGCCTTCACCGTCTCCAACCGCTGGGCCACCGGTTCGGTCGTCTCCGTCACCGTCCGCACCACCCAGGCCCTGAACGGCTGGCGCGCGGAGTTCGACCTGCCGTCGGGCGTCACCGTCGCGGGCGGCTGGAACGGCGGCTTCTCCCAGAGCGGCAGCCGCGTCACCGTCACCAACGCCGCGTACAACGGCACGGTCCCGGCCGGCGGAACGTTCTCCTTCGGCTTCCAGACCGCCGGCGGCGCGGCCCAGGACGGCACCGCCGTCAGCCTCGGCGGCCAGAGGTGCGCCGCGGGCTGACCCCGAAAGCCCCCGGCCGGCGCACCGATCGTCAGGGCAGGACGGACGGCGCGCCGGACGGGTCCGCCCCGGTCGCGGCCCGCCCCACACGGGCCGCGGCCGGCCGGCGGGTACGGACGGCGTAGACGGGCACCGACACCTCGTCGTCGTCCAGACACCGCCCCGTGGCCAGGTCGAACCGCTGCTTGAGCAGCGGCGACGCCACGAACGCCCGGCCCCCCGCCGAACCCAGCAGCCCGCGCGAGAGGACGTAGGCGCCGGTGAACGGATCGCGGTTGCCGACCGCGTACGTCCGGCCCGCCCGGTCCCGGAAGAGGGCGACCTGCCGGCCGTCGGGCAGCAGCGCCGCCACCCCCCGGCCCGGCTCCAGGTCGGACAGGCCGCACACCGCGGCCCAGCCGTCCTCGGTCCGCACCTCCACGCGCGGGTCGGCCGCGGCGGCGGTCGGGACGTCCTCGGAGGCGGTGACGGTCACCGTGGTCATCGTGAAGCGCTCCCTTCGAGAGTGCGGACGGGGATGTCCGGCCCGGACAGGACCGTCAGGTCGGGCTTGATCTGCTCGCGCTCGGGGACGAACCGCACCGACGGATCGGGCGCGTCCGGCGCGTTGACGAAGGAGACGAAGCGCCGCAGCCGGTCCGGGTCGTTCAGGGTCTCGGCCCACTCGTCGCGGTAGTTCGCCACGTGCTCGGCCATCATGGCCTCCAGCTCGTCGCAGAGCCCCAGCGAGTCGTGGACGACCACGTCCCGCACGTGGTCCAGGCCGCCCTCGATCCGCTCCAGCCAGGCCGCGGTCCGCTCCAGCCGGTCGGCGGTGCGGATGTAGAACATCAGGAAGCGGTCGATCAGCCGGACCAGCTCGGAGTCGCTCAGGTCCTGGGCCAGCAGGTCGGCGTGGCGCGGGGTCGCGCCGCCGTTGCCGCCCACGTACAGGTTCCAGCCGCCCGCCGTGGCGATCACGCCGAAGTCCTTGCTCCGCGCCTCCGCGCACTCGCGCTGACAGCCGGAGACCGCCGCCTTCAACTTGTGCGGGGCGCGCAGACCCCGGTAGCGCAGCTCCAGGTCGATGGCCATGCGCACCGAGTCCTGCACCCCGTAGCGGCACCAGGTGGAGCCCACGCACGACTTCACCGTGCGCAGCGCCTTGCCGTAGGCGTGGCCCGACTCGAAGCCGGCGTCCACCAGCCGCGCCCAGATCGCGGGGAGCTGGTCCACACGGGCGCCGAACAGGTCGATCCGCTGCCCGCCGGTGATCTTGGTGTAGAGGCCGAAGTCCCGGGCCACCTCGCCGATCACGATCAGCTTCTCCGGGGTGATCTCCCCGCCGGGGACGCGCGGCACGACCGAGTACGAGCCGTTGCGCTGGAGGTTGGCCAGGTGGTGGTCGTTGGTGTCCTGGAGCGCGGCCTGCTCGCCGTCCAGGACGTAGCCGTCGGCGCCCAGCGTCGGGGCGAGCGAGGCGATGATCGAGGCGACGGCCGGCTTGCAGACCTCGCAGCCGTCGCCGCCGCGGGCCTCCTCGCGGCCGTGGCCGTCCAGCAGCTCGGCGAAGGACGTCAGCCGCAGGGTGCGGACGATCTCGTACAGCTCGCCGCGGGTGTGGGCGAAGCAGCCGCACAGGCCCTTGTCGACGGTGACGCCGCTCGCCTCCAGCTCGTCGTTGACCAGCGTGGTGAGCACCTTCACGCAGCTTCCGCAGCCGGTGCCCGCCCGGGTGCACTTCTTCACCTCGGGCACGCCGGCGCACCGGTGGTCGGTGACGGCCGCGCGGATGGTGCCCTTGGTGACGTTGTGGCAGCTGCAGATCACCGCCTCGTCGGGCAGCGCGGACGGTCCCGGCGCCGGCGACGCGCCCGCGCCGGCCGGCAGCACCAGTCGCTCGGGGGCCACCGGCGGGACGCTGCCGGTCAGCGGGCGCAGCGTGCCGTACGCCTCGGCGTCCCCGACCAGCACCCCGCCCAGCAGGGTGCCGTCGGAGGCGACCACCAGCTTCTTGTAGATCCCGGCGCGCGAGTCGGAGTAGACGACGTCCAGGCAGCCCTCGGTCCGTCCGTGCGCGTCGCCGAAGGAGGCGACGTCCACGCCCAGCAGCTTGAGCTTGGTGGAGGTGTCGGCGCCGGTGAAGGAGAGCCCCGTTCCGCCCGCGACGGCCTCGGCCGCGACCCGCGCCATCTCGTAGCCGGGGGCGACCAGCCCGTACACCGTGCCGTCCACGGCCCTGGCGCACTCGCCGATGGCGTACACGGCCGGATCGGAGGTGCGGCAGCGCTCGTCGACGACGATGCCGCCGCGCTCGCCGACGGCCAGGCCGCAGTCGCGGGCGAGCCGGTCGCGGGGGCGCACGCCCGCCGAGAAGACCACCATGTCGGTCGCGAGCACCGAGCCGTCCGACAGCGTCATCGAGGCGACGGCCCCGCCGGCGTCGGCGGTGATCTCTTGGCCGGCCACGCCCGTGTGGACGATCAGCCCCATCCCCTCGACGGTGCGGCGCAGCGCGGCGCCGCCGCCCTCGTCGACCTGGAGGGACATCAGGCGCGGGTTGAACTCCACGACGTGGGTCTCCAGCCCCAGCCCGTCGAGCGCACCGGCCGCCTCCAGCCCGAGCAGCCCGCCGCCGACGACCGTGCCGACGCGGCTGTGCCTCGCGTACGCCTCGATGGCGAGCAGGTCCTCCACCGTGCGGTAGACGAAGCAGCCGGTGCTGTCCCGGCCCGGCACGGGCGGCACGAACGGGTACGAGCCGGTGGCCAGCACCAGCGTGTCGTAGCCGATCTCCAGCCCGGCGCGCGAGGTGACGGTGCGCGTCTCGCGGTCGATCGAGACCGCCGGGTCGCCCACGTGCAGCTCGATGCCGTGCCGCTCGAGGAAGCCCTCGTCGACCAGGGACAGCTCCTCGGGCGAGGTGCCGGAGAAGTACGAGGACAGGTGGACGCGGTCGTACGCGGGCCGTGGCTCCTCGCACAGCACGACCACCCGGGCCCGCTCGGTGACCTTCCGGTTCGCGAGTTCCTCCAGGAACCGCTGGCCGACCATCCCGTGTCCGACGAGCACGATCGTGGGGCGTGGCGTCCGGGGCATCTCTACAGGCCTCCATCGTTGGCGATCAGGTGGAGCAGCGGGGCGGAGGGCAGCGGCTCGTCGCCCTCCCAGGTCCGGGCGAGCGTGCCGACGGCGCCGAGGTCGCCGAGGAGGATTCCGCCGACGAGCCGGTCGCCGCGGACGACGACCTTGCGGTAGGTGCCGCGGGTGGCGTCGGCGAGGTGGACGACGTCGTCCTCCGGCCGGGGAACGGTCTCGCCGAACACGGCGAGGTCCAGCGTCCGCCCCGGTCCGCCGGTGGGCGGGGCGAGGGTGAGCCGGGTCAGCGCCCGGGTGCCGGTGTACGCGGCGGCGTCGCCCAGCAGGACGCGGGCCAGCGCGTCGGCCTGGTCCTGGGCGGCGCCCGCCAGCCCGTAGACCACCCCGCCGTGCTCGGCGCAGTCGCCGACGGCGTGGATCCGGGGGTCGGAGGTGCGCAGCCCGTCGTCGACGACGATCCCCTCGCGGACCTCCAGCCCGGCCGCCCGGGCGAGCCCGACCCGCGGCCGTACGCCGCAGGCCACCACGGCGATCTCGGTCTCCAACCGGTGACCGTCGGCGAGCGCGACGGCCGAGACGGCCCGCCGGCCGGTCCCGTCGGTCCGGACCTCCAGACCGCGGACGCGGCACTCGGTGTGGACCTCCACGCCCAGGTCCTCCAGGTGGTCGCGGAGCAGCGCCGAGGCGCGGGGGTCGAGCCGGCGCTCCAGGAGGCGCTCGCCCTGGTGGGCGAGGAGGGTGTGGACGCCGCGTCCGGCCAGCGCGCGGGCGGCGGAGACCCCGAGCAGGCCGCCGCCGACGACGACGGCCCGCGTTCCGGGACGCGCCTCCTCCGCCAGGGCCCGGCAGTCGGACAGGGTGCGGAAGGGGTGGACGCCCCGGGGCGGTTCACGGTCGCCGCCGGCGGGGAACAGACCGCGCAGCGGGGGCAGCACCGGGTTGGAGCCGGTGGCCAGCACCAGGGTGTCGTACGGCACCGAGGAGCCGTCGTCGCACAGCACCAGCCGCTCGGCCCGGTCCAGACGGACCGCCCGCACCCCCCGCGACCAGCGGGCGGCGGACGGCTCCGGCAGGGCCGTCACCTCCGGCCCGTACCGTCCGGCCAGCACCTCGGCCAGCAGCACCCGGTTGTACGGCCCGTACGGCTCCTCGCCGATGACCGTCAGGTCCACGGCGGCACCGGCGGCACCTGCGGCACCGGCGGCGGACAGTTGTCCGGCGAGCCGCGCGGCGGCCATTCCGCCGCCGATCACCACCACACGTGTCGTCGAGGTCATGCCGGAAGCGTGCGGGACCGCCGTTACCCACCCGCATCCCCGCTGTTTCCCCGGGGCAACGCTGTCCTCAGCGTGCCGCGGCCCCGGCTGTGAGCCCCGGCCGCGCGCCCCGGCAGGGGCTCACAGCCGGGGCACGCGGCCGGACGGGGTCAGGCCGGTTCGGGGGCCGGCGGCGCGGCCGTCCCGCCCGGCACGGCGGGCGCGGCGGCCGGACACCGCGCGGCCAACCGGACGGGCAGCGCCGCCAGACCCCTGGTCCAGGGCGACGACGCCCACGCCAACCCCCCTTCGGCGACGGAGAGTTCCAAGCCCGGCAGGCGGTTCCGGAGGACCTCCACGGCCGTCCGCGCGATCAGCCGGGCCTGCTCCCGCACCGGGCAGGCGTGCGGCCCCGCGCCGAACGCCACGTGCGCCCGGTTCCCCACCACCGGCCGTCCGCACCGGGGCAGCGTCCCGGGGTCCGCGTTGGCGGCGGCCAGCCCCAGGACGAGCATGTCCCCGGCCCGGACGTCCTGCCCGCCGAGGCACAGGTCGCGGGTGGCGTAGCGGGCGGGGAGGTTCTGGGTGGGAGGGAACCGCCACAGCACCAGGTCGAGGACGTCGTCCACGGTGAGGTGCCCGCCGTCCAGCGAGGACCGCACGGCGGGGTCGGTCAGCAGGACGCGCAGCGTGGTGGCGATCCAGTTCCGCGTCGTCTGGTTGCCCGCCACGACCGTCACCACCAGGTTGTGGAGCACCTCCTCGTCGCTCAGCGCGGCGGGGTGGGCCAGCAGCCGGGAAACGATGTCAGGCCCCGGACGGGCGCGCTTCTCCTCGATCAGCGCGAGCAGGAGCCGTTCCAGCCGGCGGACGGCGTTGAGGGAGTCCGCGTTGGCCGCGGCGGTACCGGCGGCGGCCTCCGCCACCTGCCAGCCGGTCCGCTCGTCCGCGCCCAGCAGCCGGGCGAGGACCCGTTCCGGCAGTTTGTGCGCGTAGTGCGCCACGAGGTCGACCTCGCGCCGCCCGGCGAAGGAGTCGACCAGCCGATCGGCCGCGGCCCGCACCACACGGCCCAGCTCGTACCGGTCGAAGCGGGTCAGCGCGTCGGCGACGGCCGCCCGCATCCGCCGGTGCCGCCGTCCGTCGACGAACGTCACCGCCGGCCGCCAGCCGACGAACGCCAGCAGCGGCGAGTCGGCCGGGACCAGCCCCTCGCGCAGCAGGTTCCAGCACCGCGGGTCGTGGCTGAAGTCCCGCTCGTTCCGGGCCGACAGCAGCACCTCCCGGTAGCCCAGGACGAGCCAGGCGTGGACGCCCGGGGCGAGGGCCACGGGAGCGACCGGGCCGTGCTCCGCCCGCAGCCGCTCGTACAGCGCGGACAGGCCGTCCCCGTCGAGGCCGGGCGCGTACAGCGGGGTGGGCCGGCGGCGGCCCGAACGGCCCGGCGACCCGGCCGGGGGGAGACGGTGAGGGGGCGCGGTCATGGTGCGGCTCCGGGGGAGGGAGGGGAGAGGGCGCGGTGCGGGTGAGGCCCGCTTCCCCGGAGACAACGCCTTCCCGGTGCGCAAGGTCAATGTCCTTGCGTCAAAAGGCAGTTGAGATCCCACTGAAGAGTGACCGCGAGGGTGTACGGAGGGCTTCGGGACGGTTGACCGGCGGTTCCGCCGCTCGCCGGCCGATCAGTCGGCGAGCGCCCGCTCCAGACCCTTCTCGCGCGGCCCGAGGAAGTGCGGATCGGGCGTGAACGCGGCCTCCAGCCCGGCCTTGACCGCACCGGCCACCTCGCGCAGGGCGCCGTGGTGCCAGGTGACGTCGCGCGGTTCCGCGACCCCCACGCCGTACGCGTCGACCCCGGCGGCCCGGCACAGGGCCAGCGCGCGCCGGATGTGGAAGTCCTGGCTCACCAGCACGGCGCGCTCGACGCCGAAGATCCGGCGGGCTCGGGAGCAGGAGTCCCAGGTGTCGAAGCCCGCGTGGTCGCCGACCACGTCCTCGGCGGGGACGCCGTGCCGCACCAGGTACGCGCGCATCGCGCCCGTCTCGTCGTAGTCGTGCCGGCTGTTGTCGCCGGTCACCAGGACCGCGCGCACCGTGCCCCGCTCGTACAGCTCGGCGGCGGCGTCCAACCGGTGCGCCAGGTACGGGGACGGCTCGCCGTCCCACAGCCCGGCGCCGAAGACCACCGCGACCGGTGCCGGGGGAGCGGAGTCCACCGTTCGGACCCGGTCGCCGGTCGTCACCCGGAGCCAGGTCGCGGGCAGCAGCCCCAGCACGCACAGCAGCACCGCTACCCGGATCGCCCGTCGTTTCCTCTCGATCGCCACACCGGAGGTGACGGCCCACGGCCCGCGACGGTTGCCCGACTACCGTGGACCGGCGAGGCCCGTAGGACCGACGACGCGGACGAGGAGCGGCGGAGATGACGGAGAAGACGGGGACGGAGACCGTGGGAACGGCGGAGATCCTGACCGTGCTGACCACCACCGACGACCCCGGGAAGGCCGAGGCGCTGGCCCGCGGCGCGGTGGAGGCCCGCCTCGCCGCGTGCGCGCAGGTGGCCGGCCCGGTGACCTCGGTGTACCGCTGGGAGGGCGAGGTGCGGGCCGAGCGCGAGTGGCAGGTGCTGCTGAAGACGACGGTGGCCCGCTACGACGCCCTGGAGGCGCACCTGCGCGCGGCCCACGACTACGACACCCCGGAGATCATCGCCACCCCCGTCGTCCGCGGCGGCGCCGACTACCTGGCCTGGGTCGCGGCGGAGACGGACGCCGGGATCCAGGCCGGGTAGTCGGCGCCTGAGGGGTCACGGGGCCGCCTCGCCGTGTTCCTCCCCGGCCGCCTCCACCCGGACCGCGCAGACCTTGAACTCCGGCATCCGCGAGGTCGGGTCCAGGGCCGGGTTGGTCAGGGTGTTGGCGCGGCCGGCGCCCGGCCAGTGGAACGGCATGAACACCGTGTCCGGACGGATGTCCGGGGTGATCCGGGCCGGGGCGACCGCGCGGCCCCGCCGCGAGACCACCGCGACCGGCTCGCCCTCGGCCACCCCCACCTTCTCGGCCAGCCGCGGGTGGAGCTGGACGAACGGGCCCGGCGCGGCGTCGTTCAACTCCGCCACCCGGCGCGTCTGGGCGCCCGACTGGTACTGGGCCAGCACCCGGCCCGTGGTCAGCAGCAGCGGGTACGCCGCGTCCGGCTCCTCGGCCGAGGGCCGGTGGGCGACGGGCACGAAGCGGGCCCGGCCGTCGTCGGTGGCGAAGCGGTCCAGGAACAGGCGCGGGGTGCCGGGGTGCGGGGCGGGGGTCCCCCCGGGGGCGCCTCCCGGGGGGAGTCCGGGGGAGGAGTCGGGGGCGGGGGTTCCCCCGACAGGGCCAAGGGGAGGCTCGGCCCCCTCGCCCACCGCCGGCACCTCCGGACACGGCCAGAAGACGCCGTCCTCCTCGGCGATGCGCCGGTAGGTGATCCCCGAGTAGTCCGCCGGGCCGCCGGCCGAGGCCCGGCGCAGCTCGTCGAAGACCTCCTCCGGGTCGGTGGGGAAGCCCTTCTCCCGGCCCAGCCGGGCGGCGAGCGCGTTCAGCACCTCCAGGTCGGTGCGCACTCCGGGCGGAGGGGCGACGGCCCTGCGGCGCAGCAGCACCCGGCCCTCCAGGTTGGTGGTCGTGCCCGTCTCCTCCGCCCACTGCGCCACCGGCAGCACCACGTCGGCCAGCGCGGCGGTCTCCGAGAGCACCACGTCGCACACCGCCAGGAAGTCCAGCGAGGCGATCCGCTCCTCGACGTGGGCGGCGCGCGGCGCGGAGACCACCGGGTTGGAGCCCGTCAGCAGCAGGGCGCGCACGTCGCGGCCGAGCGCGTCCAGCAGTTCGTACGCGCTGCGCCCCGGCCCCGGCAGCGTCTCCGGGTCCACCCCCCACACCCGCGCCACGTGCTCGCGCGCGGCCGGGTCGTCCAGCCTGCGGTAGCCGGGGAGCTGATCGGCCTTCTGGCCGTGCTCGCGCCCGCCCTGGCCGTTGCCCTGGCCGGTCAGGCAGCCGTAGCCGGACAGCGGACGGCCCGCCCGACCGGTGGCCAGGCACAGGTTGATCCAGGCGCCGACGGTGTCGGTGCCCTTCGACTGCTGCTCGGGGCCGCGCGCGGTGAGCACCATCGAGGAGGAGGCGTCGCAGAACAGCGCGACCGCCTCGCGCAGCCGCGGCACCGGCACGCCGGTGATCCGCTCCACCAGCTCCGGCCAGTGCGCCATCGCCGCGGCGCGCGCCTCGGGCCAGCCGGTGGTGCGGGCCGCGACGAACCCGGTGTCCACCCGGCCCTCGGCGACCACCAGGTGCAGCATGCCCAGCGCCAGCGCCAGGTCCGTGCCCGGACGCGGGGCCAGGTGCAGGTCGGCCTGCTCGGCGGTGCGGGTGCGCCGGGGGTCGACGACGATCAGCTTCCCGCCCCTCTCGCGCAGCTCGGTGAGGTAGCGCAGGGCGGGCGGCATGGTCTCGGCGAGGTTGGAGCCCACCAGGATCACACAGCCGGTGCGCGCCACGTCCGCCAGCGGGAACGGCAGGCCCCGGTCCAGGCCGAACGCCTTGTTGTGGGCGGCGGCGGCCGAGGACATGCAGAACCGGCCGTTGTAGTCGATCTGCGAGGTGCCCAGCGCCAGACGGGCGAACTTGCCCAGCAGGTACGCCTTCTCGTTCGTCAGCCCGCCCCCGCCGAACACCCCGACCGCGTCCGGCCCGTGGGCGGCCCGCACCTTCGACAGGCCCTCGGCGACGCGGTCCAGCGCCTCCTCCCAGCCGGCCGGCTCCAGCGGCCCGCCGGGGCGGCGGCGGACCAGCGGCTCGGTCAGCCGCACCCGGGAGGAGAGGAGGGCGGGCGCGGTGCGGCCCTTGCCGCACAGGGCGCCGCGGTTGACGTCGAACGCGGTGCGCTCGACCACCTCCACGCCGCCCGCCGCCCCCTCCGCGCCCGGCCGCAGCCCCATGCCGCACTGGAGGGCGCAGTAGGGACAGTGGGTGTCCACGGTCGCCGCGGGGGTGTCGGAAGCCGATCCGGCGGGAGGGGCGGTCGTCGAGCTCATGCCGCACAGCGTGCGTCGCGCGTGTTACGCCCCGCGCCCCCGCCGGTTACGGGACGGGCACACCGGCCTCAGCCCGGCCGGGAGCGCGCCGTGAGCCGCGCGCAATCGGACGACACGAGCGCGCAACGGCGGGGCAACCACCACCCCCCACACTCGGCCCCATGGTTCCCCCTCACCCGCCGTCCGCCCGCTCCCGCCGCCCCGCGCCCGTCCTGGTCGCGGTCGCCCACGGCTCCCGCGACCCCGAGGCGCCGCGCACCGTCGCCGCGCTGCTGACGCTCGTACGGTCGCTGCGGCCGGGGCTGCGGGTGGAGCTCGGCCACGTCGAGCTGAACGAGCCCCTGGTGACGGACACCCTGGAGGCGCTGCCGCCCGGCGAGGCCGTCCTGGTCCCGCTGCTGTTCGGCCGCGGTCACCACGTCAAGCACGATCTGCCGCGGGCCGCTGCCGCCGCCGCGCACCTGCGGACGCGGATCGCCGCCCCGCTGGGGCCGCACCCCCTGCTCGTCGACGCCCTCGCCGCGCGTCTGGCGGAGACCGGCCGGCGCGGCGCCCGAGCGCTCGATCCGCAGGACGGCGGCGTGGTGCTGGCCGCCGCCGGCTCCCGCGACCCGGAGTCCGCCGTGGACGCCGGGCGGACGGCCGCCCTGCTCTCCGCCCGTCTGGGCGGCACACCGGTCGTCCCCGCGTACGCCTCGGCCGCCGCGCCGACCGTTCCCGAGGCGGTGGCCGCGCTGCGGGCCGCGGGCCGTCACCACACCGTCGTCGCCTCCTACTTCGCCGCCCCGGGCCTCTTCGCCGGCCGGTGCGCGCGGGCCGTCCCCGGCCTGCCCGTCGCCCGGCCGCTCGGCGCGCACCCGGCCCTGGCCCGCCTGGTCCTGCACCGCTACGACGAGGCCCGCGCCGCGCCCCTCCCCGCCCGGGAGGGGGGCCTGGCCCGCGCCTCGTGACCACCCGCATGTCGTCCCGGGCGCGTACGGTCGGTGTGTGGGCGGTGGATACGGCGATGAGTACGGCATGGACGAGGCCACGCACGACGCCACGCACGACGCCATGTACGGCACCACGCACTACGACGCGGCGGCGCTGGAGCGCTGGGTGCCCGAGCCCGACAAGCGCCCCGGCCGGACGGCGTTCCAGCGCGACCGGGCGCGGGTGCTGCACTCCGCCGCGCTGCGGCGGCTGGCGGGCAAGACCCAGGTCGTCACCCCCGACGGAGCCGTCCCGGCGTGGGACGCCACCCCGCGCACGCGGCTGACGCACTCCCTGGAGTGCGCCCAGGTCGGCCGGGAGCTGGGCGCCGCGCTGGGCTGCGACCCGGATCTGGTGGAGGCCGCCTGCCTCGCCCACGACCTGGGCCACCCGCCCTTCGGGCACAACGGCGAACGGGTGCTGGACGAGATCGCCGCGCCCTGCGGCGGCTTCGAGGGCAACGCCCAGTCGCTGCGGCTGCTGTCCCGGCTGGAACCGAAGCGCTTCGTCGAGGAGCGGACCGGGGACGGCGGCCGGCTGGTCAGCGTCGGCCTCAACCTCACCCGCGCCGCGCTGGACGCCGCCACCAAGTACCCCTGGCCGCGCGGCGGTCACCCGAACGACCCCGCGTCGCGGAAGTTCGGCGTCTACGAGGACGACCTGCCGGTCTTCGAGTGGTTCCGGCGCGGCGCCCCCGAGCACCGGCGGTGCTTCGAGGCGCAGGTCATGGACTGGTCCGACGACGTCGCCTACTCCGTCCACGACGTCGAGGACGGCCTCCACGCCGGGCACCTCGACCCCAACCTGCTGCTGGCCGAGCCCGAGCGCCGCGAGGTCTTCGCCGTCGCCGCCCGGCGCTACGCGCCGCCCGGCACCGAGGAGGCGGAACTCGCCGCGGCCCTCGACCGGCTGCTGGACCAGGAGTGGTGGCCGCACGGCTACGACGGGACGGCCGTCGCCCAGGCCCGGCTGAAGGACGCCACCAGCCAACTCATCGGCCGCTTCTGCCTGGCCGCCGAGGGCGCCACCCGGGCGGCCCACGGTTCGGGCCGCCTCACCCGCTACGCGGCCCGCCTGGTGGTGCCGCGCGAGACGAGGCTGGAGTGCGACGTGCTCAAGGCCGTCGCCGACCGGTACGTCATGCAGCGCCCCGACCAGGAGCGGCTGCGCCGCGAGCAGCGCGCCGTCCTCCTCGAACTGGCGGACGCGCTGACCGCCCGCGCCCCGGACGGCCTGGACCCCCAGTTCCGCGCGCTGTTCTCGGCGGCCGACACCGACGCGGCCCGGCTGCGGGCGATCGTCGACCAGATCGCCTCCCTCACCGACGCCTCGGCCCGCCGCCTCCACGCCCGTCTCACCGGCACCGGGACCACGGTCGTCGACCTCGGCGCGGTGTGAGGCGGACGCGCTCCGAGGTCTCGTGCGCGGAGGGAGGGGGGAACGGGGGCGTCGGCCGATCGGGTGTGGAGCCCGACGTCGTGGCGGACGCCGCCGGCGCGGCCTCCCACGGCCTCCCACGGCCTCCGCGCCCGGCGCGCACCAGGGGCGCGGCACCGGTCCGGACGGGGGCTCGACACGGTCGCGCGCGTCCGGAGCCACCACGGTCTTCCGGCCCGGGGTCACCCGATCGCCCGGCCGGGCCCTCGCGGGCGGCGTGCCCCGGACCGGGGACGGCAACAGAGGGTGAACCACCCCAACGTCCCATCTGCGGTGGCAGATTGGCCGGCGTGCGGTTTGCATCGATGGTGGGGCCCACCGGGCCCGCTTTCTCCCAGTTCTTCCGGAAAGGCACACCGTCCATGCGACGCATCACCACAACGCTGGGCTCCCTTGCCGCAGCGGCCCTGATGACCCTCGCCGTTCCCAGCTCCGCGTCCGCCGCACAGGGGCTCCTCGTGATCGGGGACAGGTCCTTCCAGAACCCGAGCGGCTGCTACGGCCTCCTCGGCGACCGGGACGGCCGCGGCGGCGACCACAGGGCCGAGGGCCTCGAAGGCACCGGCACGGCCGAAAGCGCCGAGAACGCTCAGAACGCCGAAGGCGCCCAGAACACCGAGGGCGCCCAGAACGCCGGGAACACCGGCGGCGACGGCCGGGGCGGCAACGACGACGACCGTGACCGCGACCGCGACCGTGACCGCGACCGCAGGACCACGGTCGGCAACTACACCAACCGTGCCGCCCTCGTCTTCGAGGACAACTACTGCACCGGGTACCCGGTGGACACCGTCTACCCGGGTGAGCACACCGAGGTGAGGGGCCGGAGCCTCTTCATCCGGTGACGCCTGCCGTCCCCGTCCGGTGACGCCTGTCGTCCCCGCGCACCGCACCCGTCGGGCCTCGCGCCCGGCGGGTGTGCGACGTGCGGGGGGATTCGGCGGCGCGCACCGCGGTCGGTCCCGGCCCGGCGTCGGGGTTCCCCGTACCGGGCCGGGACCGAGGCCGGTGGGCCGCTCCGTCAGCAGGCGCCCAGGTCGCGCCAGACACCGGAGGCGGAGACGCCCGGCTCCTCGCCCTGCGTCCACCAGGCCGCCCGGTACGCGCGGCCCCGGTGCGTCACCGTCGAGCCGCCGGTGTAGGCGGTGGAGGCGCTCCAGGCGGCGGAGGTGCACTCGGCCGGGGTGGTGGGCGGCGTCGGAGGCTGGCCGCCGCCGCTGCCGACCTCGACGTCCACGCAGTTGTAGAACGCGTTGACGGTGTCGGCGATGTTCCACACCGCGAGGATCTTGTGACGGCCGCCGGGCAGCCCGGACAGGGTGTGCGAGACGGTCGACGGCGGCTGCGTGTTGCCCTGGTCGATCCGCTTGAACAGGACGCCGTCGACGTAGTAGTCCCAGGTGCTGGTGCGGTGCGCGGCGGTCAGCCGCCACTGGAAGGTGACCGTGCTCGACACCCGCGTCACCGGCCAGTTCTTGCTCTCGTCGTCCAGCACGGTCCAGCGGCTGCCGCCGCTGCACAGCCGCGAGCCCTTGGGCGCCTCGACGCTCTGCGGCTCGTACTCCAGGCCGCCGCAGCCGGTGACCTTGCGGGTGGCGCAGTGGTCCTGGCGGCTGGGCGGGGAGGTGATCCAGCCGTGGGCGCCGGCCGGGCTCGCCGAGGTGACGACGACGGCCAGGGGCAGCGCCAGCGCGAAGGTGAAGAGGACGGTCAGCAGTCTTCTCGCACTCGTGTGACTCATGTGGGGGGCTCCTTCTCGACCCGCGCGCCCGGCGGACCCACACGACGCGCGGAGTTGGCGTGAGGGGATGCCACGGCGAGCCGCTCCAGAGCCGTGGCACATCGCTGACGAAGGTAGGGCGGGGCCGGCCGACCGTTAAGAAGGTTTTCGGTTGGACTCCGCGCGCCGCCGCGCCCCGCGACCGACGGGGAAGGCGGAGGAAGCGGCCGGGCGCGCCTCGATCGCCGCACGTGGGAGGGGGGCGGAGGGGCGACGCGCTCGCGCGCCGGTCCCGACGGGCGGTGGGTGTGTCAGGGATTGCGGCGGTTCGCGAGCGTGTCCGAATCTGGTACAGACCAATGCTCCGTGCGGGACGCGCCCTTCCGTCACCGGTCGTGCGACGCCTCTTCCGACGGCGTTCCCGACGGCTTTCCCGAGGATGTGCCCGACGGTTCTCCCGAGGGCGTTCCCGACGGTTCTCCCGGCGGCTCCGTCGCCAGGTCGACGACGACGGCGGCGTGGTCGGAGGGCCAGACGCCGTCGACGGGCGCGTCGCCCGCGCGCCGCACGGCGACGACGCGGCCGATCCCGCCGGGGCCGGGCGGGCCGACGTGGACGTAGTCGACCCGGACGTTCGGGTCGAAGGCCGCCGCGACGTGGGGATTCGCCCGGTTCCAAGTGGCCGACGGGGCCTGCGGGTCGGCGTACTCCCAGGCGTCGAGGAGGACTTGGCCGGGGACGGCGGGCGCCGTCTTGTAACCGCCCAGCAGCCGGATCTCGTCGGAGTCCGGCCAGGCGTTGAAGTCGCCGGTGACCACCGGCGGGAAGTCGGTTCCGCCGCGGTGGGCCGCGACGAACTCGGCGACGACGCCGACCTGTTCGCGGCGCACGGCCGAGGCGTGGAGGGCGGAGGTGAGGTGGACGGTGAAGAACGGCACCCGGTGGCCGGGCGCGTCGACCAGCGCGTACAGGGCCAGGCGTCCGTCGTCCAGGTCCTCCGGCGCCGGCAGCCGCACCACCTCGTGTTCGACCACGGGCCGGCGGCTGAGCACGGCGACGCCGATGTCGACCGTCGGATCGCCCAGGCGCTTCCGCCACTTCTCGGGTTGGTCGGAGGCGGCCCACACCCAGTGCATGCCGAGTTCCTCCGCCAGGTGCCGCGCGAGGTTCTCCCCGCCGGCGGCCCACACCTCCTGCAACCCGACGATGTCGGGCCGCAGTTCGCGCAGTACGGTGGTAATGGCTTTCCGCCGCTCCCGCCAGGGTCCGAATCGCCACCACAGGTTCCACGTCAGCACGCGCATGCGCCCCTCGTCCCCTCTCCGCTCCGCCGGACGCGTTCCGTCCGTCGCCCCGGTACCCGGACGAGATGACGTGCAACGGCCCGGCGGGAGAACGGTCGGGAACGGGCCGGTTGTGCGGGCGCACACGCCGTCCCGCCGGCCGGTGGGCGGGGGCCGCGACACGGTCCCTTTGACATGGACACAACTTGGGCATGGTGCTGTCGTGGGGGAACCCCCGAGCGACCTGCCTGAGAGTCCCTTCCGAGGAGGGATGAGCGGATGCACGGTGCGAACGCGGCGCGAACGGCCGTGACGGAGCTGATCGACGGCGCACGCGCGGGACGGGGCGGCGCCCTGCTGGTGCGGGCCGAACCGGGGCTCGGCACCACCACCCTGCTCGACCACGCGGTCGCCCGCTTCGGGGCGGACGGCGGCACCGTGCTGCGCGCGCGGGGCGTGGCCGCCGAGACCGCCGTCCCCTACGGCGGGCTGCACGCCCTGCTGCACCCCGTCGCCGACCGCCCGAGACCGGACGACCCGCGCACGGCGGCCCTCGCCGAGGCCCTGACGCTCGGCGAGGTGTCCGACGCCGCGGCCCGGGGGCCGGTGCCGGCCGCCCTCCGGGCCCTGCTCCACGACCTGGCCGCCCAGGGGCCGTTGCTGGTCTGCGTCGACGACGTCCACCACCTCGACGAACCCTCCCGCCGGGCCCTGGGCTTCGTCGCCCGGCGCCTGGACGCGCCCCTGCCCGTCGCGATGCTCCTCGGCACGCGCCACGACGGCACCGAGGACCCGCTGCTGGACGGCCTGCCGCGGCTGGCCCTGGAACCGATGGAGACCGCGACCGCCGGCGCGCTCCTGGACGGGCTGCTGCCCCCGGACGCCGACCCGGCCCTGCGCGAGGCCCTGCTCCACACGGCCGGAGGCAACCCCGGACTCCTCACCGACCTCGTCGCCTCCCTCACCCCCGAGCAGCTCGCCGGCGCCGTGCCGCCGCCCCATCCGCTGCCGCCCGCCGGTCCCCGGCTGCGCTCGTACGCCGGCGAACTGGCGCGCCTGCCCGCCGACCTCCGCACCCTGCTGCTGTCGGCCGCCGCCGTACACGAACTCGGCGGCACCGCGGACCGCACCCTCCTGCTGCGCGTCGCCGCCCGCGCCGGGATCGACCCCGCCCGGCTGGAGGAGGCCGAGGAGAGGGGGCTGCTGCGGCGCGAGGGGGACGCCCTCCGCTTCGCCCACGCCCTGCTGTGCCGCGCCGCCTACTGGGGCGAACCGCCGGAGCGGCGCCGCGCCGCGCACCGGCTCCTGGCCGACGCCCTGGACGAGCGCGTTCCGCGCGGCGGGGAGGCCGGCCCACGGCACCTGCCCGCCCTGCGCCACCGCGCGGCGGCGGCCACGGACCCCGACCCGTGCCTCGCCGACGCCCTCGCCTCCGCCGCCTGCGACACGGCCGTCACCGACGAGCGCGTCCACGCCGAACTGGCCGACGCCCTGTGGCGCGCCGCCGAACTCACCGGCGACGACGACGCCCAGGACACCGGCGTCCGCGCGGCCCGGCTGACCGCGGCGGCCGAACACGCCTGGTCGGCGGGGTTCCCGCAGCGCGCCCTGACCCTGCTGGACCAGGCCCGCGCCCTGCCCGTCCACGACGCCGTCCGCGGCCGGACCGAACTCGTGCGCGGCACCCTGGAACTGCGCAACGGCGTGGTCACCGACGCCCACGAACTCCTGTCGTACGCCGCCCGGTTGCTCGCCCCCTACGACCCGCACACCGCCCGCAGGGCGCTGCTCCACGCGAGCGAGGCGTCCTGGGCGGTCGGCGACATCACCGGCCTCCGCGCCGACCTCGCCGGCATCGCCGCGCTCCGGCCCCCCACCGAGGACCCGCTGCTGGACGACTACTGCGCCGGGCTGGACGCCGTGATGTGCGCCGACTTCGCCCGCGGCGCCCCGCCCCTGCTCCGCGTCCTGGAGCACGCCGCCGAGGAGCGGCAGCCCTGGCGGCTGATCCGGGCCGGGATCGCCGCCCTGGTCGTCGGCGACGTCGCCGCCGCCCTCGACCTCAACACCCGCGCCCTGGCCGCCGCCCGGGCGTGCGGCCCGGCCGCCCTCGTGCCCCAGGCCCTGGAGCACCTGGCCTACAGCGAGTTGCGGGCCGGACGGCACGGCCGGGCCCGCGCCCACGCCGAGGCCGGACTGCGCCGCGCCCGACGGACCGGACAGCGCAACTGCGCCGCCCACCACCACGCGGTGCTGGCGATGGCCGCGGCGGTGGAGGGGGACGCCGAGTCCTGCGCGGCCCACGCCCGCGCGGCGGGCGAGGACGCCGGCCCGCACGGCCTGGGCGTCGCCGCCACCCTCGCCCAGTGGGCCCTGGCCCGCTGCGACCTGGGACGGGGCAGGCCGCACGAGGCCGCGGCCC
This sequence comes from Streptomyces macrosporus, assembly GCF_039533145.1. NCBI lineage: Bacteria > Bacillati > Actinomycetota > Actinomycetes > Kitasatosporales > Streptomycetaceae > Streptomyces > Streptomyces macrosporus. The sequence continues at coordinate 199,390 of NZ_BAAASZ010000020.1, forward strand.
GGTTGGACCCGCTGGTGGGCTCCGCACCCGGCGTCGGACAGGGGCACTTCGCGCTCCAGGCGCTGGCCGCGCCGTGCCTGGCCGAGGCCGCCGCGCTGGCGGGCGACACCGCCACGGCCCGCCGCGCCGTGGCGTACTTCACCGAGTGGACGGCCGTCACCGCGGACCCGCTGGCCCCCGCCCAGCTCGCCCGCTGCCGCGCCCTGCTCGCCGCACCGGAGGAGGCTCCCGCGCTGTTCGCCCGCGCCCTGGAGGAACACGCCCGCACCGACAGCGACTTCGAGCGGGGACGCACCCAGTTGCTCCACGGCAAGGCGCTGCGCCGCGCCCGGCGACCGGGCGCGGCGCGCGGCGTGCTGCGCGACGCGCTCCTGGCCTTCGAACGCTGCGGCGCCCACGGCTGGGCCGAGCAGGCCCGCGCCGAGCTGCGGGCCACCGGCGAGGCGGCGGGCGCGGACGGGCCCAGGGTCCTGGGCAGGCTGACCCCCCAACAGCTGCGCATCGCCCGGTGCGTGGCCGAGGGGGCCACCAACCGCGAGGTCGCGCTGCGGCTGTCGGTCAGCCCCCGCACGGTCGACCACCACCTGCGCAACGTCTTCGCGGTGCTGGGCATCCGCTCCCGGGTGGAGCTCACCCGCGTCCTCGC
>NZ_BAAASZ010000020.1:200052-278830 GCF_039533145.1 Streptomyces macrosporus
CCGCCCCCCCCCGGCCGCTTCGGAAGCCGCCTTGAAAGATGTGGCGCCACAGGGGGCACACCCCCTGACGGAGGGTGCGCACAGGCCGGAACACCTGGGAAACTGAGCGGTCGCTAAGCGATGTTGGCAGACCTCTGGCATCCCGGACCCGGCCCGTCCACAATGCGGCATCAGCCCCCTGATGCCCGCCAGGTGGAGGACCGTGATGCACCCCGTCGTACGTCCCCCTGTGAACGCGGAGGCCGTGGCCGTGCTGCACCGGGCCGCCCGCCCCCTGATGGACGAACTGCCCCGGCTCACCGACCGCATGGTCGCGCTGCTGCGCAGGGAGGAACCGGCCTACCGCGCCGCGTCGGTGGACCAGGACGAGCTGTGGCACGAGGTCCACCGCTCGCTGCGGCACAACGTGGGCTCCCTGCTGCGCCCGAGGGAACTGCGCGACGCCGCCCGGCGCTGCTCCTGGCAGATCGGCGCCGAGCGCGCCGAACAGGGGCTGCCGCTGGACGCCCTGCTGCGCGCCTTCCGGCTCGGCGGCGCCGTGGTCTGGCAGGCCCTGGTGGACCGGGTCACCCGGTGCGACCCCGACGGCGCCCGGCTGCTGGTCCACGTGGCGTCCGAGGTGTGGGACTTCGTCGACGAGCACTGCGCGGTGGTCACCGAGGCGTACCGGCAGACCGAACGGCGCCTGACCTGGCGGCGCGAGAACCGCCGGCGGCTGATGGCCGAGGCCCTGCTGGAGGGCACCATGCGCGTCGCCGACCTGTCGGAGGTCTCCGAGACGCTGGGCCTGCCCGAACGCGGCCGGTACGCGGTGGTGGTCGTGGCCGGTCCCGGCCGGGAGGCCCACCGGGCGACGATCCGCTCCCGCGTCCCGACCGGGACGCGCGTCCTGTGGCACACCCGCTCCGACGCCGACCTGGGCATCGTCCTGCTCGACGACGGCAGCGGCAGGGCCGACGGCAAGGCCGGCGGCGACGGCGGGGACCGCGGCGCGGCCCCCCTGGCGGCGCTGGCCGCCGCCCTGCCCGCCCTGCCCGGCACGCGCACCGGCATCGGCTCCGCCGTGGACGGCCTGACCGCGGTCGGCGACGCCCGCCGGTTCGCCGAGACCGCGCTGCGCTCCGCCGCGCCCGGAAGCGAGCCGGTCCTGCTGGACGAACACCTCCCGGCGGCCCTGCTGGTCTCCTCGCCCGACCTGGCCTCGGCACTGGCCGAACGGGTGCTGGGACCCGTGCTGCGGCTGGAGAGCGGCGACCGGGACCTGCTGCTGGACACCCTGACGGCGTGGCTGGAGTGCGACGGGTCGGCGCGGCGGGCCGGGGGCAGGCTGTTCTGCCACCGCAACACCGTCCTCAACCGGCTGCGCCGCTTCGAACAGCTCACCGGCCGGTCGCTCGGCCGTCCGCACGAGGTCGCCGAACTCTCCCTCGCCCTGACGGCCCGCCGACTGCTCCACGCCTCGACCCGTACCGCTGTGTGAGACCGGCCGTGAGACCGGTGCGCGGAAGCGGCGTGACGGGGACGGCGGACGGGAAGGACCCGTGGGGGACCCACGGAGGAACGTCCACCCGATACACCCGAACCGCTCATCCTCGCTCCTTTCCGGCGGCGCGGCTGATGCGGCACGCTCACGGGGACGCATACCGGTAGGGGGGCAGCGCAGCGAGGAGGAGCACGTGGTCGACGCACATCGCACGTTCGTCATCGTCGGCGGCGGCCTGGCCGGGGCCAAGGCGGCCGAGACCCTGCGGGCCGAGGGGTTCACCGGCCGCGTCATCCTGATCGGCGACGAACGCGACCACCCCTACGAACGGCCCCCGCTCTCCAAGGGGTACCTCGCCGGCACCGCCGAACGGGAGAGCGTCTTCGTCCACGAACCCACCTGGTACGCGGGAGCCGAGATCGAACTCCACCTCGGCCAGCCCGCCGTCCGCCTCGACCGCGAGGCCGGGACCGTGGAACTCGGCGACGGCACCCGAATCCGCTACGACGCCCTGCTGCTGGCCACCGGCGCCGAACCGCGCCGCCTGGACGTCCCCGGCACCGACCTGGCCGGCGTCCACCACCTGCGGCGCCTGGCGCACGCGGACCGGCTGCGCGGCACACTGGCCGGGCTCGGCCGCGACAACGGCCACCTGGTCGTCGCCGGGGCGGGCTGGATCGGCCTGGAGGTGGCCGCCGTCGCCCGCACCTACGGCGCCGAGGTCACCGTCATCGAGCCGCGGCCCACCCCCCTGCACCCCGTCCTCGGCCCCGAACTGGGCACCGTCCTGGCCGACCTGCACCGCGAGCACGGCGTCCGCTTCCGCTTCGGCACCGGGATCACCGAGATCGTCGGCCAGGACAGCCAGGTCCTGGCCGTCCGCACCGAGGACGGCGACGAGCACCCGGCGCACGCCGTGCTCGCCGCCATCGGCGCCGCCCCCCGGGTCTCGCTCGCCCGGGCCGCCGGGCTGGAGCTGGCCGAGGAGCCCGTCGGCGGCATCGCCGTGGACGCCTCCCTGCGCACCTCCGACCCGAACGTCTACGCCGCGGGCGACGTCGCGGCCTTCCACCACCCGCTGTTCGGCACCCGACTGCGCGTCGAGCACTGGGCCAACGCCCTCGACGGGGGTCCGGCCGCCGCCCGCGCCATGCTCGGCCGGGAGGTGGTCCACGACCGGATCCCGTACTTCTTCTCCGACCAGTACGACATGGGCATGGAGTACTCCGGCTGGGCGCCCCCGGGCTCCTACGACCAGGTGGTGGTCCGCGGCGACGTCGGCAAGCGGGAGTTCATCGCGTTCTGGCTGCGCGAGGAGAGGGTGCTGGCCGGACTGAACATGAACGTCTGGGACGTCACCGACCCGATCCAGCGGCTCGTCCGCTCCGGCGAGCCGGTGGACCCGGAGCGGCTGGCCGACCCCTCGGTCCCCCTGGAGTCCCTGACCGGCGGCTGACCCGGCCCGCCGCCCCGGTGCGCGCCGTAGCGTGGCGCGCATGAACAATCCCGTGATCCGCACCGCCGTGGTGCCCGTCTCCGAGGTCTTCGACCTGCGGTGGGAGGTGCTGCGGCCGGGACTGCCGCGCGAGTCGGCGGTCTTCCCCGAGGACGCCGGCCCGGACACGTTCCACATCGCCGCCTACGCCGGGGACGCCCCGGCCGTCCTGGGCTGCGGCACCTTCTTCCCCGACCCGCTCCCGGACGCCGAGCCGGGCAGCGCCGCCGCCGCGTCCGCGTACCGCTTCCGGGGCATGGCCAGTGCGCCGGCCGCCCGGGGCCGGGGCTTCGGCGCGGCCGTGCTGCGCGCGGGCACCGCCGAGGCCGCCGCGCGCGGCGCCCGGGTGCTGTGGTGCAACGGCCGCACCGTCGCGCGCGGCTTCTACGAGCACCACGGCTTCACGGTGCGCGGGGAGGAGTTCGTCATCGAGGGCGTCGGCCCCCACCACGTCTTCGTCAGGGAGATCGTCAGGGAGATCGTCGGGGAGATCGGGGACGCCGGGGAGAAGGGGGAGGCCGCCGCGCGGTGACACGCCGTCCGCCCCGTCGGCGCGCGGGCGCGGACGGGGCGGGGGCGGCGGAAGCCGGAGGGCCTCAGCGCTCGTCGGCCGGTTCGGGCTCGGGCTTCTCGACCCGTTCGGCCTCCGGGCCGGCCGGGCCGGGCCGCCGGTCCTCGTCGAACGGCGGCTTCCGGTCCGTCCAGGTCATCTCCGTGATGAGGGTGTAGCCGAGCACCTCCCCCGGCTCACGGCCGTCGTGGGCCGTGACCGCCACGTACTCCCTGGCCATGGGCGCCCCGGTGGCGGGGTCGAAGAACAGCCGCTCCTCGTCGTCGCCGGTCCGGGACTCGATCGCGACCGCCTTCCCGGTCCGGCCGTCGCGGGTCTCGGTCTCCCCCAGGTCCCGCACCCCGGGCAGGGTCGCCAGCAACCGGTAGGCGGCGGCGCGCTGCCGGGGCGTGGCGGGCATGTCGAACGCGAGGTGGACGGTGGTCCGGAGCAGCAGCTCGGCCATGATCCGCGGCGGCCCGTTGTAGTGCCGGTCGACCAGCGCGGTCAACTGGGTGCGGAGCTTCTCGGGCTCGGTGGACAGGGTGGGCAGCTCGGCCGTGTCGAAATCGCCCATGCGACCGCTGTCCGCGATGCCGCCCGGTGCGTCGGCGTCGATCAGGCCCTCGCCCTTGTGGGTGACGATCTCCCGCTCCGCGCCGTCCGGCGCGTCGGGGGGCGTGAGGTCCCACTCCTTCGGCGACCCGTCGGCGCGCCAGGCCTCCTCGTCGGCCGGGCTCGCGGGCCGGGCGCCGAGGTCGATGTCCTGCGACCACTGCTCGTCGGTGCCGGCGGCGATCCACCTCCGCGACAGGCGCCGGACGTCGAGCGTGTAGCCCTCGCCGGGGACCTCCCGCAGCGAGCCGTGGCGCTCCTCCTGGTACCAGTACGCGCCCGACGCGTCCGGCGTCCGCTCCACGTCGGAGGCCGCCGCCAGCAGCACCTGGGAGGGACCGAGCGTCCGCCGCGCGACGTCCGTCCCGCCGGGCCGCACCCCCTCCACGCCGGGCGTGCCGGAGACGATCACCGCCGCGGCCACCGCGGCCGCCGTCGCCGTCAGGGCCGCGCCCCACACCGGGCGGGGCCGCCACAGGGGCCGCCGTGCCGGCTTCGCGGCCGGCGCCCGTTCCGCGCCCTCCTCCGCGCGGGCCGAGAGCATCGCCCGGTCGAGCTCCCGGGCGCGCACCTCGGGGTCGACCGGCCGGTCGGGGTCGAGGTGGCCGGGACGCGCCGCGGCCAGCCGCCGCATGACGTCGTGCTTCATCTCAAGCGTCCTCTCCTGCGGTCCGCACCCGGAGGGGCGCGGCGGAACGTACCGGTGCGGCGCCGCTCCCGGCGGCCCTGGCCAACCGCTTGCGGGCCCGGTGCAGCCGCACCCGCATGGCGGCGGCGGAACAGCCGACGACCCGCGCGGCCTCCCGCGGGCTCAGCCCCTGCCAGGCGGCGAGGACGAGGACCTCCCGGTCCTCCTCGCTCAGCGAGGCCAGCGCGCGGCGCAGCGCCATCCGGTCGGCCACCTCCTCGGCTATGTCGTCCTCCGCCGGCTCGGCCCACTCCCGCAGCTCCGCGGCGAGCGAGGCCCGGCGGACCTCGGCGCGCACGGTGTCGCGCAGGACGTTGCGCGCCACGGTGAGCAGCCACGGCAGGGGCGGGCACGGCACGTCGCCGAACCGGCGCCACGCCACGGCGAAGGTCTCGCTCACCACCTCCTCGGCCACCTGCCGGCCCGCACGGCTGACGACGTACGCCCACACGCGTTGTCGGCAGGCGTCGTACATGGCGGTGAAGCGTGCCGCGTCGTCGGACACCGGCCGCACCTCCGTTCCTCCGGTTGTCGTGTCACCGGGTAATGGCGCGGGACGGCCGATCGTTACAGACGGGTCGGCCGATGCCCGCGGGGCGGGGGTGTCGGGGGCGCGCCGTAGACTTCTGCCGTGGCGGGCAGGATCAACGACGACGACGTGAAGGCCGTGCGGGACGCGGTCCCGATCGACGCCGTCGTCTCCGAGTACCTCCAGCTCCGCCCGGCGGGCGGCGGCAACCTCAAGGGCCTGTGCCCCTTCCACGACGAGAAGTCCCCCTCCTTCCACGTCAGTCCGAGCAAGGGCCTCTACCACTGCTTCGGCTGCCAGGCCGGCGGCGACACCCTCGACTTCGTGATGAAGGTGGACCACCTCTCCTTCTCCGAGGCCGTCGAGCGGCTCGCCTCCCAGGCCGGGATCACCCTGCGCTACGAGGAGGGCGGCTACGCGCCCGGCCGCCAGCAGGGCGAACGCATCCGGCTGGTCCAGGCCCACAAGGCCGCCGCCGCGTTCTACGCCGAGCGGCTGGACTCGCCCGAGGCCGAGATCGGCCGCCGCTTCCTGGCCGAACGCGGCTTCGACCAGGAGGCCGCGGCGCACTTCGGCGTCGGCTACGCCCCGGCCGGCTGGGACCACCTGACCCGCTTCCTGCGCGGCAAGGGCTTCAGCGACAAGGAGCTGATCCTGGCCGGGCTCGCCCAGGAGAGCCGCAACGGACGGCCCATCGACCGCTTCCGCGGCCGGCTGATGTGGCCCATCCGCGACATCACCGGCGAGGTCGTCGGCTTCGGCGCCCGCAAGCTGCGCGAGGACGACAACGGGCCGAAGTACCTCAACACCCCCGAGACGGCGATCTACCGCAAGTCCCAGGTGCTGTACGGCATCGACCTGGCCAAGCGGGAGATCGCCAAGACGGGCCGGGCCGTGGTCGTCGAGGGCTACACGGACGTGATGGCCTGCCACCTGGCCGGGGTGACCAGCGCCATCGCCACCTGCGGCACCGCCTTCGGCGGCGAGCACGTCAAGATCCTGCGGCGGCTGCTGATGGACAACTCCCGCTCGGAGGTGGTCTTCACCTTCGACGGCGACGCGGCCGGGCAGAAGGCCGCCCTGCGCGCCTTCGAGGACGACCAGAAGTTCGCCGCCCGCACCTCCATCGCCGTCACCCCCGGCGGCATGGACCCGTGCGAGCTGCGGCTGGCCGAGGGCGACGAGGCGGTGCGGTCCCTGGTGGAGGGCCGCTCCCCGCTGTTCGAGTTCGCCATCCGCTCGGTCACCGGGCAGCACAACCTGGAGACCGCCGAGGGCCGCGCCGCCGCCCTGGAGGAGGCCGCGCCGATCGTCGCCCGGATCAAGGACGGCGCGATCCAGCACCAGTACGCCGTCCGCCTGGCCGGGCTGCTGGGCATCCTCGACACCGAGTTCGTCGTACGGCGGGTGGGGCAGCTCGCCCGCTGGGAGCGCGAGCGCCGCGCCGCCGGCTCCGGCGGCCCGCAGCACCGCCCCGCCGGCCCGCCCGTGCCGGAGCGGCCGTCCGGCCCGGCCCCGCGCGGCCCCCGGCTCGACCTGCGCACCCCCCAGCGGCTGGCCGAGCGCGAGCTGCTCAAACTGGCGTTGCAGTTCCCGCAGTTGGTCTCGCCGCTCTTCGACGCCTACGGCTCCGACGAGTTCACCGCCGCCCCCTACGCCGCGGTGCGCGAGGCCATCGAGAAGGCCGGGGGAGTGGAGGGGGCCGACGGGCAGTACCTCGTCCGGGTGCGCGACGCCGCCCCGGACGACACGGTGCGGTCGCTGATCACCGAGCTGAGCGTGGAGCCGCTGCGCACCTCCCGCGAGCCCGACGAGGGTTACGCCGGCGAGTTCCTGGTCAAGGTGCGGCTGGAGGCGGTCAACCGCAGGATCGCCGAGCTGCGCAGCACCTTCGAGCGCATGGTCAACAGCGGCGACCAGGGCCAGACGGCCGTCGCCGAGCAGCTGTGGACGCTGGAGCGGTACGGCCGCGCCCTGCGCGACCGCGGCGCCGCCGCCCTCTGGGGCTGAGCGCCGCGGCCCGCCGGTCCGGCGGCCCCCTTCCGTAGCGTTCCGCACGCGCCCGGTCACGGTGGATGCAAAAACCGGGCGCACGACTCTCGTGGCCGGAGTGTGTCGTACCGCACACTGGGGGTGGTGCCTGAGTCCTCGGAGCGTGAATCTCCCGGAGAGCCGCTCACCCGCCCAGGGACGGACGGCGGCGTGGCCGTCTCCGTCCTCGTCTCGCGTGTCGCCCGCCAACCGGCGGCGATCAGCTTGGAGGCCGCCCCCGTGCAGACCCGGACCCTGGCCAGCGCGGCCCTCGCCGCCCCTACCGCAACCGTGCCCCCGTCCGTTCCGAACGCTCCGGCCCCTCCGCCCGTTCCCTCCGCCGCGGACCTGGCCGCCCTTCCGCCCGACCATCCCGAGGCGGTCCCGGAGCGGGAGGACGTCCTCGCCCCGGCCGCCGAGACCCCCCTCGCCGCGCCGGTGCGCTCCGAGGGCGCCGGCCCCTCCGCCGACCTCTTCCGCCAGTACCTGCGCGAGATCGGCCGCATCCCCCTGCTGTCGGCCGCCGAGGAGGTCGAACTCGCCCGCCGCGTCGAGGCGGGCCTGTTCGCCGAGGAGAAGCTCGGCAACACCCCCGACCTCGACGACCGCCTCGCCCTCGACCTCGACCGGCTGGTGGTGATGGGCCGGATGGCCAAGCGCCGCCTGATCGAGGCCAACCTCCGCCTGGTGGTCTCCGTCGCCAAGCGGTACGTCGGCCGCGGGCTGACCATGCTCGACCTGGTCCAGGAGGGCAACCTGGGCCTGATCCGGGCCGTGGAGAAGTTCGACTACACCCGGGGCTACAAGTTCTCCACCTACGCCACCTGGTGGATCCGCCAGGCGATGTCGCGGGCCCTGGCCGACCAGGCCCGCACCATCCGGGTCCCGGTCCACGTCGTGGAGCTGATCAACCGCGTCGTCCGCGTCCAGCGCCGCATCCTCCAGGAGCGCGGCTACGAGCCGACGCCCGAGGAGGTCGCGGCCCAGCTCGACCTGACGGGGGAACGGGTCAGCGAGGTGCTGCGCCTCGCCCAGGAACCGGTGTCGCTGCACGCGCCGGTGGGCGAGGAGGAGGACGTCAACCTCGGCGACCTGATCGAGGACGGCGACGCCCCCTCGCCCATGGAGTCCGCCGCCTTCCTGCTGCTGCGCGAGCACCTGGAGGCGGTCCTGTCCACCCTCGGCGAGCGCGAGCGCAAGGTCGTCCAGCTCCGCTACGGCCTCGACGACGGCCGTCCCCGCACGCTGGAGGAGATCGGCCGCCTCTTCGGCGTCACCCGCGAACGCATCCGCCAGATCGAGTCCAAGACCCTCGGCAAGCTCCGCGACCACGCGTACGCGGAGCAGCTCAGGGGCTATCTGGACTGAGCCGGACGGGAGGGCCGGGCGGGGCCGCGGGCCCCGCCCGGACTCAGCCGAACGCCCCCGGGTGCGTCTGCTCCCGCACGGTCACGTACTGCTGCCGCACCGCCTGACCCACCGCCAACTCCTCGCCCGGTTCGAAGACCTGGCCGGCGGGCGCGGGCCACAGCGGGGGCTGCTGCGGCGAGAGCGTGCCCTGGGCCACCCCCAGCGCCCAGGCGGCCTGACGGGCGGCGCCCAGGGCCGTGTAGTCCGCGGGCTGCGGGACCACCACCTGCGCCCCCAGCAGGGCCGGGGCGATCGCCTGGACGGCCGGGAGTTCGGCGGCGGGGCCCAGCAGGAAGACCCGGTCGACCGCCACGCCCCTGCCCCGCAGGACGTCCAGGGCGTCCGCGAGTCCGCACAGCATCCCCTCGAACGCGGCGCGCGCCAGGTGCTCCGGCTTCATGCTCTCCCGTCGCAGTCCGCTCAGGGTGCCCGCGGTGTGCGGCAGGTCCGGGGTGCGCTCGCCCTCCAGATAGGGCAGCAGCACCAGCCCGTACGAGCCCGGCGTGGACTTCAGCGCCAGCGCCGACAACCCCTCCAGGTCGGTGCCGAGCAGGTCGGCGGTGCCGCGCAGCGCCCGTACGGCGTTGAGCGTGTACACCACCGGCAGGTGCATCCCGGTGGCGTCGGCGAGCGAGGTGATCATGCCGGTCGGCTCCGCCGGCGCCTGGTGGTGGACGGAGAAGACCGACCCGGACGCCCCGAGGGAGACCACCGCGTCGCCGATGCCGACCCCCAGCCCGAAGGCGGCGGCCATCGTCTCGCCGGTGCCGGCCGAGATCAGCAGCCCCTCCGGGGTCTGCCCGGCGGCCTCGGCCGGGCCGATCACCTCCGGCAGCCGCACCGGCCGGCCGAGCGCCAGCTCCGCCAGGTCGGGCCGCCAGGACTCGGTCGCCGCCGACCAGTAGCCCGTCCCCGAGGCGTCGCCGCGGTCGGTGGTGCGCCGGGCGGGGCGCCCCAGGAGCTGCCAGACCAGCCAGTCGTGCGGCTGGAGCACCTCGGCCACGCGCTGTGCCGCGTGGGGCTCCTGCCGCGCCAGCCACCGCAGCTTCGCCACCGGCTGCGCCGCCTGCGGCACGATCCCCACCGCCTGCGCCCACGCCGCGCGTCCGCCGAGCGCGTCGATCAGGTCGGCCGCCGCGGTCTGCGCCCGCTTGTCGTTGCCGACCAGCGCGGGCCGCACCGGGGTGCCGGTCTCGTCGAGCGGGACCAGACCGTGCTGCTGGGCCGAGACGCCGATCGCCTGGACGCCCTCCAGCAGTCCGCCGGCCGCCGCCTCGCCGAGCGAGAGCAGCCACGCCTGCGGGTCGATCTCGGTGCGCCTGCCCGTGGCCGCGCCCTCTGCGCCGTCCCCGCCGTCCGTGCCGCTCGGCACGGGATGCGGGGCGTATCCCTGTCTGATGACGGCACCGGTGTCGGTGTCACAGACGACGATGCGGGTGTACTCGGACGAACTGTCCAGACCGGCGACTATCCCCATGGAGGGACATGATGCCTCACCGGACGGCTCACTGACCGCCGGGGGACTGAAGCCCCTCCGGGGCGGGGGCGGTCCGCGCCTGCGAGACCGACGTCGTCTCCGCGCCCCGCTCCGGAACCGGGCGCAGCAGCCGCGGGAACACGGTGCGGACCAGGGGCTCGGTCCAGCGGGCGGCGAGCGGTCCGAGGATCACCAGCAGCAGGACGTACGCGGTGGCCAACGGCCTGATGTCGCTGGAGACTCCGGCGGCCAGACCGGCGATGACGATGGAGAACTCGCCGCGCGCCACCAGGGCGCCGCCCGCGCGCAGCCGTCCGCGCGGGGAGATGCCCGCGCGCCGCGCCGCGTACCAGCCGGTGATCACCTTGGTGACGGCGGTCACCACCGCCAGGATCAGCGCCGGGAGCAGCACGGGCGGGATGTCGGTCGGGTCGGTGGACAGGCCGAAGAAGACGAAGAAGACGGCCGCGAACAGGTCGCGCAGCGGCGCGAACAGCCGGTGGGTGTTCTCGGCGACCTCCCCGGACAGGGCGATGCCGACGAGGAACGCGCCGACGGCGGCGGAGACGTGCAGGCGCTGGGCGATGCCGGCGATCAGCAGGGTCAGGCCGAGCACCACCAGCAGCAGCAGCTCGGGGTTGTCGGAGGAGACCGCCTTGCTGATCAGCCGCCCGTGGCGCAGCGCGAGGTACAGGACCAGGCCGACCGTGCCCAGCGCGACGATGAGGGTGATGCTGCCGCCCGCCAGGCCGACCCCGGCCAGCAGGGTGGTCAGGATCGGCAGGTAGAGGGCCATCGCCAGGTCCTCCATGACGAGGACGCCGAGGATGACGGGGGTCTCGCGGTTGCCGAGGCGGCCCAGGTCGGTGAGGACCTTGGCGATGACGCCGGAGGAGGAGATCCAGGTGACGCCGGCCAGGGCCACGGCGGCCACCGGGCCCCACCCCATGATCAGGGCGGCGATGGCTCCGGGGGTGGCGTTGAGGACGAAGTCCACCGCCCCGGAGGGGTACTGCGTCTTGAGGTTGTCGACGAGTTCCGAGGCGCTGTACTCCAGGCCGAGCAGGAGCAGCAGCAGGATCACGCCGATCTCGGCGGCGATCGCGACGAACTCCTCGCTGGCGCTGAGGGGCAGGAAACCGCCTTTGCCGAAGGCGAGTCCGACCAGCAGGTACAGCGGGATCGCGGACAGCCCGATCCGCCCGGCGAAGCGTCCGATGAGACCGAGTCCGAGGATGATGGCGCCCAGTTCGACGAGCAGGATGGTGGTGTCGTGCATACTCAGCCCCCCGTGATGATCTGGGCGAGTTCCTCGACGCCCTCGCGGGTGCCCACGACCACGAGGATGTCCCCCGCCTCCAGCCGGAAGTCCGGGCCCGGGGCGGGGTGCGGAGCGGTGCGGCGCAGCACGGCGACGATGGACGCGCCGGTGCGGGTGCGGGCGCGGGTGTCGCCCAGCGGCCGTCCCCGGTACGGGGACTTGGTGGTGACCGGGATGCGCTCGGTGGCCAGGTCCAGTTCGCCCACGGCCAGGTCCGGCCCCCTGTCGGGCGCGATCAGGGCGGCGAGCGACGCCGCCTCGTCGGGGTCGAGCTTGAAGGACGCCTGGCAGTTGTCGGGGTCGTCGGCCGAGTAGAACCCGAGGAAGCGCCGCCCGTCCTGGTGGACGACGATGGACAGGTGCTGCCCGGAGTGGGTGGTGACGTCGTACTGGACACCGACCCCCGGAAGCGGGGTGCGTTTCATGGACAAGGCTCTCTCCCGTGGGAAGCGGGTCGGGCGGGCCCTGGGACCGGCGACGGAGGCGGACGAGCCCGTACGGCTACGGGCGGAAAGTTTCTCACAAAGGGGCCGCTTTCCGGCCGGGCAGGTGCACGTCGTCGCTGGTCAGTGCGGCTCTCCGGCCCTCGCGAGGAGGGGGGAGCCGTGGCCCGGGGGCGGCGGAGCCCGTCCACCCCGCGCGGGGAACCCGGGCGGGAAACGGTCTCCGAGAGGGAGGGGCGTGGCCCGGAGGCCGGGGGAGTGTCGGACGCCCTCGGCGGCCCCGCCGAAAGTCCGGTGGGTGGGGCGGGTGGGACTCGAACCCACGGCCGACGGATTATGAGTCCGCTGCTCTAACCGGCTGAGCTACCGCCCCGGGACGGCGCGTCACGCACATCTGTGCGCGCCGTCTGCCGCAGCATAGCCGCTCATACGATCTCCCGCCCGTGCCGGGGGAGGCAACGACCGTTGAGGCCCGTGATCACCGGGTTGTCGGCTTTCGCCGCGACGCGGAGCGCTTACCCGGAAGATCGCTCGATACGCCGAGAGGGGCCCCGTTCGGAGCCCCTCTCTCACTGCTCCCCCGACTGGACTCGAACCAGTAACCTGCCGGTTAACAGCCGGCTGCTCTGCCAATTGAGCTACAGGGGAATGCTCTGCTCGGAACCGCCTTCCCGGTTTCCCGGGGGGCGTTCCCTGCTGGCGAGGAATACAGTAGCGCATGCCGGGGGGTGCTCTGAAATCGGTATTCGCCCCGGCCCTCGGGGTACTCGTGGGATGTCCGCCGCGGACCGCGGCGCGCACCCCGGTCCAGGGGGGTGTGAGGGAGAGATGCCTGAGGAGAGGGTGGAGCCATGCGCTACCGGCTCACGTTCGTCGTAGGGATGGCCGTCGGGTACGTGCTCGGCACGCGGGCCGGACGCGAGAGGTACGAGCAACTGCGCAAGACCGCGCGGCAGTTCATGGAGAACCCCGCGGTGCGCAACGCCTACGAGTCCGCCACGACCAACGGCCGTCGGATGGCCGGCAAGGCCCTCGAAACGGTCTCCGAGCGGATGGGGGACCGGCTGCCCGGCACGGTCTCGGACAAGGTGCGCTCGCTGCGGGGCCGCGGCGCCGGACAGCAGACGCCGTTCGACGACGACTGGGGCACCAGCAACACCTGAACGGAAGCGACACCCGAACGGAGGAGCGGGGCGGGGGCGGCGGTCAGTCGCCGTCCGGCAGCCGGCCCGCGCGGGAGGGGTCGAGCAGCGGACCGAGCAGGTCGCCGTGCCGCTCCAGCCGGGCGGCGATGTCCCCGGCCGCGAAGACGAGGTCGTCGGGTTCCGCGCACCCGACGACCTCGTCCCACGTCACCGGTGTGGAGACGGTCGGCCGGGGACGGGCGCGCAGGGTGTAGGGGGCGGCCGTGGTGCGCGTCCAGGCGTTCTGGCTGTGGTCGACGAAGACCCGGCCCGTGCGCAGGCTCTTGGGGACCTGGTGCACGGCCAGCTCCGGCAGTTCCTCCGACGCCTCGCGGGCCAGTCGTTCGGCGTGGTCGGCCACCGCGCCGGCGTCGGTGGGGCGCAGCGGGACGAGCACGTGCAGGCCCTTGGAGCCGGAGGTCTTGGCGTACGCGGACAGGCCGTCCCGGGCCAGCCGGTCGCGCAGCCAGACGGCGACCGCGCAGCACTCGACGATCGTGGCGGGGGCGCCCGGGTCGAGGTCGAACACCAGCCGGTCCGCCTCCCCCTCCGCGGGGAGCCGCCACTGGGGGACGTGAAGCTCCAGGGCGGCCAGGTTGGCGGCCCACAGCAGGGTCGGCAGGTCCTGGACGAGGACCTGCCGATCGGTGCTCCCGTCCACGCGGTGCACCTCGCGCACGGTCACCCAGTCCGGCGTGCCCGGCGGCACGTGCTTGGCCATGAAGGGGCTGCTCTCCACACCGCCGGGGGCGCGGACGAAGGACGCCGGGCGGTCCCGCAGGTGGGGCAGGATGGCCTCGGCCACGGAGGAGTAGTACTCCACCACGTCGCCCTTGGTGAAGCCGGTGGCCGGGTAGAGCACCTTGCCCAGGCTGGTCAGGGCCAGTTCGCGGCCTTCCACGACGGTGTTCGGCACGGGGTTCGGCATGGGGGACGAGTGCCACGCGCGGCGCGGTTCATGCGGCGGGCCGAAGCGGCGGTCGGGAAGGGGCCGTTGCCGGGCGGTTCGGGCGGTGGATAGCCTGTGTTCGCGATTCCGGTCGGTCTTCGGAATCTCGAACGGCGAAAGGCCCGGGGGTCCGGGGAGAAGGGGAGGGCGGCGATGGGGCGTCTCGTACCGGCCGTGACCAGAGCTCTCGACATACTGGAACTCTTCCTCGACGGGGACGGCACCCTGTCCGCGCCGGAGATCACGCGCAGGCTGGGGCTGCCCCGCACCACCGTCCACGAGCTGGTGACCACGCTGGCCGCGCGCTCGTACCTGGTGCCCGTGCCCGAGCAGCCCGGACGGTACCGCCTGGGGGTGCGGACCTACCAGCTCGGCAGCCGCTACGCCGAGCAGCTCGACCTCGCCGCCGAGGGGCAGCAGGTGGCCCGGAGCGTCGCCGAGACCTGCGACGAGACGGTGCACGTGGCCATCCTGGAGGGCGCGGACGTCATCTACATCGCCAAGGTGGACAGCACCCACGCCGTCCGCATGGTCTCCGCCGTCGGGCGGCGCCTGCCCGCGCACTGCACCTCGGTGGGGAAGATGCTGCTGGCCTCGCTGTCGCCGGAGGAGCTGGACGCGTGCCTGCCCGGCCCCGGCGACGAGCCGCTGAGGGCGATGACCGAGAACTCCATCACCTCGCCCGCCGAACTGCGCGAGGCGCTGGCGGAGATCCGGACGCGCGGCATCGCCATCGAGGAGCGGGAGTCCAACCCGGACGTGAACTGCGTGGCCGCTCCCGTGCGCGACGGCACCGGCAGGGTGGTCGCGGCGCTGAGCATCTCGGTGCCCACGATCCGCTGGAGCGGGGAGCGGCGCGCCGAGCTGGAGGCGCTGGCGGCCAAGGGGGCCGCCGAACTCTCGGCGCGGCTCGGGTACCGGGGCGCGGCGTAGGCGGACGAGCGGAGGAGGGGCGGACACATGAGCGGAACGGGCGGGGCGCCGCGGCCGGAGATCGCGGTGCGGCACGACGCGCTGCTGGGCGAGGGGCCGACCTGGGACGCGGCGGCCGAGCGGCTGATCTGGGTGGACATCCTCTCCGCCCGGGTGCACACCTGGGACCCGGCCGACGGTCGCCGTACGGTGCTGGCCACCGAGCAGCACGTGGGCGCGGCCAAGCCGCGCGCGGGCGGCGGCCTGGTGGTCAACCTCCGTGACGGGGTGGGCCTGTACGACGAGGACGGCTCCTTCTCCTGGCTGCACCGCGACCCCGTCCCCGGCCGTCGCGGCAACGACGCGGCCGTGGCCCCGGACGGCGCGCTGTGGGCGGGGTCGATGGCGTACGACGAGCACGCCGGCGGCGGCACGCTCGTCCGCGTCGCCCCGGACGGCTCGGCGACGACGATCCTGCCGGACGTGACGATCGGCAACGGCACGGGCTGGAGCCCGGACGGGCGGCTGATGTACCACATCGACACCCCCACCCGCCGCGTCGACGTCTTCGACGTGGACGGCCCCGGGGTGACCGGCCGCCGGACGCTGGTCGAGGTCGAGGAGGGGGCGGGCTTCCCGGACGGGCTGACGGTGGACGCGGACGGCTGTGTGTGGGTCGCCCTGTGGGGCGGCGGCGCGGTGCGGCGCTACACCCCCGACGGCCGGCTGGACCGCACGGTCCCCGTCCCGGTCTCCAACACGACGGCGTGCGCCTTCGGCGGGTCGGGGCTGCGGGACCTCTACATCACCACGGCGCGCACCGGGGTGGACCCCGCCGCACAGCCGCTGGCCGGCTCGCTCCTGGTGCTGCCGGACGCGGGGCAGGGGCTGGCGCAGCCGCCTTTCGCGGGTTGACACAAGATCTTCACGAGGGGAGCCTTTCGCTCTCCGTGCACGTCCTCGTACTCTGCGGACTCCATGACCTACTGCGTCACATGCCGTCGGCATCTGAACGGCGCCCTCTCCTGTCCGGGTTGCGGCACCCCCAGCCACGACCTGGCGCCGGTGGACACATCCGCTCCCGTGCCCGCCGGACCGGCCGCCGCACCGGAGCCGGCCGACCATGGGTACGGAACGTACGTTCCGTATGACGCGTACGGCGGCGGTGACGCGTACGGGGCCGGCGATCCGTACGGCCTCCAGGGCGGCTACGAACCCCATGTCGGGCAGGCCGTCCCCGGCGTCCCGGCCGACGGGCCCGGCGGGGAGCCCGTGCCCTACGGGGACGCTTTTCCGTACGACGGACACGGCGGACACGACGCCTCCGACGACGCCCCCGACGGCGGGCACGACGGTGACGACGGCGACGGGTACGGCGACCGCGACGGGTACCGAGAGCACGGCGCCGGGGCGCCGCGCGGCCGGCGCGGGCGCCGGGCCCGGTCCTACGCCGGACGCCGCCGCCGGGTGGCCGTGGCCGGGCTGGTGCTCGGCGCCGGGCTGGCCACCCTGGGCATCGCGGAGTTCACCACGGAGGGCGGGATCAGGCAGTTGCCCTTCCCCTCCCTCCCCACGGACGACGACGCCGACGAGCCCGGTGACGGCTCGGTCGGCGACGGCGACGTGGCGGAGCGCCTGCCCGGGGGCGAGCGGCCGGGCGCGGGCGGGCCGTCGTCGTCCGCCTCGCCGTCCGCCTCGGGCTCGTCGTCGGCGGACCCGTCGAAGTCCGCCGACGCCTCGGCCGATCCGGACGAGTCCACCTCGGCCGACCCCTCCGCCGCCGTGACCGAGTCGGGTGCCGTCACCGTGCCGCCGCAGCCCACCGCGGGCCCCACTCAGGAGCCGGAGCCGCCGCAGACGACGCCCGCCGACCCGCCGCCTCCCGAGCCCACCCGGGAGCCGGAGCCCGAACCCGAGCCGGAGCCGACCTGCAGCCGCTTCATGTGGTGGTGCGTCTAGGGGCGTGCCCGGAGCCGTCCGGGCCGGGCGGCCGGTGGGTGGGACCGGCGAGCGGGGACGGCGAGCGGGGACGGGAGCGCCGACCGGTCAGTCCCCGGCTCGGCCCCGGGAGGGCTCCGGCCGTCCGGTGCCCAGCATGCGCTTGAGCAGGTCGCGCAGGACCGCGCGTTCCGCGGAGGTCAGGTCGGCCAGGGGCTCGCGGGCGAAGTCCAGCGAGGCGCGCAGCCGGTCGGCCGTCTCGCGGCCCTCGTCGGTGACGGCGGCGAGCTTGACGCGGCGGTCGGCCGGATCGGGGCGGCGCTCGACGAGGCCGCGGGACTCCAGCCGGTCGACTATGCCCGTCACGTTCGACGGTTCGCACTTCAGCCGCCGGGCGATCTCCCGCATGGGCAGGGGCCGGTGCCGGAGCAGGGTGAGCAGGCGGGCCTGGGAGCCGGTCAGGGCGTGCCGGGCGGCGGCCTCGTCGTACTCCTGGTGGTAGCGGGCGACGACCGAGCCGATCAGTTCGACGACCTCGAGGGTGAGCGGGTCGGCCGGGGCGGGGCGGGAGGACATGGGACCAGCCTACCGAGTTGCTTGACATCATGAAACATCAAGGACATGGTTGTTTCACATCCTTAAGTTTTTGGAGGCTTTTCATGACGTTGCCCACCACCGGACGCGAGTGGCACCTGACCGCCCGCCCGCAGGGATGGCCCACCCCGGACGACTTCGCGCTGCGCGAGGCTCCCGTGCGGGCCCCCGGGCCCGGCCAGATCCTGGTGCGCAACCTCTACCTCTCGGTCGACCCGTACATGCGCGGGCGCATGGACGACCGCAAGTCCTACGTGCCGCCGTTCCGGCTGGACGAGCCGATGGAGGGCGGGGCGGTCGGCATCGTCGTCGCCTCGGAGGCCGAGGGCTTCGCCCCGGGCGACCACGTGCTGCACGGCCTGGGCTGGCGCGAGTTCGCCACGCTGGACGCGAAGCACGCCTCGAAGGTCGACCCGGAGCTGGCCCCGCCGACCACCTACCTCGGGGTGCTCGGCATGCCCGGACTGACCGCCTACGCGGGCCTGTTGGAGGTCGCCTCCTTCAAGGAGGGGGACGCCGTCTTCGTCTCCGGCGCGGCGGGCGCGGTCGGCAGCCAGGTCGGCCAGATCGCCCGGCTCAAGGGCGCCTCGCGCGTCGTCGGCAGCGCCGGATCGGACGAGAAGGTCCGGCTGCTGACCGAGGAGTACGGCTTCGACGCCGCCTTCAACTACAAGAACGGGCCCGTGGCGCGGCAGTTGAAGGAGGCCGCGCCCGACGGCATCGACGTCTACTTCGACAACGTCGGCGGGGAGCACCTGGAGGCCGCCATCGGCTCGCTGAAGGTCCACGGCCGGGTCGCCGTCTGCGGCATGATCGCGCAGTACAACGCCACCGAACCGCCCGCCGCCCCGCGCAACCTCGCGCTCGTCATCGGCAAGCGCCTGCGCATCCAGGGGATGCTCGTGAGCGACCACGCCGCCCTGCGGCCGACGTTCGTGGAGGAGGTCTCGGGGTGGATCCGCTCCGGGGAGCTCAAGTACCACGAGACGGTGGTGAAGGGCATCGAGAACGCGGTGGACGCCTTCCTGGGCATGCTGCGCGGCCGGAACGTCGGAAAGATGATCGTCGGCCTCGACGACTGATCCGCCGCACCGGGTGATCGGCGGGGCGGCCGGCCCGGAGGGACGCGGGCCGTCGGAGCGGGCACCGCGATCACCCGTCGATCCAGGACACACACCGACACACACCGACACCAGGAGGGGAATTTCCATGTCCGTCCAGCCCATCGACGTGCTGTACACCGCCGTCGCCACCGCCGAGCACGGCCGCGACGGCCGGGTCGCCACCGACGACGGGAAGCTCGACGTCGTCGTCAACCCGCCCAAGGAGATGGGCGGCAGCGGCGCCGGCACCAACCCCGAGCAGCTCTTCGCCGCCGGATACAGCGCCTGCTTCCAGAGCGCGCTCGGCGTCGTGGCCCGTCGGGAGAAGAAGGACATATCCGGCTCGACGGTGACCGCGCGGGTCGGCCTCGGCAAGGACGCGGACGGCGGCTTCGGCCTCACGGTGGCGCTGGTGGGCTCCATCCCCGGGCTGGACCGCCGGGCCGCGCTGGAGCTGATGGAGAAGGCGCACCGGGTGTGCCCGTACTCCCGCGCCACCGAGGGGAACATCGAGGTCACCCTCGACGTCGCCTGACGCCTCCGGCGCGCGACGCGGACGAGGGCCGCCCCGGCACCGCCGGGGCGGCCCTTTCGCGTGCCGCGCCCGCCGTGCCGCCCGTCGCACCTGTTTCTGCGCAAACCATTGACGCGGACGGACGCTCGACCTACCTTCCTGTTCGGACCTCCGATCGCCATTCGAAATTTCGAACGTTGGGTGGATGGTATGCGTCGAACCTCCCTGCCGAGCCGCGCCCTCGACCGGCGGCGCGTGCTCGGCGGCATGGCCGGACTGGCCGCCCTGGCGGTCACCGGGGCGGTCGGCACCGCCGGATGCGCGGCGCCCGCGGCCGTGGGTCGGGGCCGGACCAGGCTGCGCTTCTGGCACCTCTTCGGCGGAGGCGACGGCGTGAACATGCGGACGATGCTGGGCGCCTACCGGGCGGCGCACCCCGAGATCGCCCTGGAGGCGTCCACGCTCCAGTGGGGCGCCCCGTACTACACCAAGCTCGGCATGGCGGGGGCCGGCGGACGTGCCCCCGAGGTCGCCGCCCTGCACCTGGCGCGGCTGCCCGGGTTCGGCCCCGGCAGACTGCTGGACCCCTTCGACCTCGACCTGCTGGCCCGCCACGGCGTCACCGAGCGGGACTTCCCCGCCGACCTGTGGCGGCGCGGCCGGATCGACGGGGCGCAGTACGCCATCCCGCTCGACACGCACCCGATGGTCCTCTACTACAACACCGACCTCTGCGAGCGGGCCGGACTCCTCGGCCCGGACGGCAGGTTGAGGCCGATCCGCGGCACGGACGAGTTCGTCGCCGCGCTGCGCGCGGCCGGAAAGGTCACCGGCAAGCCCGGACTGGTCGTCGAGACCCTGGGTGCCGGCACCATCGGCCCCTGGCGGCTGTTCTCCACCTTCTACTCCCAGACCGGCGGCACCCTGCTGAACGAGGACGCCACCCGCATCACCGTCGACGACGCCAGGGCGCTGAGGGTGCTGCGCTTCATGCGGCGGCTCACCGAGGAGGGACTGGCCCACCGCCGGGTCGACTACAACGGGACGGTCGGCGTCTTCGGCGGCGGCGAGACCGCCTTCCTCCTCAACGGCGAGTGGGAGGTCAGCACCTTCGCCAACCTGGGGCTCCCGTTCTCCATGACCCGCGTGCCCGCCCTGTTCGGCCGCCCGACCGCCCAGGCCGACTCCCACTGCCTCGTCCTCCCCCACCAGCGCGACCGCGGCGGCGAGTCCAACGAGGCGGCCCACGCCTTCGTCGCCTGGATGCTGAGGAACACCGTCGAGTGGGCCAAGGGCGGCCACGTCCCCGCGTACCTCCCCGTCCTGGAGGAGCCCGCCTACCTCGACCTGGAGCCGCAGTCGGAGTACCGGTCCGTCATCGACGACGTGGTCCTGGACCCGCCCGCCTGGTTCGCCGGTTCCGCCTCGGCGATGTGGATCGAACTCGGCGCGGTCTTCTCCGGAGTGCTCACCGGCTCCCGCACCCCGCGGGACGCCCTGGACGAGGCCATGTCCCGGCTCCGGGAACTGCTCGACACCCCCGACCCCCTCGGAGGCCAGGCATGACCGCGACCGCGCCCACCGCCCCGGCGCCGCCCCCCACGCCGGCCGCCTCCGCCGCCCGGGAGGCCCGGCCCGCGACCGTACGCCGCCGATGGACCGAGCACGGCCTGGTCTTCACCGCGCCCTTCCTGCTGCTCTACGCCGCCTTCCTCGTCTGGCCGCTGCTGCTGGGCCTCGGGATGAGCCTGGGGAACGACAACATCGCCGGCACCGGCGGCGACTTCGTCGGCCTGGAGAACTACGCCGAGGCGCTGCGGGACCCGGCGGTGTGGTCCTCGCTGTGGCACACGGTCTGGTTCACGCTCCTGTCCACCGCGCCGCTGGTCGTCACCGGGCTGGTCATGGCCCTGCTCGCGCACCACCTGCGGGTGGTCCAGTGGCTGTGGCGGCTGTCGTGGTTCGCGCCCTTCCTGCTGCCCTCGGGCGTCGTCGGCCTGCTGTGGCTGTGGATGATCTACCCCTCCGACTTCGGCCTGGCCGACCTGCTGCTGAAGTCCGTCGGCCTCACGCCCGAGATCGGCTGGCTCACCGACACCCGCTACGCGATGCTCTCCATCGTGCTGACCACCCTGTGGTGGACGGTCGGCTTCAACTTCCTGCTCTACCTCGCCGCGCTCCAGGCCATCCCGCACCACCTGTACGAGGCCGCCGAGTTGGACGGCGCCGGCGCCTGGCACCGGCTGCGGCACATCACCCTGCCGATGCTCGGCCGTACCACGGGAGTGGTGGTCGTCCTCCAACTCCTCGCCTCGCTGAAGGTCTTCGACCAGATCTACATCATGACCGGCGGCGGACCCGACGAGAGCACCCGTCCGATCCTGCAGTACGTCTACGACGCGGGCTTCACCGGCTACCGCATCGGCTACGCCTCGGCCGTCTCCTACGTCTTCTTCGCCCTGATCGTGATCGTCTCGCTGATCCACCTGCGGATGACCCGCCGTTCCCGTGAGGAGGCCGCCAAGTGAGCGCGACCGTGAAGGCCGGACCGGCCGTCGGACGAGACGCCGGCGCGGCGGGGGCCGCGCCGCGGAGCGCCGGGGCGGGGCGGCGCGCGCGGAAGGGGGAGGCCGGGCGCGGACCGCGCTGGACCCCGGGCCGCGCCGCGATGCTCGCCGTCGCGCTCGTCCTGGCGGTCCTGTGGGTGCTGCCGCTCGCCTGGGCGGTCGCCACCTCCCTCAAGCCCGAGAACGAGACGACGCGGACCTCGCTGGAGTGGATCGGCTCGCGGATCACCTTCGACGCCTACGAGAAGGTGTGGGCCTCCGGCGACCTGGGGCGGTGGATGCTGAACTCGGCCTACGTGTCCGTCGTGACGACGGTGCTGACCGTGGTCACCTGCGCCATGGCCGCCTACGGCTTCTCGCGGACCGAGTTCCGGGGCCGCAGGTTCCTCTACGGGCTCGTCCTGGCCGGGATCATGGTGCCGCCGCAGGTGCTCATCGCCCCGCTCTTCGCCGAGATGGTCTCCCTCGGGCTGGTCGACACCTACTGGGGCGTGATCCTGCCCCAGGTCGCCGTCCCCGCCATGGTGTTCATCCTGGTGAAGTTCTTCGAGGGGGTGCCGCGCGAGGTGGAGGAGGCGGCCTTCGTCGACGGCGCGGGACGCTGGCGGGTGTTCTGGACCGTCGTCGTGCCGCTGTCGCGGCCGGTCCTCGCCGCCGTCGCCATCTTCACCTTCATCCAGACCTGGAACAATTTCCTGTGGCCGTTCCTGGTCACCACCGATCCGGGCGGGATGACGCTGCCGGTCGGCCTGGTCAACGTCCAGTCCACCTACGGCGCCCGCTACGCCCAGGTGATGGCCTCGCTGGTGATCGCCGGGCTGCCGCTGCTGCTGGTCTTCGCGTTCTTCCAGCGGCAGATCGTCCGCGGTGTCGCCCACACGGGCTTGGCCGGACAGTGAGCGGGACGGTGGGTCGGCCGGTGCGCGGGACCCGGCCGGCGGGGCGCGGAACGTGGGCGGGGGCGGTGCCGTCGGACACCGCCCCCGCGCGCGGACTCAGTGGTCCGGAGCCGTCACCGGCCCCGGGCCGCCAGCCGCAGGTCCTGCTGGACCGCCTTGTAGGCGGGCTTGGGGTTGTACTGCTCGTCCAGCAGCAGGGCCGCGCCCTCGCCCTCGAACCAGTCGGGAATCCACGAGTACTTGTCCGTGAAGCCCCACACCGTGAAGGAGGTGCACTTCGGCGTGAGCAGGCACGCCTGGAGCATCGTGTGGTAGCCCTGGGACTGGGCGTTGAGCTCGATGGTCTCGGCGGGCACCCGCATGCGCACGTCCGCCTCGGTGACGGCCGTCTCCACGCCCAGCCTGTCGAAGCGCAGGAAGTTCTCCGTCATGTCGTGCGGGAGGTCGTACTCCAGCGACAGATGGCCCTGGGCGCCGAAGCCGTGGACCGGAACGCCCTTGGCCCGCAGCTTCTTGATGAGCTCGTAGTAGGCGTCGCTCTTGGCGTTGACGCCCTCGACGTTGTAGTCGTTGAGGAACAGCTTCGCCTTCGGGTCGATCGCGTGCGTCCAGCGCAGGGCGTCCTCGACGTAGCCCGGGCCCAGCGTCTTGTACCAGACGCTCTCGCGCCAGGTGCCGTCCTCGTTGAAGATCTCGTTGGCGACGTCCCACTGGTAGATCTTGCCCTTGTAGCGCTTGACCACGGTGGTGATGTGGTCGCGCAGGATCGAGCGCAGCTCCTCCTTGGAGAAGTCGCCCTCGTTCACCCAGGCCGGGAGCTGGCTGTGCCACACCAGGGTGTGGCCGCGCACCTCCTGGCCGTTGGCGCGGGCGGTCTTCATCAACGCGTCGGCGGCGGTGAAGTCGTACACGCCCCGCTCGGGCTGGACGACCTCCCACTTCATCACGTTCTCCGCCGTCACGGAGTTGAACTCCTTCGCGACGGTCTCCCGGTAGGTGGCGTCGTCCGCCAGCGCCGACATGTCCACGGCGGTGCCGATGCGCACCTTCGTCTTCGTCCGCTCGGCGAGCTTCCGCAAGGGCGCGTCGGACAGGTCGCCGTGACCCCCCTTGGTCCCCTCCGTGGCCGCCTGCCCCGGAGCGGGGGAGTCGGCGGACGCGAGGGTGGCCGGAGCGGCCGCTGTCGCCAGCAGCGCCGTGGCCAGCGCGCCGTACACGGCCGCGCGTTTCACTCTGAGCACGAGGGCGTCCCTCCCATGTGTTACCGAAAAAGTTCCGGAAGAATCCCGCAACTGTCAGGCGAACCTAGAGAGGGGAGAGGCGCCCGTCAATCCCTCTGACCGCAGAGAAAAGAGGAGTTCGGAGAGCAGTGCGCTTCGAACGATTACCGAAAACTTCCGAAGGAGCCGCATGAACGACCGACCGCGCGGGCGTACGCGCGCCCGCCGTTCCCCCACGGTGTTGGTCGCCGTCCTCCTGGGCCTGCTCGTGGCCCTGGTGCCGGGCAGCGCGACCGCCTACCCCAACCCCGGCCGGGTGACCGGCGACGTCTCCGTCCACGACCCGTCGATGATCCGCCTCGCCGACGGCCGGTACGTGCTGTACTCCACCCACAACGGACCCCAGGCCCGCATCTCCACCGACCGGGTCCACTTCACCCACGCCGGTCCGGCCTTCCCCGACCCGCCCTCGTGGTGGGCCCGGTACTCGCCCGAGGAGAGCCCCTGGGCCCCCGACATCTCCCGGCACGACGGGCGGTACTGGCTGTACTACTCCCTCTCCACCTTCGGCTCCAGCCACTCCGCCATCGGACTGGCCACCAGCCCCAGCGGGCTGCCCGGCACCTGGACCGACCACGGCCCGGTCCACTCCACCACCTCGACCTCCGGCTACAACGCCATCGACCCCAACCTCTTCGTCGACGGCGACGGGAAGTGGTGGCTGACCTTCGGCTCCTGGTGGTCGGGGATCAAGACGATCCGGCTCGATCCGGCCACCGGCAAGCAGCACTCCGGCGACCGCACCGTGTACTCCGTCGCCGCGCGCAACCCCACCGGCAACGGGATCGAGGGGCCGACGCTGATCAAGCGCGGCGGCCACTACTACCTCTTCGCGTCCTTCGACCGCTGCTGCGCCGGCACCGACAGCACCTACAGCATCCGCGTCGGCCGCTCCACCAGCCCCACCGGGCCCTTCCGCGACCGGAACGGCGTGGACATGCGCGACAACGGCGGCACGATCGTCCTGGAGACCCACGGCCGGGTCGTCGGACCCGGCGGCCAGTCGATCCTCGCGGACGTCGACGGCGACCTGCTCGTCTACCACTACTACGACGGCGCCAACAACGGCTCGCCCACCCTCGGCATCAACCTGCTGCGCTGGGACAACGGCTGGCCGGTGGCCTACTGAATCCTTTCAAACCCGGGCGGGGCCCCACCGGGCCCCGCCCACCCCTCTCCACCCCGCACCGGACCGTCCTCGACGGAAGGAATCCATGAGCACCGCGAAGCCCGCCCCCGCCCACCCGGCCCGGTTCACCCTCGACCCCGCCTTCACCGTCGGCGAGGTCGACCCCCGGCTGTTCGGCTCCTTCGTGGAGCACCTCGGCCGCTGCGTCTACACGGGCGTCTTCGAACCCGGGCACCCGTCCGCCGACGAACAGGGCCTGCGCACCGACGTGTTGGAGCTGGTGCGCGAACTGGGGGTGACCGCCATCCGCTACCCCGGCGGCAACTTCGTCTCCGGCTACCGTTGGGAGGACGGCGTCGGCCCCGTCGAGAAGCGCCCCCGCCGCCTGGACCCCGCCTGGCGCTCGGTGGAGACCAACCGCTTCGGCCTGTCCGAGTACATGGACTTCGTGCGCAAGGTCGGCGGCGAACCCATGCTGGCCGTCAACCTCGGCACCCGCGGCGTCCAGGAGGCCAGGGAACTGCTGGAGTACGCCAACCACCGCGGCGGCACCGAACTGTCCGACCTGCGCGCCGCGCACGGCGACAAGGAGCCCTACGGCATCCGGCTGTGGTGCCTGGGCAACGAGATGGACGGCCCCTGGCAGACCGGCCACAAGACCGCCGAGGAGTACGGCCGGCTGGCCGCCGAGACCGCCCGCGCCATGCGCCAGATCGACGACTCCCTCGAACTGGTCGCCTGCGGCAGCTCCTCCCAGGCGATGCCCACGTTCGCCGCCTGGGAGGCCACCGTCCTGGCCGAGACCTACGACCTGGTGGACCACGTCTCCCTCCACGCCTACTACGAGGAGATCGACGGCGACCGCGACTCCTTCCTGGCCTCCGCCGTGGACATGGAGTCCTTCATCGAGAACGTCGTCGCCACCTGCGACCACGTCGGGGCCCGGCTGAAGTCCCGCAAGCGGATCAACCTCTCCTTCGACGAGTGGAACGTCTGGTACCAGCGGCGTTACCACGCCCAGACCCCGCCCGACTGGGAGGAGGCGCCGCGGCTGCTGGAGGACGACTACTCCGTCACCGACGCCGTGGTCTTCGGCTCCCTGCTGATCACCCTGCTGCGCCACGCCGACCGGGTGACCGTCGCGTGCCTGGCGCAGCTCGTCAACGTGATCGCCCCGATCATGACCGAGCCCGGCGGCCCGGCCTGGCGGCAGACGACCTTCTTCCCCTTCGCCCAGGCCTCCCGGTACGGGCGCGGGCAGGTGCTGGACGTGCGGGTGCAGTCGCCGACGTACACCACCGCCCAGTACGGCGAGGTGCCGCTGCTCCACGCCACCGCCGTGCGGGACGAGGCGACCGGCGCCGTCACCGTCTTCGCCGTCAACCGCGGGCAGCACGACGCCCTGCCGCTGGAGGTGAGCCTGCACGGATGGGACCTGGAGCGCGTGGTCGAGCACAGCGTGCTGGCCGACGCCGACCCCGAGGCCCGCAACACCCTCGCCGACCCCGAGCGGGTCGTCCCGCACCCCGGCGAGGGCACCGAGCTGAGGGACGGCGTGCTGCGCACCGTCCTGGAGCCCCTGTCGTGGAACGTCCTCCGGCTCGCCTGAGCCCGTACCCGTAGGGGCCGGGCGACGCCCGGGGGAACACGGCGGCGGGGGCGGCCCTCTCCGGGACCGCCCCCGCCGTGCGTCCGTTTCCCGCGCCCTACTCGGCGGAGAAGGAGTGGACGGTCGTGGTCCGGTACGTCTGCCCCGGACGCAGCACGGTGGTGGGGAAGGAGGGCTGGTTGGGGGAGTCGGGGAAGTGCTGGGTCTCCAGGCAGAACCCGTCGCCCTGCCGGTAGACCCGCCCCGAGGTGCCCTCCAGGGTGCCGTCGAGGAAGTTGCCGCTGTAGAACTGCACGCCCGGCTCGGTGGTGGCGATCCGCATCGTCCGGCCCGAGGTGGGCTCGGAGACGGTGACGACGTGCTCGGGCTCGGCCGTGATGCCCTTGTCCAGCACGAGGTTGTGGTCGTAGCCCCGCCCGAACAGGATCTGCTCGTGCGCCTCGCGGATGTCCGTCCCGATCGGCTTGGCCCGGCGGAAGTCGAACGGGGTGCCTCCGACCCGCGCCAACTCCCCGGTGGGGATCAGCGTCTCGCCGACCGGGGTGTAGCGGGAGGCGGCCACCTCCAGACGGTGGTCCAGGACGCTGCCGGCGCCCTCTCCGGCCAGGTTGAAGTAGGTGTGGTTGGTGAGGTTGACGACGGTGGGCTTGTCGGTGACGGCCTCGTAGTCGATCCGGAAGTCACCCTTCCGGTTCAGCGTGTACTCCACCCGGACCTCCAGCGTGCCCGGGTAGCCCATCTCGCCGTCGGGGCTGGTGCGGGTGAGGACCAGCCCCGCCTCGCCGCGCCGGGTGAACGGCTCCACCCGCCACACCCGGGTGTGGAATCCCTGGTCGCCGCCGTGGAGGCTGTGCCCGTTGTCGTTGCGCGGCAGCTCGTACGTCTTCCCGTCGAGCGTGAAGCGGCCGCCCCCGATGCGGTTGCCGTAGCGGCCGATGAGCGCGCCGAAGTACGGCGAGCGCTCCACGTAGGAGGCCAGGTCGGAGAAGCCGAGGGAGACGTTGGCGTACCGGCCGTGTCGGTCGGGCACCTCCAGGGACTGCACGACGCCGCCGTAGGACAGCACCTTCAGTCGGGTGCCGCCGTTGGCCAGCGTCCAGACGTCCACCTCGGTGCCGTCCGCCAGCTCGCCGAATCGTTTCCGCCGTGGCGGCGCCGGCTCCCCGGTCCCGGCCTGCGCCTCTCCCGCGCCCGGCCCCACGGCCGCGGCCGCCAGTCCGGCCGCGGCGGCCGCCGTGATCACGGCGCGTCTGCTGGTGCTCATGAGCCCACCTTCCTCTTGTTCCAGACGTCGAATCCCACCGCCGCCAGCAGGACCAAACCCTTGATCACCTGCTGGTAGTCGGTACCGATGCCCACCAGGGACATGCCGTTGTTGAGCACACCGAGCACCAGCCCGCCGATGACGGCACCCAGCACGGTACCCACGCCGCCGCTCATGGAGGCGCCGCCGATGAACGCCGCGGCGATCGCCTCCAGCTCGAAGTTGATGCCCGCCTGCGGGGTGCCGGCGTTGAGCCGGGCGGCGTACACGCAGCCCGCCAGCGCCGCCAGCACGCCCATGTTGACGAAGACCAGGAAGGTGACCCGCTTGTCCTTCACGCCCGACAGCTTGGCCGCGGCCTTGTTGCCGCCCAGCGCGTACACGTGGCGGCCGACGACGGCGTTGCGCATCACGAAGCCCAGCCCGATCAGGATGGCGCACATGATCAGCAGCACCACCGGGACGCCCCGGTAGCTGGCCAGGGTGAGGGTGAAGGCGAGCACCGCCGCCACGATCGCCACGCACTTGAGGACGAACAGGTTCGTCGGCAGCACCTCCAGCTCGTACGCCCGCTGCCGGCGCCGGTCGCGCCACTCCTGGACCAGGACGAACGCCACCACGACCACGCCGATGAGCACCGTCAGGTCGTGGTAGTTCGACAGCGGGCCGCCCTCGGGCAGGAAGCCCTGGCTGAGGTCCTGGAAACCCCGCGGGAAGGGCGCCAGGGACTGGCCCTCCAGCAGGATCTGGGTGCCGCCGCGGAACAGCAGCATCCCGGCGAGCGTCACGATGAACGACGGGATGCCGACGTAGGCGATCCAGAAGCCCTGCCAGGCGCCCGCCAGCGCGCCGATCAGCAGGGAGCAGAGGAGCGCCGGGGGCCAGGCCATGTCGTACTCGACCATCATCACGGCCGCCGCCGCGCCGACGAAGGCGGCCAGCGAGCCGACGGACAGGTCGATGTGGCCCGCGATGATCACGATCATCATGCCCATGGCCAGGATGAGGATGTAGCTGTTCTGCTGGACGATGTTGGACACGTTGACGGGCTTGAGGAGGTTGCCGTCGGTCCATATCTGGAACAGCACCACGATCAGCGCCAGCGCGACGAGCATCCCGTACTGCCGCATGTTGGCGCGCACGGTGCGCACGAGCACCGCCCCGGCGGTGCCCCTCCCGGCGCCCTCCGCCGGGGTTCCCTCGCTGTGTCCTGCGGTCTTCGTCGGGGCGGTCTTCATCGGGGACCTCGGCTTCTGTCCATCGTCATGTAGCGCATCAACACTTCCTGGCTCGCGTCCTCGCGGGACACCTCGCCGGTCAGCCGTCCGGCCGCCATGGCGTAGATCCGGTCGCACATCCCCAGCAGCTCCGGCAGCTCCGAGGAGATCATCAGCACCGCCTTGCCCTGGGCGGCGAGCCGGTCGACGACGGTGTAGATCTCGTACTTCGCCCCGACGTCGATGCCGCGCGTGGGCTCGTCGAGGATCAGCACCTCCGGATCGGCGTGCACCCACTTGCCGAGCACGACCTTCTGCTGGTTGCCGCCGCTGAGCCGGCCGACCTGCTCGAAGACGGTCGGGGTCTTGATGTTCATCGACGTCCGGTACCGCTCGGCGACCTGCCGCTCCCGGTGCTCGTCGACGATCCCGGCCCGAGCGAGGCCGGGCAGCGAGGCCAGCGAGATGTTGCGGCTGACGGTGTCGATCAGGTTCAGTCCGTAGGTCTTGCGGTCCTCGGTGACGTACGCGATGCCGGCCGCGACCGCGGCGGGGACGGTGCGG
The DNA here is from genome assembly GCF_039533145.1 of Streptomyces macrosporus. Taxonomy (NCBI): domain Bacteria; kingdom Bacillati; phylum Actinomycetota; class Actinomycetes; order Kitasatosporales; family Streptomycetaceae; genus Streptomyces; species Streptomyces macrosporus. The sequence continues at coordinate 229,818 of NZ_BAAASZ010000020.1, forward strand.
GTGTCGACCTCCCGGCCGTTCAGCCGGACCGTCCCGCCCGCGTACACCCCGTAGGAGCGTCCGAAGACGCTCATCGCCAGCTCGGTGCGGCCCGCGCCCATCAGCCCGGCGATGCCGACGATCTCGCCGCGCCGCACCGTCAGCGACACGTCGTCGACGACCTTGCGCTGGTGGTCGATGGGGTGGCGGACCGTCCAGCCGGAGACCTCCAGCGCCGGCCGTCCGGCGTCCTCCCCCCGGTAGGGGGTGCGCGCGGGGAAGCGGTGGTCCAGGTCGCGGCCCACCATGCCGCGGATGATCCGGTCCTCCGAGACCTCCGCGGGCGCCCCGGGGGAGGGGCGGACGGTCAGCGTCTCGATCGTCCTCCCGTCGCGCAGGATGGTGACGGTGTCGGCGACGCGGCGGATCTCGCCCAGCTTGTGGGAGATGAGGATGCAGGCGATGCCCTGGGACCGCAGCTCCAGGATGAGGTCGAGGAGCTTGGCGCTGTCCTCGTCGTTGAGCGCGGCGGTCGGCTCGTCCAGGATCAGCAGCCTGACCCGCTTCGCCAGCGCCTTGGCGATCTCCACCAACTGCTGCTTGCCCACGCCGATGTCGGCGACGCGGGTCTGCGGGTTCTCGTGGAGTCCGACCCGCCGCATCAGCTCGGCGGCGTGGCGGACGGTCTCGTTCCAGCGGACGATGCCGCGCCGGGCGTGCTCGTTGCCCAGGAAGATGTTCTCGGCGATGGACAGGTAGGGCACCAGCGCCAGTTCCTGGTGGATGATGACGATGCCGCGCCGCTCGCTGGCCCGGATGTCCCGGAACGCGCACGGCTCGCCCTCGAAGAGGATCTCCCCCTCGTAGCTGCCGTGCGGATGGACCCCGCTGAGCACCTTCATCAGCGTCGACTTGCCCGCCCCGTTCTCCCCGCAGACGGCGTGGATCTCGCCGCGGCGGACGGTCAGGTTCACCCCGGACAGCGCTCTGACCCCGGGGAAGGTCTTGGTGATCGAGCGCATTTCCAGAACGCTGCTCATGGTCCTCCCTCGATGGTGTCGGGCGGGCTACTTGAGCTGGTCGGCCGTGTAGTAGCCCTCGTCCACGAGCAGGTCGGTGTTGGACTTGTCGATGCTGACCGGTTCCAGCAGGTAGGCCGGGACGGTCTTGACACCGTTGTCGTACGAGGTGGTGTCGTTCACCTCCGGCTTGCCGTCGTTCAGCACGGCGTCGGTCATCTGCACGGCCCGCTCGGCGAGTTCGCGGGTGTCCTTGAAGACGGTCTGGGTCTGCTGTCCGGCGATGATCGACTTGATGGAGGCCAGCTCGGCGTCCTGTCCGGTGACGACGGGGTAGGGCTTGGCCTCGGTGCCGTAACCGGCGCTCTTCAGGGCCGAGATGACGCCGATCGAGATGCCGTCGTAGGGGGAGAGCACCGCGTCCACGCGTTCGCCGCCGTAGTGGCGGCTGAGCAGGTCGTCCATCCGCCTCTGGGCGGTGCCGCCGTCCCAGCGCAGGGTGGTGACCTGGCTCATCTTCGTCTGGCCGCTGCGGACGACGAGCCGCTTGTCGTCGATGTACGGCTTGAGGACGCTCATCGCGCCGCGGAAGAAGAAACCGGTGTTGTTGTCGTCCGGCGAGCCGGCGAACAGCTCCAGGTTGAACTTCTCCCCCTCGTTCTCCTCCAGTTTCAGCGCGTCGACGATGTACCGCCCCTGGAGTTCGCCGACCTTGAAGTTGTCGAAGGTGGCGTAGTAGTCGACGTCCTCGGTGCCGCGGATGAGGCGGTCGTAGGCGATGACGGGGATGTCCGCCTCCTTGGCGCGGCGGAGCACGTCGGTCAGCGAGGAGCCGTCGATGGCGGCGATCACCAGGGCCTCGTGCCCCTTGGAGATCATGTTCTCGATCTGCGCGACCTGGTTCTCCACCTTGTCGTCGCCGTACTGGAGGTCGGCCTTGTAGCCCTTGGCCTCGAACGCCTTCACCATGTTCTCGCCGTCGGCTATCCAGCGCTCGGAGGACTTGGTGGGCATGGCGATGCCGATGGTGCCGCCCTCGGTGTCGTCGCCGCCGGCCTTGCTGCCGCCCTCGGAGTTCTGGCCGCAGGCGGTGAGGGCGAGGGCGAGGACGGCGCCGAGGGCGAGGGCGGTTCCGGCGGTGCGGGTGCGGGTGCGCATGGGCTCAGTTCCCTCCGTGTGGGTCGTGGGGATCGCGCGGTGCCTCGGGGGAGTCGGGTTCGTCGGGGAAGCGGTGGAGCGGTCCGGGCAGCCGGGAGCCGAGCGGGGACATCCCGGTGTCGGCGCCGAGGCGGGCCAGCAGGTCCAGGGCGAGGCGCCCGCGGCGGACCCGCTCCCGGGCGGTGTCCAGGGTCACGTCGCGCAGGTGCGCGCCGTAGGGGTAGATGCCGGGTGCCTTGCTGAGACCGAACTTGAGGTAGATCGGCGCGCCGCGCCGGATCAGCTCGGCGATGTCGTACATCCGCACGTAGCCGCCGAGGTCGTCGGGGGCCTCCAGGTAGAAGTCCATCGGGGCGCGGCTGACCCGGCGGATCTCGGTCAGGTGCGCCAGGGTCAGGTCGGAGGGGACGTTGATCGAGTCGGCGCCCAGGCGCTCGTAGACGGCGTACGAGGCCGGGTTCACCGGGCCGATGAGCGCCGAGACCTTGAAGGTGGTGTCGGCGGGCAGCACGCCCCGCGTCCGCAGCCGGTGGAGGGTCAGCAGCACGCCCTCGTCGGCCACCAGCAGGCAGCGCACGCCGAGTTCGACGGCGCGCAGGGCGTCCTCGACGCACCCGGCGAGCGCGTCGTGGCCGCGGGCGCGCAGCCCGGCGCCGCCGGAGGAGGTGCGGGTGCCGGCGCCGGTGTCCCAGGTGCCGCGCGGGCCGGTGAACAGGCAGAGTTCGACGCCGTGTTCGGCGCAGGCCCCGACCATCTCGGCGATCTCGGAGTCGGTCAGCATCCACACGCCGCTGCCCTGGCTGATGCGGTGGACGGGGACGTCGAGGGCCCCGGCCTCCTTCAGCACGGTCGCCACCGCCTCCGGCCCCTCCACGGAGGGGATCTCGGTGCGCCAGGTGCCCCCGTCGGGGAAGGCGTGCGGGGAGGCGGCGGAGGGGTCGACGGGCGGGACGGGATGGCCGAGGGCCACGAGGGCGGACTCGCCGGGGCGACGGCCGGCGGGCGAGTCGGGCAGAGAGGTGGACGCGTCGGTCACGATGCTCCCAGGTTCGGTGTGGCGTACGACGTTCGTGGACGAGGGCGGGGGCCGGAAGCGGCCCGGCGTGGGGGGTGGGAGTGGGGGACGGACGGGCCGGTCAGGGGCGCAGCAGGACCTTGCCGACGTCCGGATCGCCGCTGCCGACCAGCGCGACGGCCTCCGCGAAGCCGGCCAGCGGCAGCTCGTGGGTGATCAGGGCGGCGGGCGCGAGCAGCCCGGCGTCGAAGGCCCGCACCGCGTGGGCCCAGGCGGCGGACGGGGCGCCGAAGACGGACCGGACGGTGAGTTGTCCGACGGTCAGGAGGACGGGGTCGATGCCCCGCGCGCCGGGCTCGGGCAGACCGGTCAGGACCACCCGGCCGCCGCGCCGGGCCAGCAGGCAGGAGTCGTGCGCGGTGGTGGGCGCGCCCGCGGTCTCCACCACCAGGTCGTAGCGTCCGCGCAGCTCCTCGGCGCCCGACGGGTCGCGCACCTCGCCGGCGCCCATGGACAGCGCCCGCTCGGCGCGTCGCACCCGGGGGTCGACCACCAGCAGTTCGGCGGGCGAGACGGCGGCCAGCAGCTGGACGGCCAGCAGGCCGAGCGTGCCCGCGCCGACCACGGCGACCCGCTCCCCGGGCCGGGGCTCGCCCGCCGACACCGCCGCGGCCACCACGGCGGCCGGCTCCAGCAGCGCGGCCGAGCGCAGGTCGGCCCGGTCGTCGAGGACGTGCAGCAGCCGGGCGGGCAGGACGAGGCGGTCGGCGAAGGCGCCGGGGCGGGTGAAGCCGGTCTCCTCGTAGCCTCCGCCGCACAGGCTGGTGGCGCCCTCCCGGCAGCGGTCGCAGACCAGGCAGGCGCGGAACCCCTCGCCCACCACCTTCCGGCCCACCAGCGCCGCGTCGACGCCGGGGCCGACCGCCTCCACCGTGCCGGACCACTCGTGGCCGGGGACCACGGGGTAGCGGACGTAGCCCTCGGCGCGCGTCCCGGCGTACACCTCGCGGTCGCTGGCGCAGACCCCCGCCGCGTACACCGCGACCCGCGCCTCGCCGGGCCCGGGCTCGGCGCGCTCCACCTCCACCAGCCGGTGGACGCCGGGCCGCTCCACGACGACGGCGCGGTCGGCTCGGGCGGCGCGCGGGGCGCCGTCCGGCGCCGGTGGTCCCGACTCCTGGTCCTGTACCGGTGTGTTCACTGCCGTATCCTCCCCGCGCCGCGCGGGCCGTACGCGCGTACGAGCACGGCCCGCGCGGCGCCGTCGCGCTGCCCGTCCGCCGGGGGACGGCCGGACCCGTCGCCGCGGCGCCGGGCCGCGCCGCGCGTCATGCCCGCGTCCCGTTCGGGTTCCGCTTCTCCCACCCCTCGGCCCACAGGTCGAACCGGGCCTGCTGCTGCGGGAACTCCGCCGCCGCGTCGGTGTCCAACTCCACGCCCAGACCGGGCGCGTCGGGGAGGGCGAAGTAGCCGTCCACGACCTCCGGGGCGCCCTTGACCACCTTCTTGATCTCGGCGTCCGCGAAGTCGTTGAAGTGCTCCAGGATCTTGAAGTTCGGTGTGCAGCCCGCCAGTTGGAGGGAGGCGGCGGTGAGCACCGAGCCGCCGACGTTGTGCGGCGCGACCATCACGTAGTGGGTCTCGGCGGTGGCGGCGAGCTTGCGGGTCTCCAGGATGCCGCCGAGGTGGCCGAGGTCGGGCTGGATGACGTCGGCGGCCTGCGACTCGAACAGCTCGCGGAACTCGATCCGGTCGTGGATGCGCTCGCCGGTGGCGATGGGCAGGTCCACCTTGTCGGCCACCTTGGCCAGGGCCTTGAGGTTCTCCGGCGGCACCGGCTCCTCCAGCCAGCTCGGCGCGAACGGCGCGACCTCGCGGGCGATGCGGACCGCCGTGGCGGGGCTGAACCGGCCGTGCATCTCCAGCAGCAGTTCGGTCTCCGGCCCGATCGCGTCCCGCACCGCCTCCACCAGGGAGATCGAGCGGAGCGTCTCGGCGTGGTCCAGCTCGAAGTGGCCGGTGCCGAAGGGGTCGAGCTTGAGCGCCCGGTAGCCGCGCTCGACGACCTTCAGGGCCGCCTGGTGGAACGCCTCGGGGGTGCGTTCGACGGTGTACCAGCCGTTGGCGTACGCCTTGACCCTCTCGGTGACCTTCCCGCCGAGCAGTTGCCAGACGGGGACGCCCAGCGCCTTGCCCTTGATGTCCCAGCAGGCCATCTCCACGACCGCGATGCCGGACATCACGATCTCCCCGGCCCGCCCGTAGTCGCCGTACTTCATGCGCCGCACCAGGTCCTCGACCGCGAAGGGGTCGGAACCGGCGATGTGGTTGACCTCGGCCTCGCGCAGGTAGCCGATCAGCGCGTCGGTGTGTCCCAGCATCCGGGTCTCGCCGACGCCGGTGAGTCCCTCGTCGGTGTGGACCTGTACGTAGGTCAGATTGCGCCACGGGGTGCCGACGACGTGGGTACTGATTCCGGTGATGCGCACAGCGGTTGCCCCTCTACGCTGTTCGAGATTTCGTCAGGTGTTCGAAATGCTGGCGTGAATCTAGTGACACGCGCTGATCGGCGTCAATGGGTCGTACGGAGATCCCCGGAGGCGCCCGCGGCGATCCCCCCGTCCGTCACCTCGTGCGGGAGGGCGGGTGTTCGGCGGTGACCCGGCGGTGGGCGATCTCGGCGAGCTTCCGCTGCCCCGCCCGGCCGGGGTGGAACCAGTCCCAGCCGCTCAGCTCACGGGTGGTGAAGCGGTACGCGTGGACCGCCCCGCCGTCGTGGCGGCAGCGCGCGTCGCGCGCGCAGACCTCCCGCAGCGCGGCGTTGTACGCCCGCACCCGCTCGGCCACCTTCGCGCGGCGCTCCACCGCCGCCGCGTCCACGGCGTCGGCGTCGCCCAGCATCGAGGGGCAGATGCCCAGCTCCCACACCCGCGCGGCCAGCGGGTGGGACCGCCCCTGCTCCCACAGCCGTTCCAGGTCCGGCACGCCGGCCACGTACACCCGGGTCCGGGGCGAGGAGCGGCGCAGGACGCGCAGCGCCTCGGCGAAGTCGGCGCGGAACTCGGCGACCGGCGTCATCCGCTCCACGCTCGGCCGGCAGGCGTCGTTCGCCCCGATCAGCACCGTGACCAGGTCCGGCCGGTGTGCCGCGGCCCGCCCGGCCTGGGCGGGCAGGTCGGCCATCAGGGCGCCGGAGCGCGCGAGGTTCCAGCGCGCGGAGGTCGGGATGCCCAGCCGTTCCGCCAGGCTGTCCACCTCCGGGGAGGTGCCGGTGGCCCAGGACGCCTCGGGGCAGTCGGACAGCAGCGAGCAGGCGTCGTAGGCGCGGGTGATGGAGTCGCCCAGCGCCGCCAGCGAGTCGGGATCGGTGTCCCACTCGGGCGTGGGGGAGGGCGAGGGGGAGGGACGGGCGTCGGCCGATGCGCCCGGAACGCGGGGCGCGCCGCGGTCGTCCGAGGAGCCGCCCGAGACGACCAGGACGATCAGCGTCACGACGACGGCGACGACGGCACACGCGCCGAACATCAGCCGTCCGCCGCGCGCGCGGCCGAACGTCGCGCTGTCTCGCACGTCTCCTGCCCCCGATTCTCCCCGTTCTCCGGTGGGGTGATGGTTCGGACGGGTGGGTTGACCGCCTCGACCGACGGTACGTCACCCCTCGCGCGCCAGGGCGCGGTAGCTTTTCCCATGACGGTCCGAAAATGGCCGCCGGACACAATTGACAGATTACATCGCGTCACTTGCTGTCCCTTTTAGGGAGAAACGGCACGGATAGTGTTTACTGTTCGTAACCTCGGGCTGGAGGAGACGTGACCGATGGGACAAGATGTCAAGTGCTGATCCGGCGCACGGCCGGCAGGGATTCGAGGCCGCCACGGAAGGTCGTCGAACCGCACAGGAGGTCCCCGTGACGACACGTGGAGTTCTGTACGTGCACTCCGCGCCCCGCGCGCTGTGTCCGCACGTGGAATGGGCCGTCGCGGGAGTGCTCGGCACCCGCGTCGGCCTCGACTGGATCAAACAGCCCGCCTCGCCGGGCACCTGGCGCGCGGAACTCTCCTGGCAGGGCGAACCCGGCACCGCCTCCAAGCTCGCCTCCGCACTGCGCGGCTGGCGCATGCTCCGCTTCGAGGTGACCTCCGAACCGTGCTCCACCGCCGAGGGCGAGCGCTACAGCTCCACCCCCGACCTGGGCATCTTCCACGCGGTGACCGGTCTGCACGGCGACATCCTCATCCCCGAGGACCGACTGCGCGCCGCGCTGGACCGTGCCTCGCGCGGCGAGACCGACCTGGAGGCCGAGATCGCCAAGCTGCTCGGCAAGCCCTGGGACGACGAGCTGGAACCCTTCCGCTACGCGGGCGAGGGCGCCCCGGTGCGCTGGCTCCACCAGGTGGTCTGACACCCCGTCGCCCCCCGGCCCGCCCCGCCCCCGCACGGCCTCCGCGCGCCCCGCGCGTCGCGTCGTCCGCCCCGAACACGCCGCGAGTCGTACGGTCCCGGGTATGACAACCCAACCGACGACCGTGGCGGTCCTGGGCACCGGCATCATGGGCGCGGCGATGGCCCGCGGCCTCCTGCGCGCCGGGCCGGCCGTCAACGCCTGGAACCGCACCCCCTCCCGCGCCGAACCGCTGACCGCCGACGGCGCCCGCGTCACCGCCACCGCCGCCGAGGCGGTCGAGGACGCCGACGTGGTGCTCACCATGGTCCACGACGGCCCCGCCGTCCTGGAGGCCATGCGCGCCGCGGCCCCCGGGCTGCGGCGCGGCACGGTCTGGCTCCAGACCACCACCACCGGACTCGACGCCCTGCCCGCCCTGACCGCCTTCGCCGACGACCACGGGCTCCGCTACGTGGACGCCCCCGTCCTCGGCACCCGCGAGCCCGCCGAGAGCGGGCGGCTGACGGTCCTGGCGGCCGGACCCGACGACACGCGCGAGCGCCTGGCGCCCGTCCTGGAGGCCGTCGCCGCCCGCGTCCGCTGGCTCGGCGACCGGCCGGGCGACGCCACACGGCTGAAACTCGTCTGCAACTGCTGGGTGCTCGCCGTCAACCACGGCGTCGCCGAGACGCTCGCCCTGGCCAAGGGGCTGGGCGTGGACCCGCGGGAGTTCCTCGACGCCGTCGCCGGCGGCGGGCTCGACATGGGGTACCTGCGGATGAAGTCCGACGTCATCCGCTCCGGCGACTTCACCCCCAGCTTCGCCGTCCACACCGCCGAGAAGGACGCCCGGCTGATCGTCGAGGCGGGCCGGGCCGCGGGGGTGCGGATGGACGTGACGGCGGCGGGCGCCGAGCGCTTCCGCCGCGCCGCCGAGCAGGGCCACGGCGACGAGGACATGGCGGCCTCGTACTACGCCGGTTTCGACGGCGTGCCCGACTCCCCGGGCCGCTGAGGCCCGGCGGGGCCGGCCGGCGGGGGCGGCAGCAGCCGGTCCACCGCGCGCCGGGCGCGGGCGGCGGCCCCGGTGTCGCCGTAGAGCTGGATGGTGTGGTTCAGGCTCATCAGGATCCCGTTCAGCTCGAACACGACCTGCTCCGGATCGGTGTCCGGGGGCAGTTCGCCGCGCCCGGCGGCCACCCGCACGTCCGCCACCAGCCGGCGTCGCCACGCGCCGAACTGACGCCGCAGCAGATCCCGTACGGGGCCGTCGCGGCCGTCGTACTCGAAGGTGGAGGCGACGAAGAGGCAGCCGCCCGGGAACACCCCGCGCTCCAGGTAGGAGATCCACGTCGTACAGACCGCGCGCAGCCGCGCCAGCCCCGGCGCGGCGTCCGCCGCGGGGCGCCAGACCTCGCGGTCGAAGATCACCGCGGCCCGCTCCAGGGCCGCGATCTGCAACGCCTCCTTGGTGCCGAAGTGGCCCAGCAGACCGGACTTGCTGATGCCGAGGTCGGAGGCGAGCCGTCCGATCGTCAGCCCCTCCAGCCCCTCCAGGGAGGCGAGGGCGACGCTGCGCTCGATGATCCGCTCACGGGTGCGGCGGGCTTCGGCGGCGGATCTGCGGGGACTCACGGATGCCATCGTACCGAGGGTCGGAACGTATAGAGTCCGATCGATCGGTCGCTATAAGGTCGTGGACGTTGCCGAGCCGAGGCCGCGTCAAGACGCGCCGAGACCGCGCGAAACCGCGCCGAGGCCGAGCCGAGAAGAGCCGAGAAGAGGAGTGCCGTGCACCCGACCCGCATCATCGCCCTGGGCCACCACCAGCCCGACCACGTCCTGACCAACGACGACCTGGCGGGGATGGTGGACACCAGCGACGAGTGGATCCGGCAGCGGACCGGCATCGTCACCCGCCGCATCGCCCGCGAGGAGACCGTCGCCGACCTGGCCACCGCCGCGGCGGGCAAGGCCCTGGCCGCCTCCGGGGTCGATCCGGCCGACATCGGGCTGGTCGCCGTCGCCACCTGCTCGGCGCGGGACCGCTGCCCCTCCACCGCGGCCCAGGTCGCCGGGCGCCTGGGCATACCCGACGCCGTCGCCTTCGACCTCAACAACGGCTGCGCGGGCTTCACCACCGCCCTGGCCACCGCCGACCACTCCCTGCGGGCCGGGGCCGCGCGGCACGCGCTCGTCATCGGCGCCGAGAAGATGTCCGACGTCACCGACTGGACCGACCGCTCCACCTGCGTCCTCCTCGGCGACGGCGCGGGCGCGGCCGTGGTCGGCGCGGACCCCGACGCTCCCTCCGACGTCCTCGGCATCGGCCCCGTCGTCTGGGGCTCGGACCCCTCGCGCGGCGACGCCGTACGGCTGATGGGCGACTGGCAGCCGCGGTTCGCCCAGGAGGGCCAGACGGTGTTCCGGTGGGCCACCACCGAGCTGGCGCCCCTGATCGAGCAGGCGTGCGAGAGGGCCGGGACCACGCCGCGGGACCTGGGCGGGATCGTCACCCACCAGGCCAACCTGCGGATCATCGAGGCCCTGGTCCGCAGGCTCGGCGCGGACGGCGTGGTCGTGGCGCGGGACGTGGTGGACTCCGGCAACACCTCGGCCGCCTCCGTCCCCCTGGCCCTCTCCAAGCTCGTCGAGCGCCGCGAGATCGAACCGGGCGCGCCCGTGCTGCTGTTCGCCTTCGGCGGCGGCCTCTCCTGGGCCGGACAGGTCGTCACCTGCCCCTGACGCCACCGGGATCGCCCACGGCCGAGCGCTCACGACCGAGGGGCCACCGGACTCGTCCGGTGGCCCCTCGGGGCGAGTGCGTTCCCGCGGCGCCGCGGGTCGGTCTGTGTCGGCCTGTGTCAGACCGTGCGGAGGGCCAGGACGACGTTGTGGCCGCCGAAGCCGAAGGAGTTGTTGATCGCGGCGATCCGGCCCTCGCCCAGCGGGCGGGCCTCGCCGCGCACGATGTCGGCGTCGACCTCCTCGTCGAGGTCGTCGAGGTTGATGGTCGGCGGCGCCGTACGGTGGTGCAGCGCCAGCACCGTCGCCACCGTCTCCACGCCGCCCGCGCCGCCCAGCAGGTGGCCGATCATGGACTTGGTGGCGGAGATGGCCACGTGGTCCAGGTCGGCGCCCAGCACCTTGCGCAGCGCCCGGATCTCGCCGACGTCGCCCTGCGGGGTGGAGGTGGCGTGCGCGTTGGCGTGCACCAGCTCCGCCGGGTCCAGGCCGGTGGCCTCCAGCAGGTTCTGCAGCGCGGCGGCGATGCCCCGGCCGGTCGGCTCGGGCTGGGTGATGTGGTGGGCGTCCGCGGACAGTCCCTGGCCCAGCACCTCGCAGTAGACCTTCGCACCGCGCCTGGCGGCGTGCTCGGCCGACTCCAGCACGACGACGCCCGCGCCCTCGCCGAGCACGAAGCCGTCCCGCGCCTTGTCGAAGGGGCGGGAGACCTCCTCGGGAGCCCGCTCGTTCTTCGACAGCGCCATCATGTTGGCGAACGCCGCGATGGGCAGCGGGTGGATCGCCGCCTCGGTGCCGCCCGCGACGACCACGTCGGCGCGTCCGGTGCGGATCATCTCCACGGCGTAGCCGATCGCCTCGGCGCCCGAGGCGCACGCGCTGACCGGGGTGTGCACGCCCGCCTGGGCGCCCACGTCCAGGCCGACGTTGGCCGCCGGGCTGTTGGGCATGAGCATCGGCACGGTGTGCGGGGAGACGCGGCGCACGCCCTTCTCCCTGAGCACGTCGTACTGGTCCAGCAGCGTGGTGACGCCGCCGATGCCCGAGGCGATGACCGCGCCGAGCCGGTCGGGGTCCACCAGGCCGTTCTCGCCGGCCTTGCCCTCGTAGCCGGCGTCGGCCCACGCCTCACGGGCCGCGACCAGCGCGAACTGGGCCGAGCGGTCCAGCTTGCGGGCCAGCGGACGCGGCAGGATCTCGGACGGCTCGACCGCCACCGTGGCGGCGATCCGCACGGGCAGTTCGGCGGCCCAGTCGTGCTCCAGGGGCTTCACCCCGGAACGACCGGCGACCAGGCCCTCCCACGTCGATGCGCTGTCGCCACCCAGCGGTGTGGTTGCGCCGATACCGGTGACGACCACGGAGTGATGGGTCGCGTTCACAGGAATTCTGTCTCCACTGGTAGAGGTGTGTGGTTCTCCGCCACCGCGGAGCGGGTGGCGACAAGCGCGTCCTCGGACGTCGGACCGGGTCAGTCCTGGTGGTTGAGGATGTAGTCCACGGCGTCGCCGACGGTCTTCAGGCCCTTGACGTCGTCGTCCGGGATCTTCACGCCGAAGCGCTCCTCGGCGGCGACGACGACCTCGACCATGGAGAGCGAGTCGACGTCCAGGTCGTCGGTGAAGGACTTCTCCGGCTGGACGTCCTCGACCGGGATGCCGGCGATCTCGTTCACGATGTCGGCGAGACCGGCGACGATCTCTTCCTTGCTGGCGGCCATGGTGGCGCTCCTTTGCTGATGTGTTGTGGTCTGGTGTGCTGTGGTGCGGATGAACCGACTCAGGGGAGGGTAACGACCGCTGCCGCGTAGACGAGACCCGCCCCGAAGCCGATGACGAGCGCGGTGTCGCCGCTCTTCGCCTGCCCGGTCGCCAGCATCCGCTCCATGGCGAGCGGAATCGAGGCGGCCGAGGTGTTGCCGGTGGTCTCCACGTCGCGGGCGACCGCGACGTGCTCCGGCAGCTTGAGGGTCTTCACCATCGAATCGATGATCCGCATGTTGGCCTGGTGCGGAATGAAGACGTCCAGATCGTCGGGGGCGACGCCCGCGGCGTCCAGCGCCTGCTGGGCGACCTTCGCCATCTCGAAGACGGCCCAGCGGAAGACCGTCTGGCCCTCCTGACGGATCGCCGGGAACCTCAACGCGCCGTTCTCGCGGACGGGGAGCTTCGACACGTCGTCGACGCGGAGCTCGTCCCACGGCACGGTCTGCGAGATGACGTCCGCCTTGTCGCCCTCCGAGCCCCAGACGGTGGGGCCGATGGCCGGCTCCTCGGACGGACCGACGACCACGGCCCCGGCGCCGTCGCCGAACAGGAAGGCGGTGCTGCGGTCCGTCAGGTCCGTCAGGTCCGAGAGCCGCTCGACGCCGATGACCAGGACGTACTCCGCGCTGCCCTCGACGATCAGCCCCTTGGCGATGGTCAGGCCGTAGCCGAACCCCGCGCAGGCCGCGGAGATGTCGAAGGCGGCGGCCTTGCCCGCACCCAGCCGGTGGGCGACCTCGGTGGCTATGGAGGGCGTCTGCTTGAAGTGGGAGACGGTCGAGATGACGACCGCGCCGATCCGGTCGGGGGAGATCCCGGCGTCCGCGACGGCCTTGCCCGCCGCGGCCAGCGACATCTCGGCGACGGTCTCCTCCGGGCCCGCCCAGTGGCGGGTGGCGATGCCGGAGCGGGAGCGGATCCACTCGTCGGAGGAGTCGATGTGCTTGAGGATCTCCTCGTTCGGCACCACCCGGGTCGGGCGGTAACCGCCGACACCGAGAATGCGCGCGTACGGGGCGCCCTTGGCGGGCCGGATCTTCGCGGTCATGGTCTCGGGGCTCCTGTTCGACTACTCGGCCGTGGCGCCTGCGGGCTCGTCGCCCCGGGCGGGACCGGTGTACTCGGCGATCAGCTCGCGGGCCGCGTCGAGTTGGTCGGGGGTCTTCAGCGCCAGCGTCCTCACGCCCGGCAGGGCGCGCTTGGCCAGGCCGGTGAGGGTGCCGCCGGGGCACACCTCGATCAGCGCGGTGACCCCCAGCTCCTTGAAGGTCTCCATGCACAGGTCCCAGCGCACGGGGTTGGAGACCTGGTGCACCAGCCGCCGCACGACCTCCCGGCCGTCGGCGACCACCCGGCCGTCCTGGTTGGAGACGTAGCGCACGCGCGGGTCGCTCGCCTCGACGCCCTCGACGGCCTTCTCCAGGGCGGAGACGGCCGGGGCCATGTGGTGGGTGTGGAAGGCGCCCGCGACGGCCAGCGGTCGCACCATCCGCACCCCCTCCGGCTTCTCCTCGGCGAGCGCGGCGAGCTGCTCGGTGGTGCCCGCGGCGACGATCTGCCCGGCGCCGTTGATGTTGGCGGGGGTGAGCCCCAGCTTCTCCAGGTGCGCGGTCACCGTCTCCGGGTCCCCGCCCAGCACGGCGGTCATCCCGGTCTCGGTGACGGCCGCGGCCTCGGCCATCGCCAGGCCGCGGCGGCGGACGAGCGCCATCGTGGCCTCGGGGGTGAGGACCCCGCCGATCGCGGCGGCGGTCAGCTCGCCCACGCTGTGGCCGGCGACCGCGCCCAGGACGCTCTCGTCGACACCCTCCAGCAGGGCCCGCGCGGAGACCAGTCCGGCGGCCACCAGCAGCGGCTGGGCCACGGCGGTGTCACGGATCCGCTCGGCGTCGGCCTCGGTGCCGTAGTGCACCAGATCCAGGTCTATGGCGGCCGACCACTCCCGCAGCCGATCGGCGACGCCGGGGAGTTCGAGCCAAGGAGTCAGGAAGCCGGGTGTCTGGGCACCCTGGCCGGGAGCGACGAGTACGAGCACTCTCTCACTCTCTCTTGTCGACGGAGGTCCCCGCCGGTGGGGACCGGCACGAAGAACGGTCGGGGTAGTTGTGGAAGGCCGACAAAAACGTTGGGGACGACTATATCCGGCCGCTCTGCTCGGCAAGGCGACCGAGGATCAGCGCGATGCGCAGGGTGAACGCCGAGCGGACATCGGAAGGGGACCAACCGGTGACGTCCGTCACACGTCGCAGCCGGTAGCGGACGGTGTTGGGGTGGACGAACAGCATCCGCGCCGCGCCCTCCAGGGAGCTGGCCTGTTCCAGATACACGCTGAGCGTCTCCAACAGCGCCGCGCCGGCCTCCTGGAGCGGTCTGTAGATCTCCTCCACCAACAACGTGCGCGCGGTGGGGTCTCCGGCCATCGCCCGCTCCGGCAGCAGGTCGTCCGCCAGCACCGGTCGCGGCGCGTCCGGCCACGCGGCGCACGCCTTCAGCCCGGCGGCGGCGGCCCGCGCCGAACGCGTCGCCGTCAGCAGGTCGGAGACCACGGGCCCGGCCACCACCGGACCGGGCGCGAACGGCCCGATCAGCGCCTTGGCGACGTGCAGCGGATTGTCCGAACCGCCCGCGATGACCACCAGACGGCTGCCCAGCACCCCGGTGAGCACCTGGAGCTTGGCGTGACGGGCGGCCCGCCGGATCGCCTCCACGGTCAACTCGCTGTCCCCGTCGGGCGCGGTGCCCAGCACGACGACGACGTGCTCGGGGGAGTTCCACCCCAGCGCGGCGGCGCGGGAGACGGCCCCCTCGTCGGCCTCGCCCGAGACCACGGCGTTGACCACCAGCGACTCCAGCCGCGCGTCCCACGCGCCGCGCGCCTCGGCGGCCTGCGCGTACACCTGGGCGGTGGCGAAGGCTATTTCGCGGGCGTACACGAGCAACGCCTCGCGCAGCACGCCCTCGTCGCCGGGCGCGGCCACCTCGTCGATGGCCGACTCCACGACCTCGATGGTGGTGCGGACCATCTCCACGGTCTGCCGCAGCGTGATGGCGCGCGTCAGTTCGCGCGGCGCGGTGCCGAACACGTCCGTGCTGATCGCCTGCGGCGTCTCCGGGTGCCGGAACCACTCGGTGAACGCCGCGATGCCGGCCTGCGCCACCAGCCCGATCCACGACCGGTTCTCCGGCGGCATCGCGCGGTACCACGGCAGTTGCTCCCCCATCCGCGCGAGCGCGGCGGCGGCCAGCTTGCCGGAGGACTGCTCCAGCCGCCGCAGCGTCTCGGGGTGCGGGTGCGGACGCTGCTTGTCGGGTGCTGGTGTCTGCGTGGGTTCGGGCACGGGACAAGACTGCCCTATTGGTACGGCGCGGTGAGGGGCGGGTGTCGGATTCGTACAACGGGCGGGCCGGTGGGCTCCGTTTCCGTTCGCGCCGGCCCACCGGCGGGCGTCATGACGTTCCAGGGCATTTCCTCCGGGGGGTGACGGTGCCTGCCGTACCGCCCCGTTCGGGGCGGTTTCCGGCGTTCAGGACCAGGGGAGTCGGGACCGGTGTGCCCAGTAGGCGTCCGGGGTTTCGGCGAGTTCGGCCAGGCGCGCGAGCCGTGCGCCGTCCAGCCGCACGTCCGTGGCGCGGAGGTTGTCGGAGAGCTGTGCGGTGGTCGCCGCCCCGGACAGGACGACGTCGACCCAGGGTTGGTGGAGCACCGCCGCCAGGGCGACGGCGTCCGGGGGCGTGCCGGTGTCCCGGGCGACGGCCTCCAGGGCGGCGTGCGCGGGGGTGCCGGGCGCGAGGAGCCGCCCGTTGGCGAGCGCCTCCTTGACGATGACCGTGCGGCCCGCGTCGTGCGCCTCGGCCAGGGCCGGTCCGGCGGAGGGCTCCAGCAGGTTCCAGGTGGCCTGGACGCTGCGGAAGAGCGGCTCGCCGTCGACGGTGACCTCCAGGGCGGCGCGGATGGCGTCGCCCTGCCGCGGACCGCTGGTGGACACCCCCACCGCGACGCCCCGGGCGGCCAGGTCGGCGAGCCGGCGGTGGAGGGCGGTGTCGGTCAGGGCGGGGCTGTCGGGGGTGACCGAGTGGATCTGGTACAGGTCGAGCCGGTCCCCGAGCAGCGCCCGGGTCTCGGCGAGTTGTCGTTCGAAGGTGGCGACACCGTGGTCCTTGACCTCGTGCACGGCGGCGTCGACGGTCCAGTCCGCGGTGTAGGTGTAGCCCCACTTGCTCCCCACGACCAGGCCCTCGCGGGGGTCGTCGCCGTGCAGCCAGTCGGCGAGGAACTCCTCGGCGCGGCCGTAGGAGCGGGCGGCGTCGATGTACCGGACGCCGCGGGCCCAGGCGAGGTCGAGCAGTGCGTGCGTGCGCCGGCGCAGCGCCTCGACGGTCCGCTCGGCGGGCAGGTCCCGCCCGCGCCCGAGGTTGATGTACCCGGGCCGCCCGACGGCGGCCAGCCCCAACCCGATCCGTGCGTACGGCGTGAGCGGGCGCATGCGGTCCAGGGCCATGGTCTCGGCGTCCTCCCGGTGCGTGACGGTGGGCCGGACCAGGCTATGCGCCGGCGCGGTGACGGTCTTCCCCCGCCGGCCCCGTCGGCGCGTACGGCCGATAGGCGCCGGCGCCGCCCGGCGGACGGGGGGAGCGCCGCGTCCGCCGGGCGGGTCGAACTCCCCACCGTCCGACCGGTGGTGACGGGGCGACCGGGAGACGGCGGCCGTGGGGAGGGCGGTTGTCGGGGGGTGGTGGTACTCATGGGCGCGTGGAGACCGAACACGCCCGTCCCGACGACCTCGCCGCCCTCCGCGCGGCCTTCGACGCCGACTCGTGCGAACCGCCCCTGGGGTGGGACGCGGTGCGCGCCTTCGAGGCGGAGCACGGCGTCGTCCTGCCCGAGCCGTACCGGACGTTCGTCGCGGAGGTCTGCGACGGGTCCCGGGTCGGACCGCCCGCCTACGGCCTGACGCCACTGGCCGAACTGCCCGACGACTGGGGGGACGACCGTCCCCGGCGGGTCCTGGCCGAGCCCTTTCCCCTGACGGAGGCGTGGCTGTGGGAGGAGGACCCGGACCCGGAGGCGGCCGAGCCGGTCCTCGACCGGGTCTTCGACCACGGTTCGATCGTCCTGGGCACCGACGGCTGCGGCATGTACTGGCACCTGATCGTCACCGGGCCGCACCGCGGGCACGTCTGGAACATCACCGACGTGGGCGCCGTCCCCTTCGGCGCCGAGTTCGGCCACACCACCTCCGAGCCGGGGTTCGCCGGCTGGGTGCGGCACTGGGCGGCGGGCGGGGAGTGGTTCGACGCGGCGTGAGACCCCTACCGGCGGGGCGGTTCGTGCGGTGACCGCGCGGCGCCCGCCGTCCGCCGGTCCGGCGCGTCCGCGCCGCCGGGAGGGTGAGGCGGGCGCGTGCGCGTGGTCGGGAGGGCGAGGCGGTGGAGGAGCGCCGCGGCGAGGTGGACGGCGGCGATCCCGAGCAGGAGGAGCGGCGGGGGCAGCGAGGCGGCGAGCCCGACGAGGGCGGAACCGCAGGCCGCCGCCGAGATCTTCAGCCCCGCCCCGATGGTGAAGACCTGCGCCCGCACCCGCTCCGGGGAGTGGGCGGCCCGGATGCGCAGGGTGGCGCTCAGCAGCGGCCCCTCGAACACCCCCGCCACGGCGAACAGCACCGCCAGAACGGCGAACGAGGCCGTGGACGAGGCCGCGAACGAGGGTGCGAACGAGGCGGCGGCCAGGACGAGGCCGGTGCCCGACAGGGAGGCGGAGACCAGACGCCGGGCCGGGAAGGACCGCAGCCACCTGGCCACCGCCAGGGAGGCGGCGAGCGCCCCGACGGCGAACGCGGTCATCAGCAGGCCGCCGGAGTCGGGGCGGTCCAGTTCGGTCGCGAGCAGGATCGCGGTGGTGGTCAGGCCGCCGATGCCCAGGGAGTTCAGGCAGGTGGCCGCCGTGACCGCGCGCAGTTCGCGCACCCGCCACACGGTCGCCAGGCCCGCCGCGAGGTCGGCGCGGAGTGTCGTCCGCGCGCCGGCCCCTTCGACTGCCCCTTCGCCGGACGCCTCGCCGGACGCCCGGACCGGGGCCGCCGACCGTCCGTACGGCAGCGTGGACGCCAGGACGGCCGCGCACGCCGCCGACACGCTCAGCAGCGCCACGGCCGTACCGGGGGAGCCCAGGGCGGAGACGGCGCTCACCAGGGCGGGGCCGGTCACCGACACGGCGTTGTACGTCGCCGCGTCCAGGGCGTACGCGCGGTCGCGGTCCGGTCCCTCGGGGACGAGCCGGGCCACCAGGCCGGAGAGCCCGCCGGTGACCACCGGCCCGCACGCGCCGCCGAGCGCGGCCACGGCCAGCACCACGGGCAGGGGGACGCGTCCGACGAGCACCGCCAACGCGGCGATCCCCGAGGCCAGGCCGCCCAGTCCGCACGAGTGGAACAGCCGGGCGCTGCGCACCCGTTCGGCCAGGGCTCCCGTCAGCGGCGCGACGAGGACGTGCGGCGCCATCCACGCGGTCAGCACGAACGCGCCCTGGGCCGCGCTGCCGGTGCGGTGCACCGCCAGCATCACCACGGCCACGGCCATGCCCTCCTCCGCCAGCCGCGCGAGGAGGGCGGTGGCCAGGTAGGGCCGCAGCCCGGTGTGCGGTCGCACGTGCGCCTCCCGTGTGTAACGCCATTTTTCAAAAAGACGTTACCCTGTGGAGCGAGGAACAAGGGAGTCGATCGTGAACGACACCGTGACCACGGGGGGATTCCGGCCGGCCCGGCGGCTGGTCGACCTGGCGAACGCGGTCCGCGCGAACCCCGACCTGCCCCGGGCGGAACTGGTCGAACTGCTGATCCGCCACGGGGAGAACCCGGACGACCTCACCGAGGAGGCGTTCCCCCCGGCCCACGAGGAGGCCCTGCGGGCCGCCGCCGCCCGCATGGCCGCCGTCCTCGCCGAGACCGACACCGACCGGGCCGCCCACGCCCTCAACGAGATCCTCGCCGAGTGCGGCGCCCGCCCCCGTCTGACCGACCACGGCGGCCGGCACCCCTGGCACCTGCACGTCGACCGGGGCGAGGACGCGGACTGGGCCGACTGGTTCCTGGCCTCCGGCGCCCTGGCCCTGGCCCAGATCGTCACCGAGTACGGCCGCGCCACCTGGGGCGAGTGCGCCGCCCCGGGCTGCACCACCCTCTACCTGGGCACCGGCCCCGGAAGCGCCCGCCGCTACTGCTCCACGACCTGCGCCTCCCGCGCCCGCGTCGCGGCCCACCGTCGCCGCAAGCGGGGCGAGGCGTAGCGGAGGCCGGTGGACCGGTCCCGGCGGCGCCGGGGCGCGTCACCCGCCGGTCGACGGGTTCCGCAGGACCTCGATCACGCTCGCGTAGCTGTCCCGGCCGTGTCCGGCCGCCTTCGCCCGTTCCATGGTCGTCTTCAGCAGCTCCGGCAGCGCGTTGTCCAGGCCGCGGGCCTCGGCCGCGTGGAGAAGGTGGTCGATCGTCGCGATCTGCACGTCGACGGTGGCGTCGTCGCCCGGGTAGCGGCCGGCGTCCACCTGGGGCGCGTACGTGGTCATGAAGCCGGCCACGGCGGTCAGCCAGCGGACGGCGACGGGAGTGAACGCCGTGGCCTCCGTCTTCTCCGCGCCGACCAGCGCGGTGCCGTGCAGCCAGCCCGTCAGCGTCGCCCACATCAGGCCGAGCAGGGCGGCGTCGTGGAGGGACGCCGTCCCCGGGTCGGCGCCCAGGTACAGGGGGTCGCCCAGGGTGGCCAGGGTCGATCGGTGGGCCTCGAAGACGGTCTCCGGGCCGCTGTAGAGGAACATCATCTCCGGGCTGCCGACCCCCGGCGGGGTGGTCATGATCGCCCCGTCGAGGTAGTCGGCCCCGTGCGCACGCGCCCACTCGGCGGTCTCGCGGGCCTGCTCCGGCGAGCCGGAGGTGAGGTTGACCAGCGTCCGGCCCGCCAGCGTGTCGGCCACGGGGTCGAGGACGGTGCGCAGCGCGCCGTAGTCCAGTACGCAGGCGACGATCAGCGGACTCGCCGCGACCGCCTCCCCGGCCGTCGCGGCGGCCTTCGCCCCGCGGTCCGCGAGCGCCTCCGCCTTGTGCGCCGAACGGTTCCACACGGTGGTCGGGTGCCCCCGGTCCAACAGCGTGCCGGCCAGCGCCGAGCCCATCGATCCCAGTCCCAGCACGGTCACGGCCGGACGGTCCGCATTCATGTCACAACTCCTCAGGTACGTCCGCCTGCGGCGGCTCACCACGTCGATCACGTCGATCACCTCGATCACGTGGGAGCCACGCTCGCAGCGCGCGGAGGCCGGGAACAGTGACAGGGGTGACGTCCGGCACCGAATTCCTGCCACGTCCCCGCCGGCGCCGGCGTACGCTGCCGGGCATGGGTGCCGGTTCCGTCGCCGTGGTCGTGCCCGAGGGCATCGGGGTCCCCTCCTGGGACCTGTACGAACTCGCCATCCCCTGCACCGTCTTCGGGAAGCCGCAGCCGGACCTGGCCGACCCCTGGTACGACCTGCGGCTGTGCGGGACGGGGGACGGCCCGGCGGACGGCACGGGGCTGGCCGTGCGGACCCCCTACGGCCTCGACGACCTCGTCGGCGCGGACACCGTCGTCGTCCCCTCCGTCCCCGACGCCTGTGTCGAGGAGGGCGAACCGCTGCCGCCGGACCTGATCGAGGCCCTGCGCCGCGCGCACGAGGCGGGCGCCCGCATGGTCTCCCTGTGCACCGGCGCCTTCGCGCTCGCCGAGGCGGGGCTGCTCGACGGCCGCCGCGCCACCGCCCACTGGACGCACACCGCCCAACTCGCCGCGCGCTACCCCGAGGTGGAGGTCGACGACTCGGTGCTGTACGTCGACAACGGCGATGTCCTCACCAGCGCGGGGCTCACCGCCGGCCTCGACCTCTGCCTCCACATCGTGCGCCGCGACCTGGGCGCCCACGTCGCCAACCAGCTCGCCCGCCGGATGGTCGTGCCCGCCCACCGGCCGGGCGGCCAGGCGCAGTTCGTCGACCTGGCCGTGCCCGCCACCGACGACGAGGGCCTGGCGCCGGTCCTGGAGTGGGCCCAGGCGCACCTGGACGAGCCGCTGACGGTCGGGGACCTGGCCCGGCGCGCGGCGATGAGCCCGCGCACGTTCCACCGGCGGCTCCGGGCCGCCACGGGCACCACGCCCCTCCAGTGGCTCCTCGGCCGGCGCCTGGCGCGGGCCCAGAGCCTGTTGGAGTCGACGGACCTGCCGGTCGAGAAGGTCGGCGAACTGAGCGGCCTCGGCACGGCGAACAACCTCCGCCACCACTTCCTGAAGCACGTCGGGGTCTCGCCGAGCGACTACCGCCGCGCCTTCCCCCGGACGCCTCCCGCCCCCGTAGGCGCCCCGACTCCCCGCCGGGGCGCCCGCGCGGTCAGCCCTTGAGCGCCTCGGCGACGGCGTCGGACAGCGGGGTGGCGGGCCGGCCCAGGAGGGCCGCCAGGTCGCCGGTGGTCCTGGCCAGGGCGCCCCGGGAGATCTTGACGTCGGAGTCCACCAGCAGCTCCACGAAGAAGGCCGGCAGGCCCGCGTCGGTGAGGACCCGCCGGTACTGCTCGGCGGGCAGGTCCCGGTAGACGACCTCCTTGCCGGAGACGGCGGCGGCCTCGGCGGCCAGGTCGGCGAGCGTCCAGGCGGTGTCGCCGGTCAACTCGTGGACCTTGCCCGCCTGGTCGTCGCGGGTCAGGACCACGGCGGCGGCCTCGGCGAGGTCGGCGCGGGTGGCCGAGGCGACGCGGCCCTCGCCGGCGGCGCCGACGATCGCGCCGCGCTCGACGGAGTCGGCCAGGGTGGCGGTGTAGTTCTCGGTGTACCAGCCGTTGCGCAGCAGCACGGTGGGCAGGCCGGACTCGGCCAGGGCGGCCTCGGTCTCGCGGTGGACGCGGGCCAGCCCCAGCGGGTTGGTGTCGGCGTCGACGACCGAGGTGTAGGCGACCAGGCCGACCCCGGCCTCCCGCGCGGCGGCGACGACGGCGCGGTGCTGGACGACGCGCAGGTCGTCGGGGCCGTTGGCGGAGACGAACAGCAGCTTGTCGGCCCCGGCGAACGCGGGGGCGAGGGTCTCGGGCCGGTCGTAGTCGGCCTCGCGGACGGCCACGCCGCGCGCGGCCAGGTCGGCGGCCTTCTCCGGGGTGCGTACGGCGGCGGCGAGCTCGGAGGCGGGCACGCCGCGTTCGAGGAGCTTCTCCACGGTCAGGCGGCCGAACTGTCCGGTGGCTCCGGTGACGACGATCATCGCAGGCGTCCTTCGGGTGTGGGAACGACAGGGGGACGGCTCGGACCCGGCGGTCCGGCACGCCCCCACCGTACGCTGTGGAATCGAAAGCGCAAACTTTTCCACAGTGCTGTATCTCGGGTAGTCTTCAGATATGGACACACCGACCGCCCCGCCGAAGACCGCGGAGACCGCGCCGGAGGCCGCGGAGGAGCAGCGGGTCCGGGAGTTGGAATTCGACGTGTTCGCCCGCGCCTGCCCCTCCCGGCCGGTGCTGGAGCACCTCACCGGCCGCTGGGGCGTCCTGGTCCTGGCCGGCCTCCACCACGGGCCCGCCCGCTTCAACGCCCTGCGCCGCCGCGTCGACGGCGTGAGCGAGAAGATGCTCGCCCAGACGCTCCAGGCCCTGGAACGCGACGGGTTCGTCCACCGCGAGGTCCGCGCCGTGATGCCGCCGCGGGTCGAGTACAGCCTCACCGAGCTGGGCCGCACCACGGCCGCCAAGCTGATCGACCTCATCGAGCACCTCGAAGCCCACATGCCCGCCGTCCTGGCCGCCCAGCAGCGCCACGACCGGGAGCGCGACGGCGACTGAAGGCCCCGCCGGCACCGCCGAAAACCCCTGGCGGGGAACGGATCTCCCGTGGTTCAGTGCCCCGATGGACCGGACCTGGCTGGGGCCTCCGCTGGACGTACGGCCGCTGTTCCCGCCGGAGCGGCGCGCGCTGATCGACCTGCTGTCCGCGCTCGACCCCCACGACCGGTCCCGCGCGACCGTCTGCCCCGGCTGGTCCGTGCACGACGTGACCGCGCACCTCCTGCACGACCACGTCCGCCGCCTGTCCGGCGACCGCGACGGCCACCCCGGACCGGCCTTCCGCGCCGGCGAGACCCTGCCGTACTTCCTGACCCGCACCAACGAGGACTTCGTCCGGACGGCCCGGCAGTCCAGCCCCCGGCTGATGATCGACCTCCTGGCCCACCTGGGCCCCTGCTGGACGCCGAGTGGGCGCGCCGAGAACCGATCGACCCGGCACGGGTGGGCGTCTCCTGGGCGTCTCCTGGGCGGTCTCCGACGGGCCGTCCCCGATGTGGCCGGACATCGCCCGCGAGCACACCGAGTTCCGGGTCCACCGGCAGCAGATCCGCGATGCCGTCGGCCGTCCGGGCGCGTCCGAACCGCGCCTGCTCCACCCGGTCCTGGACACCTTCCCGCGCGCCCTTCCCCTGACGCTGCACCGCACGCCGGCGCCCGTGGGCACGGCCGTCCGCGCCCGGGGCGCCGCCCTCACGAGAGGAGAACCGATGGACCGCCACATCCGCACGGTGGAGGACGTGTTGAGGCTGCTGGACGGCCTGTTCGCACCCGAGGCCGACCGCTGGACGGACCGCGCGGCCTCCTGGTGGGACGGCTTCTACGCGGACCGCTCCAAGCCGGTGCCGTTCTTCGTCGCCAAGCCGGACGAGAACCTGGCTTCGTACCTCGACCGCGGCCTGATCACGCCGGGCCGGGCCCTCGACCTGGGCTGCGGTCCGGGCCGCAACGCCCTCCACCTCGCCTCCCTCGGGTTCGAGGTGGACGCCGTCGACCTCTCCCCGGAGGCCGTCGCCTGGGCCGAGGAACGCGCCCGCGAGGCGGGGGCCGACATCCGCTTCCACCGAGGGGACGCCTTCGCCCTCGGCGACGACCTGGCCGGCCCCTACGACCTGATCTGCGACTCCGGCTGCTTCCACCACCTGCCGCCGCACCGCCGCGTCAGCTACCTCGCCCTCGTGGACCGCGTCCTGGCGCCCGGCGGCCACCTCGCCCTCACCTGCTTCGCGGCCGGGGGAATGGGCTGCGAACTCCCCGACGAGGAGCTCTACCGCCGGTCCCGCCTCCACGGCGGCCTCGCCTACACGCCCGAGTCCCTGCGCCGGATCTTCTCCGACCTGGAGGAGATCGAGCTGCGCCGCATGACCGACGAGCCGCCCGAGTCCCCGTACTTCGGCGAACCCTTCCTCTGGACGGCCCTGTTCCGCCGCCCCGCCTGAACCGGTCCCCGACGCCCGCTCGGTCCGGGACGTCAGCCGGGGTGGGGAGCGATTTCTCGTTCATGCGGCGTGCGTGCACTGTCAACGGCGTCCACCTGCCGGGCGGTGGACGGCCGCCGGCCGTCCCGACTCGTGGATCGGGGACGGAAGAAGGGGGACGAACGCGGAACGGAGTGGACAAAGGGAATCCGCGGCGTGATCGCCGCGGATTCCCTTTGTCTCCTCGGGGCTCTCTTCAGGACGCTTCCGCGATCCGGCGCACACGTGCGCGCCGCTGCGCGGTCTTCGGGTCAGGCGCGGGTGGCGCCGAGGAAAGCGGACCAGGCGCGGGGGGTGAAGGCCAGGGAGGGCCGGGAGACGTCCTTGGAGTCACGGACGTGGACGGCGTGCGGGCAGGCCGCGACCTCCACGCACTCACCGCCCGCGTCGCCGCTGTGGCTGGACTTGCGCCACTCGACGGCGACTTCGACGCACTGGCCGCCCGCGTCGCCGCTGTAACTGGACTTGCACCACGCCAGGTCTGCGGTGTTCATAGTTCGCGGATCATCTCCTCGATCAACTGCGCGGAGTCCTTCGGGGTTAGAGCCTGCGTTCGAAGCATCCCATAGCGGGTCTGGAACTCGCTGACCTTGTTTCGGTCGTCGATCACCTCGCCCCCGGCTTGAGTCTCGACGTAGGCCACCCACTGTCGTTCGGGGGTCTCCAGCAGAGTGAAGGGACCGTTGAACCCGGCGTGGGTCTCGTAGTGCGTCGGCATGACCTGGATCGACACATTTCGCATCTTCGACAACTCCAGCAGCCGCTCCAGCTGCCCCCTGAGTACGTCCTTTCCGCCCACCGGGCGCCGCAGCACCCACTCCTCGACGACCATGGCCAGCGAGACGGGCGGCTTGCGGGTCAGCAGTGTCTGACGCTCCATGTGCGCCTGCACCCGGCGTTCGATCTCCTCCTCGTCCAGGGTCGGGACGTAGGCGCTGAGGACCGCACGGGCGTAGTCCTCGGTCTGTACCAGGCCGAGAATCACGTGTGTGTCGTACGTCCACAGGCTGATCGCCTCCTGCTCCCGCCGGGCGTACTCGCCGAACCAGGCGGGCAGCCTGGTCCACTTCAGGTGCGGGGCGGCGGCGCGCAGTGCGCCCTTGGCGTCCAGCAGTTCCTCCGCCTTGGCGATGAACGCCGGGCTCGCCAGTCGTTCCCCGTACTCGATCTTGGCGACCATCGACTTCGAGTAGCCGACGTGTTGGCCGAGTTCCTCCCGTGTGACTCCCTGAGCCTCGCGCAGGGCGTTCAACACCGCGCCGAAGACCTTCATCCCATCCGAGCCCGTGCAGTTGGGCGTGGTCGAGGACATGCTTCTCACTCCCCCTGGCTCCCCGCTACAACGCGGAGATGTGGAACGGTCACTGCTGGTCACGCTAGGCACAAGCCGGAAAAGTCGGGGGTGTGAACGGAGAAACAACCACCGAAAGCGTCAATCCGGCCTGGAACTGGATTCCTCGGACCGGGCACTCGCTGCGGCTGGCCGGGGTGCACTTCGACGCGGTGCGGGTCGCGGGGCAGTTGGCGGAGGAGGCCGCGCGGGAGACGGACGGGCCGGTCGTCCACGAGTCCGTGGGGGAGCGGTACACGTACTTCCTGCTGCCGCCCGGCACCGTCCGCTCCCACCGCTGGCCGCCCGGAGCGCGGGGGCTGACCAGCGGCGACCGGTGCGCCGCGTACGTCGGCATCCCGGCCCTGCGCGGCGGGACGTGGCCGCTGTCCTGGGTCCGCACGCCCACCGAGCGGGCGCCCTTCGTGGACCCGGCCGCGCTGCACGCGGCGCTGTGCCGGCTCACCGGCTGGTACCCCTGTCCGGCCGTCCCCGCGCCCGGGGAGGAGAGCCGGTGAGCACCATCCGCACCGCCGGGGCCGCCGGGCTGCCACGGCGCGTGGCCACCTGGACGTGGCTGGAGAGGACCGAGGTGGGGCGGATGGCGTTCCTGCTCGTCGCGCCCCCGGCACCCGTCCCCTGGGGCGACACGGCAGGGGACGTGGAGCGGCGGATGCTGCGGCCGGCCGCCGCACTGGAGTTGGACGGGCCGGACCGTCCGCTGGTGTACGTCGGGCCGCGCCTCGCCCTGGGCGCCGACCGCGACCGCGTGTCCGTGCGGCTGGACGAGCGCGGGCTGGGGCTGCGGGCACGGGTGTGCGCGGAGTGGGCCGCGTTCGCGCGGGGCGGCGGACCGGTGGCGCTGCTCGTCGGCCTCGACCCGCTCGCGCCCGCCGCGACGCCGGAGGACGTGGAGGAGTACCTGCGGACGCGCGCCGCGCGCGGGCGGCTGAGGATGGGCAACACGGCCGCCGTGTGACGGTCCGGAGCCCTCCGCGTACCGTGAAGGAATGCTGCACATATGGCGTGAAGCCGACCGCTATCGGGGCGGTGACGCGGCGGCCGGCATAGAGACCCGGCACGCCTTCTCCTTCTCCGGCTTCTACGATCCGTCCAACACGCGCTTCGGACTGCTGGTCGCCTGCAACGAGGAGCGGCTCGCGCCGGGCGCGGGCTTCGCCGAACACCCGCACGCGGACGTGGAGATCGTCTCCTGGGTGGTCGAGGGCGAGCTGACGCACGAGGACTCCACCGGACGCCGCGCGGTGATCCGGCCCGGGGACGTCCAGCGGCTCAGCGCGGGGCGCGGCATCCGACACGTGGAGCGCAACGCGGGGAGCGAGCCGCTGCGGTTCGTGCAGATGTGGCTGGTGCCGGGGGTGTTCGGGGGCGACGCCGAGTACGAGGTCGTGCGCGGCATCGCCGACGGCACCCCGTACGGGCTGGCCCGCGCCGACGCGGTGATGCACGTGCGGCGGCTGGGACCGGGGGAGCGCATGGCGATCCCGGACGCGCCGTGGGTGTACGTCCACGTGGTGCGCGGCGGGCTGCGCATCGGCGAGGAGTCGTTGGCGCCCGGTGACGCGGCGCGGATCACCGACGCGGAGAGGCTGGAGGCGGCCGGGGAGGCCGCCGGGACCGAGGTGTTGATCTGGGAGATGCACGCGGAGCCGTCCTACGGCTGACGAGGAAGGGGAAGCGGCGGGCCGGGGACCGTTCACGGTCCCCGGCCCGCGCGTGCGTCATCGGCGCCCGCCGTCACCGGCCGGCGCCCGCCCCGACGCGCTCGCGCACCGCCGTGACCAGACCCGCCGCGTCGTCGGCGTGGAGGCGCACCGCGGTGACCTCCGCCGTACGGCCCCGGGGGAGGGCGACGGCGACGGGCCGGGCGAGGGCGACCTCCACGGTGGTCTGGTGGGAGACCTGCACGTACAGGGTGTCGCCGTCCACCTGCACCGTCCGGCCGTCCCTGCCGGCGCGCAGGTGGCGGGCGCCGGCGACCGCGTCCCAGGGGATGCGGACGTCGAGGCCGGAGCCGTACCGCACCCACAGCCCGGACGGGGCCACGACGTGCGGGCGGACGGTGACGGCGGCGAGGACGCCGAGCATCCACACCACGCCCCACACGCCCAGGGCCAGGACCAGGAGGCGCAGCCACCGCCAGGGCCAGGGCACCAGCAGGTCCACCGCGACGACCTCGAAGAGGGAGAGGAAGAAGAAGGCCAGGATCGGCAGCAGGACCGGTTCGCGGTAGGCGAAGGCCGCGCCGTGCGGCGGGACGTCCGGGCGGCGCAGCAGCCACCGGCCGAGGTTCGTCCACATGTCGATCTCGAACCGCACCGCGAGGCGGACCAGGCGCCGGGCGAACGCCGCCGCCCGGCGCGGGCGTCCGCCGCTCCGGCGGGCGGGGGCGTCCGGCACGGCGGGGCGGGACGTCCCGGCGGTGTCGTGCGTGGGTGTGTTCACTGGCGCCCCCGTGGGGTGTGGGGTCCGCGTCGGACCTTTTTCAATACGACTGCAATGTAAAAGCTGGGCGAGGGCGGAGTCAATGCGGTCGTATTGTGAAACCATGGCCGGGTGCCGAAGAGAGTCGATCACCACGCGCGGCGCACGCTGATCGCCGACGCCCTGATGAGGGTCGCCGCCGACCGGGGGCTGGAGGCGGTCAGCCTGCGGCACGTCGCGGCCGAGGCCGGAGTGTCGACCGGGATGGTGCAGCACTACTTCCGCACCAAGGACGAGATGATGACCTTCGCCATGGAGACGGTCGGCGAGCGCACGGAGGCCCGGCTCACCGCCGCCGTCGAGGCGCTCGGCGAGTCCCCCGCGCCCAAGGCGCTGGTCCGTACGCTGCTGACGGGACTGCTCCCGCTCGACGAGCCCCGGCGCGCCGAAGGACGGGTGGCCCTGGCGTTCCTCGCCTACTCGGCGGCGCGCCCCCGGGTCGCGGCGGCGCTGCGCGAGGACGCCGCGGGGATGCGGGAGGTCCTGGCCGGCCGAATCCGCGCCGCCCAGGACGCGGGCGACGCGCCGGAGGAGCTCGACCCCGACCACGCGGCGACCGCGCTGCTGGCCCTGGTGGACGGCCTGGGCGTCCACGTCCTCGGCGAGCACTACGCGCCCGAGACCGCGCTGGCGGTCCTCGACGCCCACCTGGACACGGTCTTCGGACCGTCCCCGCACTAGGCTCCCGCTCCCGCGCTAGGCTCCCGACCGTGGACTCCGCATCCCTCCTCGACCACCTGCGACGCGAACTCGACGCCTTCCGGGCCTGCCTGGACGGGGACCCGTCGGCCCCCGTGGAGCACTGCGGCGACTGGACGCTGCGCGACCTCGCCGCCCACCTGGGCGAGGGGAACCTCTGGGCGGCGACGGCCGTCACCGAACGGCACGGCGACCACCGGCCCCCGGCCGCGCCGCACGAGCCGGCCGCGTTGGCGCGGTGGTTCGAGGGGACGGGCGAGGTGCTGCTGGAGGCGCTCGACGTCGAACCGTCCACCCCGGCCTGGACGTTCCACCCGCCGCACACCGTCGGCTTCTGGCGGCGACGCCGCTGTCTGGAGACCCTGGTGCACCGCTGGGACGCCGAGCACGCCCTCGGAACGCCCGGTCCGCTGGACGCGGAACTCGCCGCCGAGGGCGTGGCCGAGGTCTTCGACACCATGGCCCCCCGCCAGATCGCGCGGGGCCGCGCCACCCCGCCCGACCGGGCCGTGCGGCTGACCGCCACCGACACCGGGGCCTCGTGGACATACGGCCCCGGCGACCCGGTCGCCGCCGTCTCCGGCACCGCGGAGGACCTGCTGCTGATGCTGTGGGGCCGCCGCCCCGCCGACGGGGAGGCGCTGGTGTGGGAGGGCGACCGGGCGGCCGGGCGGCGCGTCCTGGACGGGCCCCTGGTGCCGTGAGCGCCAAGGGCCCGCGGCCCGCTCAGCGGAACAGGTGGTAGGGGATCGCGTCGGCCAGCATCCCGTACCCCTCCGGGTTCAGGTGCAGCCAGTCGCCGTCGTGGACCGTCGGCAGGAGCCGGTCGGGGTTCTCCGGGTCGCGCACCGCGCGGTCGAAGTCGATCACGGCGTCGAACCGGCCGCTGGTGCGGATCCACTCGTTGACCGTCCGCCGCGTCCTCTCGCGGAGCCCCGCCGGGTCGTCGTACATCCCGTTCCCGCCGAAGGGCAGCAGCGTCGCGCCGTGGACCTCGATGCCCTGGGCGTGGGCGCGGGTGACGATCTGGTCGTAGGCCGCGACGAGGTCGTCCGCGACCCGCTTCTGCGCGGCCTCGGTCGCCTCGGCGGTGCCGATGTCGTTGACGCCCTCGAAGACGATCAGCCACTCCACGCCGCTCTGCGCCAGCACGTCGCGGTCCAGCCGGGCCAGGACGTTGGGGCCCAGGCCGTCGTCGAGCACCCGGTTGCCGCCGGCCGCCTGGTTCAGCACGGCGATGCCGGACGTGCTCCGGCGGGACTGGAGCCGGTCGAACCACTGGTCCGGCCAGCGGTCGTTGCCGTTGGTGGTGGAGCCCCGTCCGTCGGTCAGCGAGTCGCCCAGGACCGCGACCGCCTCGGTGGACCTCCCGGACAGCACCTCGACGCCGCTGAGGAAGTACCAGTGGTCGGTGGGGGTCGCCCCCGGCAGCTCCTCGGCGTCGACGTGGTTGCCGCGCAGCAGGTGTGAGGTGGTGCGGGAGCCGGGGTGGGAGGTGATGTCGTTCGACGCCTGCCCCTCGGCCAGGTAGGTCGTCACGGTGAGGTTCGTCCCCGGAGCCACCGCCAGGCGCAGCGGGTCGGAGACCACCTGCGCCCCGACCGGGACCACCGTCGAGGACCTGCCGCCGAACGTCACCGGCCGGGACGTGCCCGGACGTATCGCGCTGGTCCCCGCCTTCCCGCCGGCCGGGAGCGCGACGGAGACGGCCGTGATGGGCAGGGCGGTGCCGCCGAAGGCGTTGGAGAACCGCAGCCGCAGCCTGTCCCCGCCGACGGTGACGCGGACGGTCTGCCGCAGGGTGGTGTCGTCGAGGACCAGGCCGTCCCGGGTGAACGGGGCGGGCGGCATGTTGTGGGGCTCCGTCAACTGCGGCATCGACGTCCAGGTGTTCACCCAGTGCCGGGCGTGCTTCTCCGTCGACGCGGGGGAGGCCGGGGAGCCGGCGGGAGCGGTTCCGGTGCGGTCCTCCGCGGTGGTGGGCAGGGCGCCGGTCACGGTGGACGCCGCGAACACGGTCGTCGCGAGGGCCGCCGCGGCGACCAGGCCGGACAGGCGGGACAGGCCGGGCAGGCGAGACGGGCGGAACGGAAGCGGTCTTCTTCTCATGGGCTGCGCGTCCTCCGGTGGGGGCGGTGGTCGTCACGTGCGCGCGTGACGCTAACCGCCGGGCACGGCGGAGGGGAGAGCGCGGTCCGCCTACTGCGGCGTACGGCAGCAGTACGCGGTGTACGGCGGCGCAACGGCGCGGGGTGGCCGGCCGGCAGGCCCGTGCGGGCCTGCCGGTCGACCACCCCGGAAGCGGTGGTGCGGGTCCGTCCGTTACTCGCCCGCGTACTCCAGGCGCTTCTCCTGCTCCCCGCCCGGGAGGTCGTCCGGCCGGGCCGTGCCCCTGCTCTTGCGGACCAGCCAGCCGATGCCGAGGAAGACGGCCCAGACCGCGCCGACGTACAGCGAGATGCGGGCGTCGGAGTCCACGGCGACCAGACAGGTCACGAAGATCAGGAACAGCAGGGCGATCCAGCTGCACACGCTGCCGCCGGGGGCCGGGAAGGACGAGGCCGGGAGACGGCCCGCGTCGACGGCGCGGCGGTAGCGGATGTGGCTGACCAGGATCATCATCCAGGTCCAGATGCCCGCCGCGGTGGCCACCGAGGTGACGTAGGCGAACGCCTTCTCCGGGACGAAGTAGTTCAGGACCACGCCGATGCCCATCAGGGCGACGGAGAGGGTGATGCCCGCGGCCGGGGTGCTGCGGGAGTTCAGCTTGCCCAGGAACTTCGGGGCCTCGGTGTTCGTGGCGAGGTCGCGCAGCATCCGGCCGGTGGAGTACATGCCGGAGTTGCAGGACGACAGGGCCGCGGTGAGGACCACGAAGTTGACGATGGCGGCGCCGAGCGGAATGCCGATCTTCTCGAAGGCGTGGACGAAGGGGCTCACGTTGGGGCCGAACTCGGTCCACTCCACCACGGCGAGGATGACCAGCAGGGCGCCGACGTAGAAGATCGCGATGCGCCAGGGCAGGGTGTTGATCGCCTTGGGCAGGGTCTTCTCCGGGTCCTCGGACTCGCCGGCGGTGACACCGACCAGCTCGACGGCGAGGTAGGCGAACATGACGCCCTGGAGCGTCATCAGGCTGGAGCCGATGCCGTTGGGGAAGATGCCGTCGTGGGCCCAGAGGTTGCTCGCGGAGGCGGTGTCGCCGGCGTCGGAGAAGCCGAGGGTCAGCACGCCGAGGCCGATCACGATCATGCCGATGATCGCGGTGACCTTGATCATCGAGAACCAGAACTCGACCTCGCCGAAGATCTTCACCGAGATCAGGTTGACGCCGAAGAGGATCACCAGGAAGGTCAGCGCGCTGACCCACTGGGGGATCTCCGGGAACCAGAAGTGCATGTAGATGGCGGCGGCCGTGAGCTCCGCCATGCCGGTGACGACCCACATCATCCAGTAGGTCCAGCCGGTCGCGAACCCGAAGAAGGGGCCGAGGAACTCGCGGGCGTACTCCGCGAAGCTGCCGGAGACGGGCCGGTAGAGGAGCAGCTCGCCGAGCGCTCGCATGATGAAGAAGATGATCACGCCCGCCAGGGCGTACATGAGGATGATGCTGGGGCCGGCCTTGGCGATGTTCGCTCCGGCTCCCATGAACAGGCCCACGCCGATGGCACCGCCGATGGCGATCATCTGGACCTGACGGCTGCCGAGGCCTCTCTGGTAACCCTCCTCGGAGGTCTGACCGCTTGAGTGGGCTGTGGTGCCCGGTGTGGCGGTACGGCCCGTGACCTTCTCAGGGGTCATGGTGTGTGCGCCTTTCTCCATGTCCGACCCGGACTGTCCGGGATCGGGTTTTCCGGTCCCCCCCGGATGGAGTCCCGCGTACCGGCGGTCGGCCGGCCTGGCGCTGTCGCCTGCGACATGGGGTGGGTCACACGCGGCAGTCGTGAACGTCTACCACGAGGCGGGGGAGTGAAAGAAGAGGCCACATGTGGTGGAAGTCACAGATATAGGCGGATCGAATTATTAAAAGGGTGCAAATGGGTCACGCGTATGGACTTATCTTTGACTGGAATTGAACGTTCCTTGACCAAAAACTTTCGGGTGTCGTCTTGAGGGGGGACGGACGGGCCGGGCCGGCGGAGTGCCCGTTCCGGAAGACTCCGGCCGCCGCCGAGGTCCGGCGGCGGCCACCGGCCGAGCGTGGCCCTCGTCCCCGCGGCGGCCGTTGCGGTGCGGTCACGGACGCGGTGCGG
The DNA here is from genome assembly GCF_039533145.1 of Streptomyces macrosporus. Lineage (NCBI taxonomy): Bacteria > Bacillati > Actinomycetota > Actinomycetes > Kitasatosporales > Streptomycetaceae > Streptomyces > Streptomyces macrosporus. The sequence goes on from NZ_BAAASZ010000020.1 coordinate 262,990, forward strand.
TCACGAGCGCGGTGCGGTCACGAGCGCGGCGCGGTCACGAGCGCGGCGCGGTCACGAGCGCGGTGCGGTCACGAGCGCGGCGAACCGCAGGGCGACCGTGCGCCAGACCTCGGCGGCGGCCGGCTCGTCGGCCTCCGCCCGGCGGACGGTCTCCGCCGGGTCGAGGCCGTGCCGCAGCAGGCGCTCCGGCTGCCACGCCCGCACCTGCGCGGAGGTGGCCTCGGGGTGGAACTGCGTGCCCCACGCCCGGTCGCCGACGGCGAACGCCTGGTACGGGCACCGCTCGCTCCGCGCCAACCACCGCGCCCCGGACGGCAGCCGGGTGATGGCGTCGACGTGGTTCTCGATCGCCGTGGGGTGCGGCGGCAGACCGTGGAAGAGCGGATCGTCCTCCGCCGCCGGCAGCAGCGTCAGCGGCGTGCTGCCGATCTCCGGCGCACCGTGGTCCGCCGCGACCGTGCCGCCCGCGACCTGCGCCAGCAACTGGCCGCCCAGGCAGATCCCGAACACCGGGACGCCGCCGTCCAGCGCCTCGGCGACCAGGGCGCGGGTGGGGGCGAGCCAGGGGGCGCGCTCGTCGTCGTCCGGCATGTAGCCGCCGCCGAGGACGAGCACGGCCTGGTGGGAGAGGCGGTCGGGCAGCGGGTCGCCGTCGTGCGCGCGGACGACGTCCAGGGCGAGACCGCCCTCGGACAGCCAGGCGCCGAACCGTCCCGGACCGCCGTTCGCGGTGTGCTGTACGACCAGTGCGCGCGGCTGCCCGCTCATCCCCGGCCCTCCCCGCGTCACAGTCCGCGCAGTTCCGCCAGCACCGCGTCGGTGAAGGGCGGCCACGCCTCGATCGCCCAGGGGCCGAAGGCGCGGTCCGTCAGGGCCACGCAGGCGGCGCTCGCGTCCGGATCGACCCACAGGAACGTGCCGGACTGGCCGAAGTGGCCGAAGGTGCGCGGCGAGGAGGAGGCGCCCGTCCAGTGCGGGGACTTGCCGTCGCGGATCTCGAAGCCGAGCCCCCAGTCGTTGGGCTTCTGGTTGCCGTAGCCGGGCAGGACGCCGGACAGGCCGGGGAAGGCCACCGAGCCGGCCTCGGCGACCGTGCGCGGGTCCAGCAGGCGCGGGGCCTGGAGTTCGGCGGCGAAGCGGATCAGGTCGGCCAGGGTGGAGACGGCGTCCTTGGCGGGGGAGCCGGGCAGGTCGGTGGCGGTCATGCCCAGCGGGACGAGCACGGCCTCGCGCAGGTACTCGGGGAAGGGGATGTCGGTGGCCTTGGCGATGTGGTCGCCCAAGACCTCGAAGCCGGTGTTGGAGTAGATCCGGCGGCTGCCCGGCGCGGCCATCACACGGTGCTCGTCGAAGGCCAGGCCGGAGGTGTGGGCGAGCAGGTGCCGCACGGTCGAGCCCTCGGGGCCGGCCGGCTCGTCCAACTCGATCGCGCCCTCCTCGACGGCCACCAGCGCCGCGTACGCCGCCAGCGGCTTGGTGACGGAGGCGAGCGGGAAGCGGTGGTCGACGGGGCCGTGCGTCCCGGCCACCGTGCCGTCGGCGCGGACGGCGGCGGCCGCCGCCGTGGGGACCGGCCAGTTCTCGATCGTGCGCAGGCTCTCCATGGCCCCGAGCCTAACGTGGGGCCGAACGGCGGAACGTGGCGGGATTTCGCCGTCGTTTTCCGCTTGCTTGGAGTGCGCTCCAACTCCTTAGCGTTCCCTTATGACCGTGACGCAGACGAGCGGTACCGGGGCCGAGCCCCTGACGGACCTGTGCGCGTCGGCGGAGGTGTCGCACCCCAGACCGGACGGCCGGGACCGCTACACGATCAGCGAGGTCGCCGCGTTCACCGGCCTGAGCGCCCACACGCTGCGCTGGTACGAGCGGATCGGCCTGATGCCGCACGTCGATCGCTCCCACACCGGGCAGCGCCGCTTCACCAACCGCGACCTGGACTGGCTGGCCTTCGTCGGCAAGCTCCGCCTGACCGGCATGCCGGTCGCGGACATGGTGCGGTACGCCGAGCTGGTGCGGGAGGGCGACCACACCTTCGCCGAACGGCAGGAACTGCTGCGCGCCACGCGCGAGGACGTACGGCGCAGGATCGCCGAGTTGCAGAGCACCCTGGCGATCCTCGATTTCAAGATCGACTTCTATGCGGACGCCCGGCGGGCGTCGGAGAGGTTCTGAACCCCACATGAGCACGGAGAACAGCGACCGGATCGGCACGGCACGGCTCGGCGCGGACGGCCCCGAGGTCGGCGTCCAGGGCCTGGGCTGCATGGGCATGAGCTTCGCCTACGGCCCGACGGACGCCGACGAGGCCCGCGCCACGCTGGAGCGCGCCCTGGAACTGGGCGTCACCCTCTACGACACCGCCGACCTGTACGGCTTCGGGGAGAACGAGAGGTTCATCGCGCCCTTCGTGAAGGCGCACCGGGACGAGGTGGTGGTGGCCACCAAGTTCGGCATCGTCATGGACCCCGACGACCCGACGAAGCGGGGCGTCCGCAACGACGCCCCCTACATCCGGCAGTGCGTCGAGGGGAGCCTGAGGCGGCTCGGCATCGAGACCATCGACCTGTACTACATGCACCGCCGCGACGTGAGCGTGCCGATCGAGGAGGCCGTCGGCACCATGGCCGAGCTGGTGGCGGAGGGCAAGGTCCGGCAGCTCGGGCTGAGCGAGGTCACCGGCGACGAGCTGCGCGCCGCGCACGCGGTGCACCCGATCGCCGCGCTCCAGTCCGAGTGGTCGGTCTTCAGCCGGGACGTGGAGCGCACCGCCGTGCCCGCGGCGAAGGAGCTGGGCGTCACCTTCGTGCCGTACTCGCCGCTCGGACGCGGCTTCCTCACCGGCGCCTTCACCAGCGCCGACAAGGAGCTGAGCGAGGACGACTTCCGGCGGACGATACCGCGCTTCACCGGGGAGAACGCGGCGGCCAACGCCGCCCTGCTGGAGCCGCTGCGCGCCATCGCCGAGGCGCGCGGGGCCACGCCCGGCCAGATCGCCCTGGCCTGGGTGCAGCAGCGCGCGGCCGTGCACGGGCTGCCGGTGGTGCCGATCCCCGGCACGCGCAGGCGCACTCGGGTGGAGGAGAACACCGCCGCCACCCGGATCGAGCTGACGGCCGAGGAGCTGGACCGGCTGGAGCCGATCGCCTCGAAGGTGGCGGGCGACCGCTACGCGGACATGGAGTCCACGTCCGCGGGCCGGGAGTAGCGGCGGGGGCGCCGGAGGCGCGAGGACGTCGGGACGCGGGGGCGTACGACAGGCGGGCGCGCCCCCGCGTCACAGCTCGGCGAGGAGTTCGGCCTTCTTCGTGCTGAACTCGTCGTCGGTGAGCAGCCCGGCCTCGTGCAGCTCGCCCAGGTGCCGGATGCGGTCGGCGATGTCGGCGGGCGCGGGACGGACCCGGGCGGCCGGCGGCTCCGCGCGGGGGACGGCGACGGCCGTCTCCGGGGCCAGGTCCGGCTCGGCGGCCCGTATCGCCTCCAGCACCGAGGCGGCCAGCGGCAGCGACTCGTGCACCAGGCCGTAGCCCAGTCCGAAGACGACGGCCGTCGGGTCCTGGTCGGGCTCCTCGGAGGGCCGGTCGTGCGCGCCGCGGCGGATCAGCCGCAGATGGCCGCCCATGACATCGGGAGAGCGCCACACGACGCCCTCCAGCTCGTCGACGGCGAACGCCTGGTCGCCCGCCTTCCACTTGGCCGAGGACGCCCCGGTCCAGAACCAGCGGAAGGAGACCTTCCGCCCGTCGAAGGAGACCTTGCCGTCGTACGCCTTGAACTGCAACGGCGGGGCCGGGGCGGCGACCAGATGGCGGTCGGCGGGCTCGTCGGCCCACGGACCGAGGACGGAGTGGACCTCGCTGACGTAGGAGGCGGCCAGGGGCTCGCGTTCCACGGGGAGCACCAGGCGGTAGGGATCGCTGCTCTCCCTCAGTTGCCCGGCGGCGACCTCCATGAGCGGATCGGCCCCCGGCCGGGGTTCGGCGCGCAGCACGACCGTGCCCCGTCTGGTGCCGGGGACCAGTGCGATCGACCTCAGCGCCTCGTAGGGAACGCGTCGCTCGCCGAGCACGTGGAACAGCTTCGGCGTGCGGATCCCCCGTTCGAAGCGGATGAGCACGGAGTCGGTGTCGAACTCCCAAGAGGAGTTAATTCCGGCCAGTACGTCACCCATGCGGGCCATCGTATGCGTCGGTGGCCGAGTCGTCCTCCCCCGTCGCACTACGCGCGTCACAGCTCGTGCACCCGGTGGTAGGCCCCCGTACCGACGGCGGCCATGTTGGCCAGGCTTCCGGTGTCCGGCTCGAAGTAGCCGGCGTGACCGGTGGCGCCCGCGGTGGCCAGGCGGCGGGCGCCGAAGCCGGGGGAGACCGGATCGGCGCCGTGGCCGAGGCCGCCGAACTCCAGGTAGGGCACGTCCGCGATCCAGTCGCCGTCGCAGCGCATCGCCCATATCCGGGCCCGCGCGTCCAGGTCGGCCGCCCGGTCGGTGCGCATCCCGGGGCTGCCCGCCACCGTGATGTCGGTGACCCGGTCCGGCAGCCGCTCGTCCCGTCCGCCCCGGGCGGCGACCCCGCACACCACCGAGCCGTAGCTGTGGCAGAACAGCGCCACGGTGGAGCGGCCGGGCAGGCCGCGCAGGAAGGAGATCAGCCGGTGGGCGCCGTCCTCGGCCAGTTCCCCGGACGCGGCGTCCACGCCGACGCCGCGCGGCGCGGTGTAGTCGGCCCAGGCGACGGTGGCGGTGCGCACGTGCGGCGCGGTGGCGCGCTCGCTTCGGTGCAGCGCCAGCGCCATGCCGACCGGGGCGGTGTACCTGCGCCGGGTCCGCTCGAAGGTGAGCACGTCGGTGTCCACGCCGGGCACCACGATCGACACCCGCTGGGCGCGTTCCAGGTCGCCGAAGACCTCCACGGCCCGGCCGCGGCCGGTCGGGTCGAAGGCGAGGATCCTGCGCCCCGCGCGCATCAGCGAGGTGAAGCGGTGCATCCGGCGGCCCGCCTCGTGGCGGCCCTCGTCCGTCAGCCGCTCGTCGGTCATCCGTCTCCGCTCGACGGCGCGGGCCTTGGCGAGCGCGATGCGGTTGGCGCGGTAGCGCAGCTCGACGGGGGCGCCGTCGAGGTTGCCCACCACCAGGGGGTGGTGGGCGGCCAGTCGGCCCCGCTGGAGGGCGGTCAGGCTCTGGAAGAAGCGGGCGATGATCCGGGGCGGGGAGTCCGGCGCGGGCAGGGCACGGCCGCCGATGCGGCCCTTCTTCCAGGCCAGCAGGGCGGCGGTGCGCGGTCCGGGGTCGGCGTGCCGGTCCCGGACGGCCGTCCAGCCCGAGGTGATCAGCAGCACCAGGACCACGGCGAGGACGAGCAGGATCCGGCGCGGGGTGGGAGGAACCGAGCCGCCGGCGACACGGGCGGTGCGGGTGGTGTGGGAGGCGATCGGGACGGTGGTGTTCTTCGCGTCGGTCGAATACAAGGAGGCGTCGGGGAGGAAGAGGGAAGTCACTGGTCTGTCACCCTAGGAGACGCTCGGGGAGACGTGTCCGATGCGTGACCCACCTCACGTTTCGACGGCGGGAACCCACTCCAACGGGTGAACGGCAGTGACGCTCCGGTGTTTCACCCCCGGCGTTCCGGAAGGGGCCCGTCGCTCTCCGGGGCGGCGTGCCAGTCCTCGGCGAGGGCGGGGCCGAGCCGGTCGAGGTGGTTCTCGTAGAACCGCTGGGCGCTCTCGATGCTGGTCTCCCCACAGGCGGCCCAGCGGCGCCCCGCGAGTCGCAGCACGCCCGAGAACGCGGCGGCCAGCACGCGCGGCCGCGGGTCGCTCTCCGGATCGACCCCGGCGCGGCGGGCGATCTCGACGGCGAGCCGGTCCTCCTGCTGCGCGGAGCGCCTCAGGTGCACGGCGACCAGGGTCGGGCTCGTCTCGATGACCCGGCACATCCGCATGAACAGTTCGAGCGGCACGACCTCCTCGATGACCTCGCCGATGCCGCTCCAGGCGGTGCCGAGCGCGTTGCGCAGGACCTGTAGGGGCGCCTCGTGCTCGGGTCGCTCGCCGACGGCGACGAAGAACCGCTCCTCGACGGCCCGCTGGAGGGCGAAGGCGACCTCCTCCTTGTTGGCGAAGTAACGGAAGAAGGTCCGCTGGGAGACCTCGACGGCGTCGGCGATCTCGTCGACCGTGGTGCGCTCGTAGCCCTGGGCGACGAACAGCTCGTGGGCCGTGCGGATCAACGCGTCCCGGGTGCGCTGCTTCTTGCGTTCGCGCAGACCGGTCACCCCGGTCACCTCCTGCCGGTTCATGGGTGCCGGTCACCCTACCCACGAGCCATGTGACAGTTCCTGTCAACTAAATTGACCTGCAAATTGTCAGAGCCTGTCATTAGGCTCGCGCCATGACTACCGACACCGCCTCCGCCCCCTTCGACGCACCGGGGACGGACACGGAGCCGCCCCGCACCGGATTACGCGGCCACCCCTGGCTGACACTCATCGCCGTCGCGCTCGGCGTGATGATGGTGACCCTGGACGGCACCATCGTCGCCGTCGCCAACCCCGCCATCCTGGACGACCTCGACGCCTCGTTCGCGGACGGCCAGTGGATCACCAACGGATATCTGCTCGCCCTCGCCGTCTCGCTGATCACCGCGGGCAGACTCGGCGACCGCTTCGGCCACCGACGGACCTTCCTCGTCGGCATCGTCGGCTTCGCCGCCACCTCCGGGGTCATCGGCCTCTCCGAGGGGGTGTCCATGGTCATCGCCTTCCGCGTGCTCCAGGGACTCTTCGGCGCCCTGCTGATGCCCGCCGCCCTCGGCCTGCTGCGCGCCACCTTCCCGGCCGAGAAGCTCAACATGGCGATCGGTGTCTGGGGCGCGGTCATCGGCGCCTCCACCGCCGCCGGTCCGATCGCCGGCGGGCTGCTCGTGGAGCACGTCAACTGGGAGTCGGTCTTCTTCGTCAACGTGCCCGTGGGCCTGCTGGCCGTGGCGCTGTGCCTGGTGATCCTGGTGGACCACCGGGTGGAGAACGCCCCCCGGTCCTTCGACCTCCCCGGCGTCGTCCTGCTCTCCGGCGCGATGTTCTGCCTGGTGTGGGCCATCATCAAGGCGCCCGAGTGGGGCTGGGGCGACACGACGACGCTGCTGTTCCTGGCGATCGCGGCGATCGCCTTCGCGGCCTTCGTGGTCCGGGAGGGCCGGACCGGCGAGCCCCTGCTGCCGCTGGGCATGTTCCGCTCCGTCCCGCTGTCGGCGGGGACCGTGCTCATGGTGCTGATGGCCTTCGGCTTCATGGGCGGCATCTTCTTCGTCACCTTCTACCTCCAGAATGTCCACGGGATGAGCCCGGTGGACAGCGGACTGCACCTGCTGCCGCTGACCGCCGTGATGATCGTCGCCTCGCCGCTGGCCGGAGCCCTGATCACCAAGGTCGGCCCGCGGCTGCCGCTGGTCGGCTCCATGGTGGTGACCGGAGTCGCCATGTTCGGCCTGTCCACCCTGGAGCGGGACACGGGCACCGTCGAGATGTCCCTGTGGTTCGCGCTCCTCGGTCTCGGTCTCGCCCCGGTGATGGTGGGTGCCACCGAGGTCGTCGTGGGCAACGCCCCGCTGGAGCACGCCGGTGTCGCCGGCGGCCTCCAGCAGGCCGCCATGCAGGTCGGCGGCAGCCTCGGCACGGCCGTGCTGGGGGCCGTGATGGTCTCTCGGGTGCACGAGACCCTTCCCGGGAAGTGGAGCGAGGCCCGGCTGCCCCCGCTCCCGCCCGAGCAGGAGGAGGGACTCCTGGAGGCGGCCGAGCTGGGCATCGCCCCGCCCGCCCCCCGAGGCACCCCCGAGCAGGTGGCCGACACGATGACGACGGTGGTGCACGAGTCCTTCCTCTCCGGCATGGGCCTGGCCTTCGTCCTGGCGGGCGTCGTGGCCGTCCTGGCCGCCGGCGTCGCGCTGTTCACCAAGGGCGGTCAGCATGGCACGGGGCCGTCGGTGCACATCTGAGGCGGCACCGGGCTGTGGACAACCCGACGGCTGTGGACAACTCCGTTACCCGTCCCGGTGAAACGGCCGGTCTGCTCTTGGCAGGCCGGCCGGCCCGCGTCGAAGCTGATCACACGACCGACACGGGGGAGTGATCCACATGTCTCGCACACGAACGGCTCGCACCGCACGCACCGCACTGCCGACCGCTTTGGTGGCGACCGCCGTCCTGCTCGCGGTCCCGGCGCCACAGACCGCCACCGCTTCCGAACGGCCACCGCGGCTGGGGCCGTGTGCGGCGGGACAGCTCTGCCTGTGGGAGCGGGAGGACTTCCAGGGCCCGAGCCGGACCCGTGAACTGGCGGACACCGACATCGAGAGCTGCGTGCCCCTGTCGCGGGGAACGACCGCGGCCTCGCTGGCCAACCGCACCGGCCGGCCCGTGACGACCTATCAGAGCGCGGAGTGCGCCGAGACCGGCGAGTTCGACACCTATCCGTCGGGCTCCTGGGCGCCGCGGTCGCCCTACCGGGTACGGGCCGTCAAGATCTGGGAGAGCTGAGGTGCGCGCCCCCGCCCCTCCCCGCGCCCGGATATCCGTACGGCATCGTGCGGACCACCGGGGGTATCCGGATCGACAGCCCGGTCCGACGACCCTGGGAGGGATGATGACGGGCTCACGGTACATGGGAAGCACGCGGCGCGGCGGTGCCGACCTCACCGGTGACGAGCGCTCGACGTTCGGTGTCATCGGCGTGGTCTGCGCGGTCGCCGGGTTCTTCGTGATGGGTTTCGTCCTCGGCCCCATCGCGATGGTCTGCGGTTGGCTCGCCATGGGACGCCGATGGACGGGGGCCCGGTCGAAAGCGGCCCTGGTGGCCGTCGTCCTCGGGGCGATCGACACCGTCCTCGCCCTGATATGGCTCGCCTCCGCCTCCGGCTCGTGGGGGCTGTGGATGTGACGGCCGCGGGTGTGGCGGTGTGACGCGCACATGCCTCGGCCCCGGCCGGAAGGCCGGGGCCGAGGCACACACCGGGAGCTCCCGGTCGGGTCGGATCAGGCGTCGCCGCCCTCCGGACCCGGGCCGGCGGCGGCCACGTCGAGCAGCTGGTAGCGGTCGATGGCCTGCTTGAGCACCGAGCGGTCCACCTTGCCGTCCCTGGCCAGCTCGGTGAGCACACCCAGGACGATCGACTCGGCGTCGATGTGGAAGAAGCGCCGGGCCGCGCCGCGGGTGTCGGCGAAGCCGAAGCCGTCCGTGCCCAGCGACTGGTACCGGTTGGGCACCCAGCGGGCGATCTGGTCCGGCACCGAGCGCATCCAGTCCGAGACGGCCAGGACCGGCCCCTCGGTGTCCTGGAGCTTGCGGGTCACGTACGGGACGCGCTGCTCCTCCTCCGGGTGCAGCAGGTTGTGCTCCTCGACCGCGACGGCCTCGCGGCGCAGCTCGTTCCAGGAGGTCGCCGACCAGACGTCCGCCCGGACGTCCCACTCCTCCGCGAGGATCCGCTGGGCGTCCAGGGCCCAGGGCACCGCCACGCCGGAGGCGAGGATCTGCGCGGGGATCGTGCCGCCCTCGGCCTCCTTGTAGCGGTACAGGCCCTTGAGGATGCCCTCGCGGTCGACGTTCTCGGGCTCGACCGGCTGCTGGATCGGCTCGTTGTAGACCGTCATGTAGTAGAAGACGTCCTCGGCGTTCTCGCCGTACATCCGCCGCAGACCGTCCTGCACGATGTGGGCGATCTCGAAGCCGAAGGCCGGGTCGTAGGCGACGCACGCCGGGTTGGTCGAGGCCAGGAGCTGGGAGTGGCCGTCCGCGTGCTGCAGACCCTCGCCCGTCAGCGTGGTGCGGCCGGCGGTGGCGCCGAGCACGAAACCGCGCGCGAGCTGGTCGGCCATCTGCCAGAACTGGTCGCCGGTCCGCTGGAAGCCGAACATCGAGTAGAACACGTAGACCGGGATCAGCGGCTCGCCGTGGGTGGCGTAGGCCGAGCCCGCCGCGATCAGCGAGGCCGTGCACCCGGCCTCGGAGATGCCGTCGTGCAGCATCTGGCCGTTCGGGGACTCCTTGTACGCCAGCAGCAGCTCGCGGTCCACCGACTCGTAGGTCTGGCCCAGCGGGTTGTAGATCTTGGCCGTCGGGAAGAACGAGTCCATGCCGAAGGTGCGGTACTCGTCGGGGGCGATCAGCACGAACCGCTTGCCGATCTCCTTGTCCCGCATCAGGTCCTTCAGCAGCCGTACGAAGGCCATCGTGGTGGCGACCTTCTGCTGGCCGGAGCCCTTCTTCACCGTGGCGTAGGTCTTGTCGCCCGGCAGCACCAGCGGCTTGGAGCGGTCCACGCGCGTGGGCACGTAGCCGCCCAGCTCCCGCCGCCGGTCGTGCATGTACTGGATCTCCTCGGAGTCCCGCCCCGGGTGGTAGTACGGGGGCAGCCCGGACTCCAGGTCCTTGTCGGGGATCGGCAGGTGCAGCCGGTCCCGGAAGCGCTTGAGGTCCTCGACCGTCAGCTTCTTCATCTGGTGGGTGGCGTTGCGGCCCTCGAAGTTCGGGCCGAGCGTCCAGCCCTTGACCGTCTGCGCCAGGATCACCGTCGGCTGGCCCTTGTGCTCGCGGGCCGCCTTGTAGGCCGCGTACACCTTGCGGTGGTCGTGACCGCCGCGACCCAGGTGCAGGATCTGCTCGTCGGTCATGTTCTCGACCATCCTGCGCAGCCGGTGGTCGCCGCCGAAGAAGTGCTCGCGGATGTACGCGCCGGTCTCGGTGGCGTACGTCTGGAACTGACCGTCGGGGGTGGTGTTCAGCTTGTTGACCAGCACGCCGTCGCGGTCCTGCGCCAGCAGCGGGTCCCAGGAGCGGTCCCAGATGACCTTGATCACGTTCCAGCCGGCACCGCGGAAGTACGACTCCAGCTCCTGGATGATCTTGCCGTTGCCGCGCACCGGGCCGTCGAGCCGCTGGAGGTTGCAGTTGACGACGAAGGTCAGGTTGTCCAGGCCCTCGCGGGCGGCCAGGGAGAGCTGTCCCAGCGACTCCGGCTCGTCCATCTCGCCGTCGCCGAGGAAGGCCCAGACGTGACAGTTGGAGGTGTCGGCGATCCCGCGCGCGTGCATGTAGCGGTTCATCCGCGCCTGGTAGATGGCGCTGATCGGACCGAGCCCCATGGAGACCGTCGGGAACTCCCAGAAGTCCGGCATCGACCGCGGGTGCGGGTAGCTGGACAGGCCGTTGGGGGCCTTCGACTTCTCCTGGCGGAAGCCGTCCAGCTGCTCCTCGGTGAGCCGGTCCAGCAGGAAGGCGCGAGCGTAGATGCCCGGGGAGGCGTGACCCTGGAAGAAGACCTGGTCACCGCCGTCGCCGTGGTCCTTGCCCCGGAAGAAGTGGTTGAAGCCCACGTCGTACAGCGAGGCCGAGGAGGCGAAGGTGGCGATGTGTCCGCCGACCCCGATGCCCGGCCGCTGCGCGCGGGAGACCATCACGGCCGCGTTCCAGCGGGTCGCGTTCAGGATCTTGCGTTCGATCTCCTCGTTGCCGGGGAAGAACGGCTCGTCCTTGGTCGCGATCGTGTTGACATAGTCCGTGCTGCGCATCTCCGGAACGGCCACGCGCTTCTCGCGGGCGCGCTCGATGAGGCGGAGCATCAGGTAGCGGGCACGTTCCCGGCCCCGCTCGTCGACGGCCGCGTCGAGCGAGTCGAGCCATTCCCGGGTCTCCTCGGGATCGAAGTCCGGGACCTGGCTGGGAAGGCCACCAATGATGATCGGGTTGCGATCGGATCCGGAAGCCACGCTGTTCCTTCTGTTCGTTATTGCTCTGCAGGGTGTCGCGCCGTCTCCCATCGTGTACCGCTGGGGCGGATACGTCATCTCTACCGAGTGGTAACCCCACTCCGTGAGACATCCGGGTGCCCGGCCCGGTGCGGCCGGGGCGTGAGTCGGCCGAACGGCAACCCTACGCCTTGGCGCCCGCGAGCCGCGCACGGCCGTTCGAGCCTCTCCGGTTCCCCCACTCAATGGGGCAAAATAGGCATACGGCCGTGTCGTGCGCCACGCTGGTTCAGGTGGTGTGCGGCGACAAGTCAACGTTTGGGCGGGATCGGCGGCCGGGTACTTGCGCGATCGGTCCGGCACGTGTGGACTACGCCCAATGCACCGCGCACCTGCGCGGGCACCCGTACTTTCGAAAGATGACAGGAGGCAATCCGTGAGCGCGACCGCGGACCACGCGGAGGAGCGGACCAACCCCGCCGCAAGGCTGGGTTTCCAGCCCGGGCAGGTGGTCCAGGAGCTCGGTTACGACGACGACGCCGAGCAGGCACTCCGTGAGGGAATCGAGGCCATCACGGGCCAGGAGCTCGTCGGTGAAGACTACGACGACATGGCCGACGCCGTGGTCCTGTGGTTCCGCGAGGACGACGGCGATCTGACGGACGCGCTGGTGGACGCCATCACGTTGATCGAGGACGGTGCCCCGGTCTGGCTGATGACTCCGAAGACCGGTCGGCCCGGGTACGTCGAACCCAGCGAGATCGGAGAGGCGGCCCAGACCGCGGGTCTGGCCCAGACCAGCACCGTCAACGCGGGCAAGGACTGGACGGGCAGCCGTCTGGTCACCCCCAAGACCGCTCGCACCGGAAAGCGCTGACAGCGCGGACCGCGAACCGTCCGAGCCCCCGTCCGGCATCCGCCGAACGGGGGCTCGTGCGTAGGGTGGGGACGTCACCTACCGAAGGGAAAGGCGTTCCATGGCGATCGAGGTGGGCACCAAGGCTCCGGAGTTCGAGCTGAGGAACCAGCACGGCGAGACCGTGCGGCTCGCGGACTTCAAGGGACGGAAGAACGTCGTCCTGCTCTTCTACCCCTTCGCCTTCACCGGGGTGTGCACCGGTGAGCTGTGCGCCCTGCGCGACGAACTGCCCCGCTTCGTCAACGACGACGTCCAGCTCCTGGCCGTCTCGTGCGACTCCCCGTTCTCGCTGCGCGTCTTCGCGGAACAGGAGGGGCTCGACTACCCGCTGCTCTCCGACTTCTGGCCGCACGGAAACGTCGCGCGCGAATACGGCGTCTTCGACGAGGAAAAGGGCTGCGCGGTGCGCGGCACCTTCATCATCGACAAGGACGGGGTGGTGCGCTGGACGGTGGTCAACGCGATCCCCGAGGCGCGCGACCTGAGCGAGTACGCGAAGGCCCTCGAAAGTCTCTGAGTCCCTGCAGGCGCGGGGAACCGATCACTAGGATCGACTCGTTATCCAACGGCATCCGTGTACGGGGGCACGCAGTGCTCCTTTCGAACATCCAGGAGGACTCGTGGGAGTCAGCCTCAGCAAGGGCGGCAACGTCTCGCTGACCAAGGAAGCCCCCAACCTGACCGCCGTGATGGTCGGGCTGGGCTGGGACGCCCGCACCACCACGGGCGCGGACTTCGACCTGGACGCCAGCGCGCTGCTGACGAACGCCGAGGGGAAGGTCGCCAACGACCTGAACTTCGTCTTCTTCAACAACCTCAAGAGCCCCGACGGCTCGGTCGAGCACACCGGCGACAACCTCACCGGCGAGGGCGACGGCGACGACGAGGTCATCAAGGTGAACCTCGCCGCGGTGCCGGCGGACGTCGCGAAGATCGTCTTCCCGGTGTCGATCTACGAGGCCGAGGCCCGCCAGCAGAGCTTCGGCCAGGTGCGCAACGCCTACATCCGCGTGGTGAACCAGGCCGACGGCAAGGAGTTGGCCCGTTACGACCTGAGCGAGGACGCCTCCACCGAGACCGCCATGGTCTTCGGCGAGCTGTACCGCCACGGCGCGGAGTGGAAGTTCCGGGCCATCGGTCAGGGCTACGCCTCGGGACTGCGCGGCATCGCCCAGGACTTCGGCGTGAACGTCTGACACCCGTCGGTCGCCGCGTACGGCCGATGGACGTCATCTGATCTCGGCAGTGTCCGGCGCCGCAGACTTCCGTGTTCCGGAGGTGTGCGGCGCCGGGCGGTTTGACAACACTGGGCGCATCACCTGGGCGCATCACATCGGGAGAGGAAGCAGCATCATGGGCGTCACGCTCGCCAAGGGGGGCAATGTCTCCCTCTCGAAGGCCGCACCGAATCTGACCCGTGTCCAGGTCGGTCTGGGCTGGAAGGCCCGCTCGACCACGGGCGCGGACTTCGACCTGGACGCCAGTGCGCTGCTGTGCGAAGGCGGCCGGGTCCTCGGCGACCAGTACTTCGTCTTCTACAACAACCTCAAGAGCCCCGAGGGCTCGGTCGAGCACACCGGCGACGAACTGGTCGGCGGCACGGGCGGCGACGACGAGACGATCCTGGTGGACCTCACCCTGGTGCCCCGGCAGGTGGACAAGGTGGTCTTCGCGGTGTCGATCCACGACGCCGACGCCCGCCGCCAGACGTTCGGGCAGGTCACCGACGCCTACATCAGGGTGGTCAACCAGGACGACGGCAACGAGTTGGCGCGCTACGACCTCACCGAGGACGCCTCCTCCGAGACCGCGATGATCTTCGGCGAGCTCTACCGATACGGCGGCGAATGGAAGTTCCGGGCCGTTGGCCAGGGGTACGCGTCGGGGCTGAGGGGCATCGCCCTAGACTTCGGAGTAAACGTTTCGTAAAGCGGACCGCGAACAGCGGCCCCACCGCACACGGGGCGGGGGGATTCCCACGATAGAGAAGATTGGGTAGCCAGTGGTTCTGAGAACTTTCGGCTGGTCCTTCGGCGTCACCGCCGCCGGACTCGTCACCGCCTTTTTGTTCGGAGGGTGGGAAGCATTCGCCCTTGTGGGAATCCTCTCCATCCTGGAGATCTCACTGTCGTTCGACAACGCGGTCGTCAACGCCGGTGTGCTGAAGAAGATGAGCGCCTTCTGGCAGAAGATCTTCCTCACCATCGGCATCCTGATCGCCGTCTTCGGCATGCGTCTGGTCTTCCCCATCGTGATCGTCTCCGTCTCGGCCCAGCTCGGGCCGATCGAGGCGGTCGATCTGGCGCTCAACGACCAAGAGCGGTACGAGCAGTTGGTCACCGACGCCCACCCGGCGATCGCGGCCTTCGGCGGCATGTTCCTGTTGATGATCTTCCTCAACTTCATCTTCGACAGGGACCGTGACGTCCACTGGCTGAAGGCGATCGAGCGCCCGCTGGCCCGTTTCGGCCAGGTCGAGGGCCTGTCCGTGATCATCGCTCTGATCGTCCTGCTCTTCGCGGGCACCACGCTGGCGAGCCATGCCGTGCTCTACGACGGCCACGCCGACAAGTCCGCGACGGTGTTCCTCTCCGGTGTCGCCGGTCTGCTGACGTACCTCATCGTCAACGGACTCTCCAGCCACTTCGAGAACAAGATCGAAGAGGAGGAGGAGAGGGAGCACGAGGCCGAGGAGGCCGCCCGGCGCGCGGGCAAGCAGCCCTCGTTGGTCCTGCTCACGGGCAAGGCCGCGTTCTTCATGTTCCTCTACCTGGAGGTCCTGGACGCGTCCTTCTCCTTCGACGGCGTCATCGGCGCCTTCGCCATCACCAACGACCCGGTCCTCATCGCGCTCGGCCTGGGCATCGGCGCGATGTACGTCCGGTCCCTCACCGTCTACCTGGTCCGCCAGGGGACGCTGGACGAGTACCGCTACCTGGAGCACGGCGCCCACTACGCCATCGGCGCCCTGGGCGTCCTGCTGCTGATCACCATCAGGTGGCACGTCAACGAGGTCGTCACCGGCCTCATCGGTGTCGCCCTCATCGGTGCCGCCTTCTGGACCTCGGTGCGGCACAACCGCCGCGACGCCGCGAGCGGCGGCGAGGGCGGCTCCCCGGCCGAGAAGTCGGAAGTGCCCTCCGGCGTGTGACGGCGGCCCGATTGCGGAACGCTCTGTGCGGGGCGG